>CAYTRT010000005.1:30239-59350 GCA_964440295.1 uncultured Nitrososphaeria archaeon
GGTATCGAGTCAATAGCACAGGCAGCAGAAGAGACAAAAAGACCATACAAATGGATACCTAGAGCGGCAAAGCTTTCAGTGATTGTGGTTATAGTGTCGGTCGTTTCTTTCTCAATACTAGCTGCCGGCTCACTTAGCTGGGAGGTGCTTGCAAGATCCATAGAGAATCCTGTTGCTACGATGGTTAATAGCTACCCTCTTGTTGGCTCCTATCTCGCATCATTTGTAGCGATTGCAGCCTTTGTACTTTGTTTGGCATCATCCAACACTGGTCTCATCGGCGCCTCTAGGCTTGTTGCCAGTATGGGCAAATTTTTGTTGCTTCCTAGGTGGCTTTACAACATACATCCCGCTTTTAGAACTCCTAGTAGGACAATAGTGCTTTTTGGATTGATAGGCCTGTTACTATGCTTGCCAGGCGACATTCCATTTTTAGCAAGTCTATACAACTTCGGAGCAATCCTGGGATACATCATATTGATGTTAAGCCTTATTGCATTAAGAATCAAAGATAACAACGTATATAGGCCATGGAAGATGCCATTTAACGTTAATATCAGAATAAGGGGAAGAAATGTAGACCTACCCATCTTGGGTACTATTGGGCTAGTAAGCACGGTCATACTCTGGATACTCATCGTACTGCTTCATCCACTGGCGAGAATTGCGGGTTTCTCATGGTTAGGAATAGGGTTATGCATCTACGTATTGTACAGAAGGAAGATTAGAAAACCAATAATTGACAGTAGGGCAGGGTTGGAGCTAATCACGCCGCATGCATATAAAATGGATATAATCCTGCTGGTGAGGCCATTCGAAGAGCTAGAGGTTGTGAAAAAATCAATTCTAGAGAATCTTGATAATAGATTTGTTATCAGGCTTCTAAGCGTCATCGACCCCTCAAAACTTGGTTACAAGGTAAAACTAGACGAGCTTGAATATATCAAAGAACAAACACAAATAGAGCTGGAGAAACTTGCAAAGGAGCTAAGGAGCCATGGCTATGAAGTATCAACCTCTGTTAAAATTGGTGAGTTGGTAAAGACGGTTGAGACAGAATCCACTATCAATAAAGTCGATGCAGTGGCATACATTAAGAGACTTACTGAAAAAGCCGCTATTGAGAAGGGACCTGAGGATGAATTGTCGCAGCAGTTATTGAAGAAGAAAATAATTACGTTCGTGATTAAGCGTGCTATTTAAACTTCGCAACCAAATTTAAATTTCACAAGACAATATAAAATTTATAGTAAAGAAAGGATTATTTGCATAAAAATATAAATGCATACATATCGATGCAAATAAATTGTTTGCATTTATTTAAACAAGGTTAATATTGTAAATAATCGAATATTAAGATGTGGATGCTTGGATTAACCAGTTCAATGATGTTTTAAGCAAGAATTATGGTAAGCGTGTTGTCCATCTCATACCTCTTGGTAACAGTTTGAAGCGTGATGATGGAGTTGGGATATACATCTTGAATAGGTTGAGAAAAATGCTGAAGGATAATCTCCCATCGCACGTAAAAATACACGCTGCTAAGCCTAATGTTGAGACAATCATTCACCGAATACCAAGTCAGGATACAGTAATCTTTTTTGACGCCGTCATGACGAATAATCAGCCTGGATCAATAGTATTTACTAGCTTGTCCTCAGCGAAATATGGATTTTTTGCTACGCATAACATTCCACTAAAAGTACTGCTTGAGTATAGATTAATGCTGGATAATTCATATTTGTTAGGAGTTGTTCCTTATGACTTAAGCGTAGGAGAAGGTTTATCACCACTCATTAAAACTGTGGCCGATTACATTATTGATGAATTATATAGAATTGTTAGGTGTGAATCTCATGACTAGCGAGTATCTAGTAATTATCGGTGTAGTCCTAATAGTGATTTGTAATCTAATTGTTTATTTGATTGCTGGATTTGCGGGTAGGAGAGTCTCGGGTCAAGATCCTAAATGTGAGCCCTTTATGGGTGGAGAGGAAAATATTCCTCCACGAGGACATTACAGATCTGAACTTTTCATCTTTGCTGCTCTTTTCCTAGTCGCAGAAAGCTATACTTTAGCACTTGTGGGCTCCTATTTGTCGCCAAACATCAGTAATGTCGTGTTTTATCTACTTGGAGGAGCAGCTGTAATACTCATCTCCGTCTGGTGGTTAGTGACTGCTGGAGGTGTTAGAATATGAGAATTAGTTTTAAGTCTTGGGCTCGTAAAAATTCACTATGGCTCTTTCATGTAAATGCAGCATCCTGTAATGGCTGTGATATAGAGTTCGTTGCTTCCCTTACACCTAGATATGACATTGAAAGACTTGGGGCTCAGCTTGTCCCAAGCCCTAAACATGCAGACGTGCTCGTAGTGACTGGGACGGTCAATCCGTTAATGCGTGAAAGGTTGAAAAGGATATACGAACAGATGCCGGAGCCCAAGTATGTAATTGCACTTGGTGCATGCGCAGGGGGAGGAGGAGTAATGAAGGGATGCTACAACGTTAGTCATGGCGTAGACAAGGTCATCCCTGTCGATATATACATTCCAGGCTGTCCCCCAAGGCCTGAGGCCATTATCTATGGATTAATGAAGTTAAGAAATAAAATAGAGGGGGTTGAAAATGAGTGAGGTATGGATTTCGAAATTTTATGAACTGAAGGACGTTAAAATCAGTAAAGAGAAAAATAGAATAATGATCGAAACTAGCCCTGATAAGATTGTTGAGACATGTAGATTTATTACTACTAAGTTGGGAATTCACCACTTAGTTACGATTACCGGCATTGATGAGGGAGAAAAGATATGCATCATATATCATTTTTGGGGTCAACATAATTTCGTCAACATCCTCGTTAGGATAGAGAAAACAAACCCAAGAATAAATTCCATTACAAATGTCGTTCCGGGAGCTATTTTTTACGAAGCGGAGGTTCATGACATGTTAGGTGTGATTTTTGAAGGTAATTCGCTCATGGAGGGCCGTCTACTCCTGCCAGACACGTATCCATCTGATTTGCCGCCGCCTCTTAGAAAGGAGGCTAATCCCGAAGAAATAAGGAGGAGGATGGGGCTTGAGTAGCGATGAATCTATCGAGAAGACTGTAAAAGAAACGACGGCGGGCTTAATTCAGTACTCGCCCGAGGGGTTAGTGCCGTTCGGGCCAGTTCATCCAGCATTAAAAGAGCCCGAGTACTTCAAGATAATTCTCGAAGGTGAGAAAATTGTACAGATAATTCCGCGTATAGGTTATGCGCATCGAGGAATAGAGAGAGCTACACAGGACCGGACATGGGTACAGGCGATTTACTTGGTGGAGAGGATCTGTGGAATATGCAGTTTTGCCCATAGTTTAGGATTCGTACAGACAGTAGAGAGCCTGACTGAGTACGAAGTACCTAGACGTGCAAGATATATTAGATTACTCATCGCGGAGATGGAGAGGATACACAGCCACCTATTGTGGCTAGGCTTGGTCGGATATTGGACAGGGTTTGACACGCTCTTCATGTGGATCTGGAGAGACAGAGAACGTGTCTTAGACCTAATAGAAATGATAACAGGAAATAGGGTCCATAAGTCATACGCCACCATCACCGGTGTCAGGAGGGACCTGCCCGAAAATATCGAGAGACATGTACAGAGCGCCATGAAGTATCTGTCAGAAAGAGTAGTGTTCTACAAAGAGATCGTGAACACCGAAGCCACAATTTTGACGCGAACTAAGGGTGTTGGCTGGATCTCTCCAGACGTAGCTATCAGGCTTTGTCCGGTTGGGCCGCTCTTGAGATGTATGGGATTTAAACGGGATGTGAGAGTTGACGATCCGTACGCTGCTTATGACGAGATAGTGCCGGAAGTGAAGACTTCGACCGACTCAGATATACTTTCCCTGCTAAACTTGAGATTAGAAGAGATAGAAGACTCGATAAGAATGATACTAGACGCGATTACGGCTATCCCGCCTGGCCCAGTCAAGACTACTGTACCCAGAACAATACCTAAGGGTGACGCAATGGGACACGTAGAGGCGCCTCGGGGAGAACTCTTCTACTTCGTGAGGTCCGACGGAGGAAACAAGCCTACAAGAGTAAAAATTAGGACGCCCACGCTCGCAAACATTCTAACTGCTACAGAGATGCTTAAGGGGCACACTCTAGCCGATGTCCCAGTCGTATTAACGGGTATGGATCCCTGCTTTGGATGCATGGACAGACTAACCGTCATTGACCTTGACGAGGGGAAGGAATGGCAGATCAATGGAGAACAGCTTAGAAGATATGGCATAGAATGGTATAAAAATAACAAGCGTGAGTAGAAAATGATTTCATGGATCTTCCAACTTCTAGTTTTCCCTGGACTAACATTTTTTGTATGGATAGCTTTCGCCTTTGAGTGGCTTGAACGTAAAACTGCAGCGAAGATTCAAAGCAGAGTAGGGCCGCTAACTGCAGGCCCTAAAGGATTCTTACAACCAGTCGCAGATTACTTTAAACTCATACTCAAGGAAGAGATTATTCCACGGTATTCAGATAGGTTCGTCTTTCTTTACGGACCACCCCTATATTTCTCCGTCCCAGCCATTGGTGCAGTCTTTATTCCCGTTCTGGGCGAAACCGGCGTTCTATCTCATACCTATGACTTGCTTTTCATACTATTCATATTGTCATTCTCAGTATTGATGGCATCAATACTAGGATACGCAGCAAGCGGTAGGTATGCAATAATATCGATAGGTAGACTAATTTTACAGTACACAAGCTATGAAGTCCCACTAATTCTCAGCATCCTAGCACCAGCCCTATTGGCGAGAAGCCTCTCAATCAGCAAAATAGTAGCATCACAGACAAGTATTTGGTATATTTTTTACGCGCCGATTAGCTTCGCCGTATTCCTCATAGTCTCGCTGGCTGAGCTAGAGAAGCCGCCCTTTGATATTCCAAGCGCCAAGACCGAAATAGTAGCGGGATGGATGACAGAATTTTCAGGACGGGCACTAGCCTACATAAAACTCACCAAGAATCTTAACTACGTATTTTTATCCGCACTCGCAACTACTCTTTTTTTAGGAGGACCAACACTACCAATGACTATACAAGAAGATTTCATAATGAGTTTTGCGAGTCTTCTAGTATTTCTTGCAAAGACTTTTGGAGTGGGATTCTTGATATTCGTAATTAAGTCAGCGCTAGCCAGGATAAAAATAGAGCAGGCCACGTCGCTGCTATGGACAATAACAACGCCGCTCAGCTTCCTACAACTACTCATCATAACCGTGTTTAGGTGAGAAGCATGAGGAGGAAGTTAGGAATCGCTATTCCTGAAATGATTAAGACCGCATTCAACACCACAATAACGAAAAGCTACCCCTTCAGGGAGCTCGAAGTATCAGAGAGGTTTAGGGGAAAGCTAGACATCGATCCAGATAAATGTACAGGGTGCGGTGTCTGTGCTATAGTATGTCCGGCCTCAGTTATAACAATGATTGACTTGGGAAAAAGGAAAGTTGGTGACAGAGAAGTACCTATCAGGAGGCCATTATTCAATCTGTATAACTGTATATCTTGTGGACAGTGCGTTGATGATTGTAGGTTTAACGCTTTACGCCTAACCAAGGAGTTTGAATTGGCTGTATCTGACAAGAATTCATTAATAATGAAGAAGGCGATAGAACATGTCAGTTGAAATAACACTTGGATTATGCATAGTCCTGATCATTACTGCAGTGACGTCTCTATTATCGAAGACTGTATCGCTTTCCTTGATTTTGTTATTCTACTCTAGTATCGCGTTAAACATTATATTTATTATTTATGGAGCAGCCATAATAGCGCTGATACACTTGGTCATTTTTGCAGGCGCGATTTCCGTCATGCTGCTTGTAACAATTGTGATTACAGGCGAAGCCAATCTTTCAATAGGAAACATTAAGAAGTATATCTTAACGATTATCCTCGTCATAGCCATATCAGTATTTCTAGGGTTGAACATCGCTAAAGAACTTACAGTTTCAAGTGGGGTGCCCGTCAATGGCGAATTACTAGAGTTCGTATGGACATACAGGCCTTGGGACCTTCTCATACTAATCATCATACTTGCCGCCTCCATGGTGACGGCATTGAATCTTCTATCAAGAACGAGGGAGGAGTAATGGTTGAACAATCAATATTATTCGTAACGTCAATCATTCTATTCTTACTTGCGATAGCTTCGATGTTTTACTCAAGAAATTTGATTAAGACGTTGATGTCTTTCCAAATACTAGTTTTCGGAACAAATCTAGCATTATTTACGAGCAGCGTAGGCGGTGGAGTTGACCTCCTTGCAAATACGCTTGTTTTGTTTTCGGTCTTCGTCGGAGCGAGTGTTGAATCAGTGGGATTAGCCCTGATCATTCAGATTTATCGAAAGTATGGTACGCTTGATCCTCATAAATTGAGGAGGCTGAGACAATGAATATAGCTGCTTGGCTTTTGTGGATTCTCCCCCTATCTGCTACACCACTCGTACCTTTGCTTTCAAAATTTGGGAGAAGATTAGTTGAGGGCTTTGCATGTATTGTAGCTGCTGTTTCAGCTTGTCTAAGCATAATGACGGTAGTCAATTACAGTTCTCCAACTACTGAGAGATTATCAAGCTGGTTATCAATAATGGGTTTATTTATTGAGGTTAAGATCGACGGCATATCAGTGCTGCTATCCGCATTTATCTCGTTCCTATCGTTCCTAATAGTTCTATACTCGGTTGGATATATGGCTCACTCTGAGTCATATGTTCGCTACTATTCACTCATATTGCTATTCATCGGCTCGATGCTGGGATTAGTGATGGCCGGCAACTTCATACAGCTTTACTTCTTCTGGGAATTGGTCGGCATATGTTCAGCATTATTGATAGCGTTCTACAACGAGCGTGAAAGCGCCAGGAGAGCAGGCTTCAAGGCATTCCTAGTAACCAGAATAGGCGATGCTGCTTTTTTGGTTGCAATAATACTGACATACGCATATACGGGCACCACCAATATCGATGCCGCGACTCATGTCCTCAGAAATGTCTCGGGACTCGGAGCTATGATGGGACTAATCCCCCTCCTGTTTATGATTGGCGCGATGGCTAAGTCGGCCCAAGTCCCGCTCCATGTCTGGCTTCCTGATGCGATGGAGGGGCCGACTCCTGTCAGTGCCCTGATACATGCGGCCACGATGGTCAATGCCGGTGTATATCTAATGGTTAGACTAGTTCCAATACTTGCTGATTTACCATCATTACTATTATTGGCTCAGTGCGTAGGAATAGCAAGCCTACTGTTGGGTGCGTTTTGTGCAATCGTGTCTACCGACATAAAGAGAGTATTGGCCTACTCAACGATAAGTCAGATCGGTTTGATGTTCTACTCAATCGGACTAGGTTTTTGGCAAGGCTCAATATACCATCTAATAAGCCAAGGCATTTTCAAGGCTCTTGGATTCCTAGCCGCAGGCTCAGTCATCACTATTATCGGCACTGGAAACATCGACGAGCTTGGAGGTCTGAAGAAATACATGAAATACACGTACTACAGCTTTATTTTTGCAGTCATAACAATGAGCGGGTTCCCACCATTTATTGGATTTTGGAGTAAGGATGCAATTCTTGCCGCAACATTTGAAAGAGGCTGGGGCCTAACATCTATTATCGCTTTATTTTCATTGTTGACCACGATATACAGCTTTAGGGTACTCTTCAGGGCTTTTCATGGAGATGTAAAGATCAAAAGTATTCCAAGCGACGCGCCAGTGGTAATGCTAGCACCAATGTTCGTATTAGTGTTCTTAACCTTTGCTTCATGGCCCTTACTAACGGTACAAGAATTAGTTGATTTCAGCTTTTCTCTTCACTTATCACTAGAAACTTTATTCATCACTTTGTCAGTTTTGATACCTGCATTCTGTTTAACCTTCTTTATTATAAATAGATATAAAGTTATTTTCGACAAGTTTGTAAACAGCTCTGAATTATTAATAAGACTCAGGGCCGTTCTGCTATTCGGATTTGGACTCGACTTAGTTTATCTAAAAATAGTCAATAGAATTATGCCAACACTTTACAGTTGGGCGAAGCGCATACAGACGGGCTCTCTTAATATAAACATGGTTTATGTCGCTGTCGCAATAATTGTCTTAATGGCTTTGTTTGTGGGTGGTAGCTTGTGATGGAGTGGCTGATCAACATAATGATGGTGTGCTTTACTTCGGCTATGCTAGTTATGATTGTCGACTCCATGTATATCAGATTTAAAAAATGGCGATTAACAATACTTTCGCTCATATCCATTGCATCTCTTCTGAGCTCCCTTGTGCTGTTGTTAATGAACTGGGCGCCTCTCTATGGTAAGTATTTATCGATTAGGCCGCTGGAATCGGCTCTCTCGACCTTGTATATGATCGATAGCGCTGGCTTCGTATTGACATTACTGGTTCTGCTGATTAGTCTCTTTGTGGTTTTATACTCTAAGTTTTACATCAGCCAGACTGATAATGTCGGTCCCTACTTCAGTCTGATTATTCTTTTTGTAGTCTCTATGATTGGTGTTGTTGTTGCTGGTGATCTCTTAGCTTTGTTTCTCTTTTGGGAGGCTATGAGCGTATGTGCATATGGCTTGGCGTCTTTTAACAAAGAGGATCAGTTATCGCTTGAATCAGCGATAAAATACCTCGTAATCGCAGGTACTGGAAGCTTAACCGCATTGTTTGGCATAGGATTGATATACAACGAGACAAGGAGCATATTGATAAGCGATTTAGCCAAAATAAACCTTGGTGTATTAAGTATTGGTCAACTTGGCCTACTAATTCTTATAGTTGGTCTTGGCGTTGAAGCTGCAGTATTCCCCTTACATACCTGGCTGCCTGATGTATACTCATCAGCACATCCTCCGGTTACTTCTTTGTTTGTGGGAGCAACAAAGGCTACCTCGTTCTACGCCATCATAAAGATACTTCAACGTGTAACTCTCCCGGAGATGTCGATTACTCAGTTAAGCTTGATTCTCGGAGTACTATCATTACTAACAATGGTTGTTGGTAACTTTAGTGCGTTGTATCAACTAAACATTCGTAGGTTGTTTGCATACTCTTCGATAGCTCACGCCGGCTATGTGTTGGCCTCGCTGTCCACATTAAGCAGTCTTGGCTTTATCGCAGCAATATTCCATCTATGGAATTACGGAATAGTAAAGTCTGCGCTCTTCTTGCTGGTAGGAATGGTTGGTAAAAAATATGATGAGGCGGACTTAAACACTCTAGTTGGAGTTGGCCGCAACGACAAAGCTGTAGGAGCTTTATTCGCTGCGCTGAGTTTAGCGATGATGGGGTCGCCGCCCTTCGGTCTATTCTGGAGTGAATTAATAATTATAAACTCGTTGATACTTAGCAGGTCAATTCTAGGCATAGTTCTAGCGGTCGGTGTAGTTTTGAACATTCTTGTATCGATTGGCTATTACTACAGAGTGATAAATACTATTAGTTTAGGACCGGGTGGATCAGGGAGAGTAACCTATGAACGGATGATGCTTGTACCTATCATTTTGCTAACTACTATAAGTCTCGCGACTGGCATTGCTCCATGGATAATTATGGAGCGAATCGTTTAGAATAGTGATTTATTATTTCTTGCCCAAAAACTATATAAGCAACTTAGATATAATTTTGGAACAATAAGAAATGAGATGGGAAAGAGTGATAAAAGAAATTAATACTATTGATCAGGCAATAAAGATTGAGGACAGTGTAGTCCGAGGATACTACAACTCAGTTCGCGAAGCCATCAGCGAATGGATACTCGTCGAGGAAGATATTGCAGAAAGTTACCAAAAGTTTAACGATCCACAAATTAGCAAATTCGCCGAAGACTCAAAAAGTACCATCAACGTTCTAAATAGAATTTTAAATGAAATAGATGCATTAATGGAAGCACGAAATAAAAGAATAGACGCGCTGCGTGAGTTAAAAATTAGCAAGGTAATATAGATAAGTCCATAAATCAGCTCATCGACTAAATTAGATAATTTTATAATCATCGAAAACATGAACACAAAAATTCTACGTCGAAGTTATCGGTGAAAATATTTTTGGAGAAAAAGGATCACGTGGGGGGCGGGATTTGAACCCGCGCGGGCCTCATCGGCCCAGTGGCTTAGCAGGCCACCCCCCTACCGGGCTAGGGCACCCCCACACTAGCATCCCTAACTGTCTATTTGGAACATAAGCACACTGAGTAAAAAAGCATACTTTTAATTTGTGGGATTGAAGCTTAATATTTTTTGTTATGCCTCATTGTTTGATTTTGTGAAAATTTATACTTATTTTAGGGTGTTTTTATATTTAAGCGGCGGACTAATTATATGTCGGGTGATTAGCTGTGCCTGAGAAGATTATTGGTATCGATCTGGGTACTAGTAATTCGGCGGCGGCCGTCGTCATAGGCGGAAGGCCGACGATGATACCTAGTAGTGAAGGCGTAACTATGTATGGCAAGGCATTCCCCTCGTATGTTGCCATTACTAAGGATGGGCAGCTCCTCGTTGGTGAGCCGGCTAGGAGGCAGATGTTGACCAATCCCGAGGGCACCGTCACCGGATTCAAAAGAAAGATGGGCACGGACTACAGGTACAAGCTACATGATAAAGAATTTACGCCTCAGCAACTCTCAGCATTTCTGTTACAGAAGATTAAGAGAGACGCAGAGGCCTTCCTTGGCGAGGAAGTAAAGAAGGCAGTCATTACTGTTCCAGCCTACTTCAATGATAATCAAAGACAAGCGACAAAAGATGCAGCCGCCATTGCGGGGCTGGAAGTCGTCAGAATCATCAATGAGCCTACCGCAGCAGCGCTGGCCTATGGCCTCGATAAACTTGAGAAAGAAATGAGAATACTTGTATTTGACTTTGGGGGCGGTACTCTCGACGTCACGATTATGGAGTTCGGCGGGGGAGTTTTTGAAGTAAAGGCCACGTCTGGCGACACTCAGCTTGGAGGACGAGACATGGATGAAGCAATAATTAACTACATTCTTCAGAAATTCAAGGAGGAAACAAACATAGATCTGAGTAAGGATCCAGTCGCGATGAATAGGATTAGAGAGGCGGCTGAGAAGGCGAAAATCGAGTTGTCGTCAGTTTTAGAGACCGAAATTAATCTCCCGTTCATTGCATATGACAGTAGTGGACCAAAGCACCTTACGATGACACTGACCAGGGCTAAGCTTGAAGAGCTTGTCTCACCGATAATTGAGAGGTGCAGAGGCCCGTTGATGCAGGCTCTAAGCGACGCCAAACTCAAGCCTGAAGATATTGACAAGATAATCCTCGTGGGAGGACCGACAAGAATGCCTATTGTCCGAGAATTCATTAAAAAAACACTTGGGAAGGAGCCGGAGAGAGGTGTTGACCCAATGGAGTGCGTCGCTATGGGTGCAGCTATCCAGGCCGCCATACTTTCAGGCGAGCTTAAGGGCAAAGACATAGTGTTGCTCGACGTCACGCCACTAACGCTAGGAGTAGAGGTCCTCGGCGGGCTGGTAGAGCCCATAATCGAGCGCAACACCACAATACCCGTGAGAAGAAGCAAGATCTTCACCACTGCCACTGACTTTCAGACGGCAGTCGAGATCCATGTAGTTCAGGGTGAAAGGCCCATGGCGGCCGATAATGTCTCTCTCGGGAGGTTTACTCTCTCAGGCATACCTCCAGCGCCGCGTGGCGTACCTAAGATAGAAGTCACCTTTGACATAAATGCTGACGGCATCCTGACAGTAACTGCCAAAGACCTTGGGACAAACAAAGAGATGAGCGTAAAGATAACTGCTCCTCACAGACTGTCTAAAGAGGAGATAGAGCGGATGATAAAGGAGGCTGAAAAATACGCAGAGGAAGATAAACGAAAGAAAGAGGAAGCCATGCTGATAAATGACGCCGAATCGCTCATCTATAGCGTTGAGAAGGCGCTCAGCGAGTTTGGTGAAAAGATACCACAAGACACGAAGAAAAAGATCGAGGATGTAATGAAGTCTCTCAAGGATGCGGTCTCTAAAAGGGATATTCAATCAATTAGGAATAAGATGGATGAGTTGAGGAAGACAGCTCAGGAAATCGGCGCCGTTATATATCAGCAGTCTCAGTCCGAGGCCAAGGAGTCTCAAAAGACATGACAGCTAAACACAGGCTAAGCGTCGGGATAGATATAGAGATAGAGGGTATAGGCATCGCGAGGGGAGAGCTTAAGAGATACTTAGCACCCATGACTTTCGACGAAATCGTAAAGAAATTACCGATTGATGGAGTCGCAGTCCTTAAAGAAAATACCTTGCAGATCAGCATCAACGTCGATATAATGAGGGGGTCTGAAAAACAGGTAAGTAAAATTAATAGGGGCGATATCCTATATTGGCCAGCTAATAATTCGATACTTATTCTATTAGAAGAAAGACCTGCCTGGTTCCAGTCAGTAAAAATCGGCTCTGTACAAGAAGGACTCTCAACTCTTAGTAGTGTTGCTCAAGGAGCCAGGGTTAAAATTAAAGCGAGAGATTAAACTATTCTCATTTTTTCTTCTTTCCTTTACCCTTCTGGGCCTTTTTTTCCTTAGCAATAATTTCCTCTACTTGGACTGGTTCTTCTTCTGCTTTCTTTGCTGGCTGGGCCCCACGCTTAACTGTGGCGGGGGTCTGAGGCGATACTGGTGCATAAATCCTAACCCTATTCGTGCCCGTCACTAAGTTTATGATGCCCTTCTTCATCAGTGAGCTGAGCAGATCCTTTGCTATCGACAATCTTAGACCATATTTTTCTGAGAGGACGTAGGGAGTGATGTAGGGTTGCGACCGGACAAAGGCTTCTAACTCGGAGAACGGCGGCGCAACTATTGTTCCGATTTTCTTATCTGGCCCTTTTGCTTTCGCGGCCTCTTTTTTCACTGGTTTTTTCGTACTCAACAAGTATAATGGTTAAGAGATATTATTTAAAGATACTTTTGCTATGAGTGTTGGGGGAGGATGCCCATTAAGTATAAAATATTAGGCAACGTAGCGATTGTTCGAGTAGACATAAAACAGCCAGGTTTAGAAGAGATCGTCCAGAAAATAGTCACTCGTAATCCGCATGTAGTAGCTGTTTTGGGATACAGGGGAATCTATGGCGACTACCGGGAGCCTGAAGTCGAGCTGCTATGGGGCAAATTGCCCGAAATGATCATGCATACGGAGTATGGAGTGCATTATTGCTTAGACCCGTCTAAGTTGATGTTTAGTCTAGGCAACCTATTCGAGAGACTGAGAGTCGCTAGCCTAGTTAGGAGCTGGGAAATAGTTGTTGACATGTTTGCAGGAGTTGGGCAGTTCACACTACCGATAGCTGTCCATGCAAGGCCCAGACTAATCCACGCCATAGAGATAAATCCAATAGCGTATGACTACTTAGTCAGAAACATCAGACTAAATAATGTAGGAGATATAGTCATGCCATACCTATCAGACTGTAGAGAATTGTCATCAAAGCTCAAGACAAAGGCTGATAGAGTCATTATGGGATATTTTTACGGAATTGCTGATTTCCTTCCCCATGCATTGCAAATGTTGGGAGAGTCCGGCGGAATCATTCATCTACATCAATTAGTAAAGAGGGACGAGATGGAACAGCTAAAACAAAAAATATACAGTCTTAATTCAAGCTTAGGTTTTACTACAGAGATTCTAACAAGTAGAGTCGTTAAGAGCTACTCGGCTAGTAAAATCCACGTCGTAATAGATATGTTTGTTGTCAATCAGGATAGATAGCGGATACTAAATAGTAATTGGTTATAAACCTGAACATATTTCTAACTTTCTCGCTGATATTCGCCAACAACATTTTGACCTCAGAGTCTAGCTCAAGCTGTCTAATCTTCTCTTCAACTAGTTTCAGTTGATTCATAAATCCTATACTTGACTCGCCACCTGGATTTTTTGCAAATCATTAACTGACTGGATTATTCTGTTAACAATGCCGGCTATTTCTTTTATTGGGCCTATCACGTCAATCGATTTTAATTTGTTTCTTCTCACGCATTCCACTAGTATCGTCATAGCATCCATCAGCTCAATGGACACGACTGCAATTGTTGATAATCCGTAAATTCTCACGGTAGAAACATTTAGAAGAGGACTGGTAATCGACTTTGCAACAAACCTAGATAGGATAAGTGAATACCCAATACTTTCTTCGGTAACTGCTGACAACTCTATGTCTTCACCATCCTTCTTCTCTAAATAGTTAGAAGCTGTAAGCAGGGTTCTCTCGACCGAATGGAGAAACGTCCTTAAGCACTGAGTGAATTCATGGAATGTCAACTCGGCAAACTCAATCTTGATTCTCTCGTCAGCCTCGTGTGAAATGATCATTCCCGGTATCATCATTCTTAATCTACGAATTACGCCCCTAGACTTGTTTGTGATTCCCCCTGCTTGAGTGATTATCAGCTCGTCAAGGCCAGATATGAATGCCCACTTTACTGCGTCTTCTAGTTGGTCTTCGTTTATCTCATCAACACTGAAGCTGGCGCTTCTCTTTACTTGTCTTGTGGCTGGCGTTATCCTAATTATTGTATGGCTCTACAGCTAGGAGGACGGATGCGCCTTTTTCCAGCCCACTCTCAAGAACCCAGTCCTTAGGAAGAGTTATGATGTAGGAGCTTCCTCTAAGCTGCTGCACATTCCTTTCATATAGTTTAGGCATACCATACAAATATAGAGTGTCATATAAATATAGATTTGTCCATCTCTCTACGCAAAATCAACATTATTATATAGGTAAGTGTTTAAGGATCGTCGAGATGTCTAACCGATCATTAAGAGGGGGAATAAAAGCGATCCTCCACATATTCGTCGAGTCTAACCAGTTAGAAAAGGTTGCAGAAGAAATAACCAAGCTGCCAGAAGCGCTCGACGTCTTCGAAGTAACGGGCGAGTTCGACATAATAGCCATAATAAATACAGCAAACATAGAATCATTCCGAGAGTTGCTTAAGGACAAGGTGCTGAAAATACCAGGCATCAAAAGCACTGTAACCTCTATAGTCCTGCATATCCATAAAAAGGATGGAGTAGTTACTCATGAGTAAAGAGACATGAGGCGTGTCTTAATCCCCGTGTCCACGAATGTTAATCATAGAAGAGTTCTTAGTGCGCTTCGTCTTCTCCAATGGAAAGAAGCTGATTACACCTTGTTAAACATAATCGAGCTCCCTCAATCAACTGCAACTTATGATGAAGTGGTTATAAAAATGATTGAAAAACACAAAAAAATACTCGAAGAGTTGAGCGATTACTTGAAAGAATATGGATATGAAACCAAAGTGAAAGTAGCGGTGAGCAGAGACATTGTGTCAGGAATAGTGGAGGAGGTGAAGAATGGTGGGTACAGCATGGTGGTATTATTTCGAAGGCCGAGAGGATTTTGGGGAAGGATTGGGCTTAAGTTATTCAAAAGCGTGAGTCAAAGAGTGCTTGACGATGTAACTGTACCTGTCTTAATCTTGCCGAAAGAATGAATCAACAAATTACCCAAAAAAGGAAATGTTTTGATGTTAATACAGCGTCTTTACGTTTTAGGTCTCTTCCTCTTCTTCGAACTCGAATTCTTCCTCCTCAAAGTCTTCTTCGAATTCTTCTTCCTCTTCCCACTCTTCTTCCTCCCATTCCTCTTCTTCTTCAACTACGTGGATTATTCTGGGCTCCATAACCATCAATGCCTCAAAACCAATAGGCATAATTTAAGTGTTTAGAACCATGAAAAATCTAGCCATTGAGTGGAGAAACTCTAAAAATTAGCCCGTCTTACTGCTGTAGCCCTGCTTCGAATCCCTTATATCCAGTCTTCTCTAACTGTTCGGCCAACTCATATCCTCCAGAGGCAATGATTTTACCATCAAACATTACGTGAACGTAGTCTGGCCTTAAGTAGTTTAGAATTCTCGCATAGTGAGTAATGATAAGAACACCCATGTTTTCTTCACGTACAAGTTTCTCAACTGCACTAGCCACTATCTTAACACTATCAATATCTAGTCCGGAGTCTGTCTCGTCTAAGATTGCTATTTTTGGTCTTAGAGTTGTGAGCTGAACGATTTCCGATCTCTTCTTCTCTCCTCCTGAGAAGTTTTCATTCAAGTATCTCCTGATGAATGATGTATCCATCTGTAGTAACTGAAGATTCTTACTCAATAAGTTCTGGAACTCGCTTATTGATAATTTTTTTACCTCATCATCCTTTGCCTTTACTGAGAGGTATGCTCTCCTTAGAAAGTTTGCTAAGGTCACTCCGGGGATCTCTACTGGTGACTGAAAAGCTAGGAATATGCCTCTCTTAGCCCTCTGGTCCGGTGGGAGTGGTAGAATGCTCTCTCCATCAAGCATTATATCACCTCTCTCGACGACATAGCCTGGATGACCCATAATCACGTATGCCGCAGTACTTTTACCACTGCCATTCGGGCCCATAAGGGCCCTTATTTCACCCTGTCTAACCTCTAGGTTTAGTCCCTTTAGAATCTGTTTATTATTCACGCTGACCCATAAATCAATTACCTTCAAGACTGACGCCAAGATCAAACACCTACCGCAGCTGTAGTGACACTTATCAAAGCTCAGATTTATACCGATTTTTATTACAATTATTTGCACTTCTGAATAAGAAATGTCGAGGATTAGTTTAAATAATCTAAGTTTGTTTATTCTTGACATGGTGACGATTTATCCTTTCGCCAAGCCTGGCAGGGGATTTGTCTATCCTGACTATGATGCTAAATATCCTCCCAGCTATGACTACCGGATAAAGCACTATAAGCTATCTCTCTGGCTCGACATAGACGATAGATCTATTAATGGAGAGGCTGAAATTGATCTAGAGATAACTAATGAGCAGACTAGGTGGGTCTCATTTGACGGCATGGAGCTTGTGGTTGACTCTGTATCTGGCAGGCCCGAGGTAAAGGACTGGCGATATGATGGAAATAAGCTCCACATACAAGTAGCCGACAAGCATCCAAAGCTGCTCATCAAATACCACGCTAAGCCACGTAAAGGACTATACTTTATTCTGCCTTCAAAAGCTCATCCAAACAGGCCCCCACAAGTTTGGAGTCAGGGTGAGACAGAGCATAATAGGTACTGGATGCCAATACTTGACCATCCAAGCATAAAATGCACCTTCGAGCTGATCGCATACGTCCCCAGAGGGTATACTGTTATTTCTAACGGAGAACTGCTCAGCGTCAATAACGATGATAAGTGGTCGGTTTGGCACTGGAGGCTCGATAAACCTTGCTCGCCTTATCTTTTCAGCATCGTTGTAGGAGTATTTGATGAAATAAAGGAGATGTATGGTAAAGTGAAGTTAGGCTACTATGTCCCAAGGGGCTGGAAGGATAAGGCACACCTAAGCTTCTCGAAGACTGCAAAAATCTTAGAGTTCTATTCAAATTACTTGGATTACCCATATCCATACTCAAAGTATGATCAGGTAGCTGTACACGAATTCATTTTCGGAGGCATGGAGAATGTGACGGCAACTACCTTGACTGACTTGACACTCCACGACGAAAAGGCACACATGGATTATTCGAGCGATCCACTCGTGGCACATGAGGCAGCTCATCAATGGTTCGGCGACCTAGTCACATGTAAGGACTGGCCACATATCTGGCTGAATGAGAGCATGGCAACCCTGCTTGAGAACTTATTCGTAAGACATGACAAGGGAGAACAAGAATTCATATATGAACTCATCAGGGACATGGATGATTATCTAAATGAGTATCGCGACAGATATGCACGTCCAATAGTCATGCGCATCTACAAATACTCAAACGAGCTTTTTGACTCGCATTCATATCCTAAGGGTGGATTAATACTAAACATGCTGCGATCACTCCTCGGTGAAGAAACTTTCAGGAAGGGTCTCAACAAGTTTTTAAAGAAATTTGAATACGGCGTAGCAGATACAGAGGATTTTAGAAAGACGATGGAGGAGGTCTCAGGAAAAAATTTAGAGTGGTTTTTTGAGCAGTTCTTTTATAATTCTGGTCATCCAGCACTCAAAGTAGAGGAGGAGTGGAAGGACGAAAGCAAGAAGCTATTGATTAGAATAAAGCAGGTTCAGGGCGACGACTCGTTAAACACGTATATTCTTCCGCTTAAGATACACATAAAAATAGGCGAGACCATCAAAGAACATACCATCGATTTGAATGAAAGAGAAGCCGTATATGTATTTGACCTTGATGCTCGACCTGACTATGTTTGTGTTGACCCATTTTTTGAGGCATTCAAAACAATTGAATATCAAAGAACAGCCGAACAGTGGGCGAAAATTCTTCTAAGCGATAAACATGTATACTGCAAAGTATTGGCTGCAAGAGCGCTGGGGTCAATTGGCGATCTTAGGGCAGTTGAGGCTCTTAGCCAGGCTATGCTTAAGGATGATTTTTGGGGAGTTGCGGCTGAGGCTGCTAAGGCGCTGGGAGAGGCTCGCACCGAAATTGCTAGAGAAGCACTTCTTAGTGCTTTGAGTAGTATTAAGCACCCGAAGGTAAGGAGAGCTATATGCGATGCACTTGGCAATTATAGAGATGATAAAGTCTGTGACGCCTTGAAAAAAGTGTTAGCAGAAGTTGATGAGAGTTATTATGTAAGGCAATCTGCTGCTATTAGTCTCGGCAAGATGAGGCGGGAAGAGGTTTATGAATATTTGTTAAAATTTATCAACGAACCATCTCACAACTACGCTATTACTATTGGTGTATTGAGAGGTTTGGCTGAGATTGGAGATGAGAGATGCCTTAAGACTATATTAGAGCATTCTTACGAGGATAAGCCCACCATTGTTAGAAGCGCGGCAATTATGTCTCTAGGCAAGTTTCCCGGAAGGCGTGAGGTAATAAAAGTACTTCAAGATTACTCGAGGGACGAGAACTATAGGGTTAGACAGGCAGTAGTGGCCGCGTGTAAAGAACTCATGGCGCCTGAGGTCATTCCTATTCTCGAAAAAATGGCTGAAAGCGATCTAATGGAGATGGTCAGGCGATCTGCTAGAGACGCAGCGGAAAAAATTAGGAAAAACTTAGAGAAGGGCGTAGAGTATAAAGCACTAAGGGACGAGATTGAAAGGATAAGAGAGGAAAACCGTCGTCTGGTTGAGAGGATATCACTTCTCGGTAGGGTGCCAGAACACAAAGGCTAGCGCTTAAGCGGTATTCTTTTGACGGCGCCGCATGTTAAACATCTTATAACTATCAGCCAGTTTCTATTTCTCCTCACTCTAATCCTCGCGCTTTTTGGAGATGATAATAACGAGAAGCACTTTCTACAAATGAGTAGTGAGTATTTCTTCGGTATCCTAACTCTAACACTTCTAGAAAGCGCAACTGCATGTCTTATCGCTGATCTTTTTAATTGTTCGTCCTCAGAGCTCAGTGCTAGATTAAATAGTCTATCAATCTCTTTTGCCACGGCTTTCTTATCTAATTTAGACATGCTGAATTGCATGCATGACGTAGTGGAGGAATTGTGGCTCTGGTAGTGCTCCTTCAAACGATACTACGTCATTAATGACGACTTTGGGCACGGCCATCACTCCGTACTTATTTGCCAGCTGTGGGAACTCTATGGCTTCAATCATATCGGCAGTCACGTATTCGGACTCGATGGCCATTTGATGCGCAATCCTGACAGCTCTAGGACAGTAGGGACACGTTGGCGTTACGAATACCTTGATGTGAACAGGCACTCTAATGCTTGCTAATGTTTCTTTTGTCTGTCGGGAAAGCCTGCTCATGCCCCTCGAGACGTCTACCATGTCCTCAAGTAGTGTTGCGAATTCGTAGCCACTTGGGACGCCGAAGAACCTGACCCCATATTCTCGTTGGCCGAAAAGCAATGTTGCCGGAATTTTATCGATATTCCACTTCCTCGCCTTATCTTCGTCACGTTCAAAATCATAGATCTCCATTCTAATCTTGTTGCTTAGAGAGGCGACCTCTCTTAGTAGCTCTCCAGTCTCGGCACAGTATTCGCACTCAAAATCCTGCGTAAAATAAATGATCCGCACCTCTCCCTCAAGTTCTTTTTCAAACTTAGACCTTACAAATTCTCGATCCTTATCCTTGAGGATAACCATTACTCTCCATTTATTATTTCGTTTTATTTTAGGTTTTAGGATCTTCATCAATATTTGTACGAAATAGTTATATCCTATCTGCCGAAATTATTGTTCTAGGGGTAAAATGAATAAAGATAAGAACTTTCTAATCGACGAGAAAATAAAGGGTAAAGGAATGCCATTAATCGAGGGATTGCCTGACGTGGGGCTTGTCGGCACAATAGCGTCTTCTTACTTCATCTCTAACCTGCAGTCTGAACTAGTTGGGTATCTTGAAATCGAAGACCTACCTCCAATAGTCACTATACAGGGTTCTAAAGTATTGGAGCCATGCAGACTATATCTCTGCAGAGATGGGCCCAACGAGACATGCATGGTTTTTTCAGACGTCCCAGTGCCGCCTCAAAGCATATGGTCAACAGCAAACTCCATACTCGAGATTGGGCAGGCCCTTAACTCAACCATAATCAGCGTAGGCGGTATACCAGAGCCAAATAGGCTTGAAATTGAAAAACCAGAGATCTACGTCGTCTCAAATGACGAAGACATTCAAAGAAAGGCTCTTGAAACCGGCTATTCCACCCAGTTTGAGAATGGATTCATCACTGGGATGAAAGCGGCATTACTGCGGAATGCATCTAGATTAGGCGTTAAGGTACTAGTAGCTTTGGCTCAGAGCCACATGAACTATCCTGACCCGGGCGCGGCTGCTGAGGTAGTAGTATTCTTGAATAAGCTCCTGGGACTTAACGTCTCAGTAGATCCGCTTAGAGAGCAGGCAGAGAAATTGAAAATTCAGCTAAGAGATTTGATGCGCCGCACAACCGCTAGTATGGCTAGGATTCCTAAGGGCTTAGAGCTCGAGACAACTCCCCAATATATTAGGTGAGCATGGCCTTGATGCGCAGGAGAAAATCACTGTTTGACATAATCAGGGAAATTGAAAGTGACATTGACCAAGAGGTAGAGTGGATGTTAACGAGACTTAAAGAATCCGAGGTCTCATCTAGATGTTTAGAACCTCTGTATGACGTCCAAGAGTTTCCAGACGAGTTCAGAGTGACAGTAGACCTTCCAGGTGTCAAGAAGGAGAACGTCAAGCTAGAGGTACATAAAAATGAACTTCACGTATATGCACCTTGTAGCTATGAGTATGAGCTTAGAAGGTATTGTAGAGTCAGTGCGACCTGCTACAAGCTAGACCTAGAACTACCAATCGAGATATCCACTGAAGAAACAAAGGCAAAGTTTAGGGAAGGAGTATTAGAAATCAGAATTCCCAAAAAAGAGAGAGGCGTTAGAATAAAGATCGACTGAAAACATGCGACCTAGTTAAGGATTGGTGAAGACTCCCAGGGTCAGTAATGCAGCTGCAAGCGCGCCATAAGACGCGTCGTAAAGATTGCTCGCTCCAGCAATAATTAATACATCTCCCTCTTTGAGGAAAAAATTATCGATGAGTTTGGAGGCAAACTCGGGAAATTCATCCGATAAGTTAGTAATTTCCGGCATTAACAACTTTCCTGACTTAAGTATTAACGTCATAGCGCCAGCTGCACCGAATTTGATGGCTACATCTCTCTGTTCTATTCCTCTCCTAACTAGACGCTCACCATTTTTTACAACTATTCCTACCGAGAATTGGTGCTCCCAGATTTCTCTCAGATCGACCTCGTATATGGGTGATATCTTTTCGTTTAGCCAGTTGTAGATCTCTATTCCATTAGCTGAGAGGGTGCAGCCCTCCTTAGTGATTGTGACTAAATCATTGCTCTTCAACTTGCTTAGCAGTGTCCTGACACTTCCCTCGCCTAGTCCCAGCCTTCTTGACAATTCTTTCCTTCCAATACCCGGATGATCACCAATGATCCGTATAGCCATGATTGCATGGACTACTTCAAAATGTGGGGCAGGTCCACCCCTAATACTCGAGACTAATTTTTTCAATGAATTAATTTGGCTCATATAGTTAATCCTAATTGTATTGACTCTTTTTCATATTTATATTTGTGTTTGTTAAATATAGCTTTCATTTTTTGGCCAGCTTCAAAAAGTTAAACAGTATTTTCTTTCCATCTTCGGTGAAAATTGACTCTGGGTGGAACTGAAGGCCGTATAGCTGATATTCTCTATGTTTTATTCCCATTATTTCGTTATCGTCAAGCGAGACAGCGGTCACTACTAGGCATGATGGTAGCTCATTATGTACGGCTAATGAGTGATAACGCATAGCGCTGAAAGGATTTTTAACGCCCTCGAATATATCTTCACCGTTGTGCATAACCATGCTCGTTTTGCCGTGCATCAACCTCTTTGCTTTAATTATTGATCCTCCAAAACAATGCACTATTCCTTGGTGACCGAGACATACTCCGAGAATTGGTAGGCTACCCGAGAGCTCCTTTATTATGCTGCCTGATATTCCGAAATATCTCGGATTTGCGGGATTGCCCGGTCCAGGAGAGATAATAATTGCGTCTGGATTTAGATTTGAGACCTCGCTTAGTGTTATTTCATTATTCCTGACAACTATTGGAAGTGCTCCAAGCTCACCTACGTATTGAGCCAAATTGTATACGAATGAGTCGTAGTTATCGATTATTAGCACCTTCATAATGCTGCTCACCCTTTAAGGCGTTTAACAATGCGCGGGCTTTATGCTCAGTTTCATACCACTCGTTCTCAGGTGATGAGTCTGCAACTATTCCAGCGCCTGATTGAATATATCCAACTCCTTTACGGGGACTGACGAGAGTTCTTATCGTTATTGCGAAGTCGGCACATCCATTAAATGATATGTATCCAACACATCCAGCATAAGGCCCCCTTCTTTCATTTTCTAATTCCTCAATTATCTCCATAGCCCTAATCTTCGGCGCGCCCGTCACCGTCCCCGCCGGAAATAACGCTCTCAATACGTCAAGAGAATTATATCCAAATCTTAGTTCACCGGAGACATGCGAGACCATGTGCTGTACATGACTAAATCTATGTATCTTCATAAGTTCCTCTACTTTCACGGTTCCAAACCTGCATACGCGTCCTAAGTCGTTTCGAGCGAGGTCAACTAGCATCGCGTGTTCTGCTCTCTCTTTTTCATCCGACATTAATTCCTTAGATAATTTCTCATCTAGTTCTTGGTCGCCAGTAATGGGCCTGGTACCAGCAATCGGGAACGTCTCGACCCGTGTCCCCTCAACCCTGAATAACATCTCTGGGCTGGACCCAACGATCTTCCTCTGACCCATCTTGATTACAAACATGTATGGGGAAGGATTGAGTTTTCTTAATCTACTATAGAAAGCGTCTAACGAACCATCATATTCTACCCTATATTTCTTCGAAAGTACAACCTGAAATATGTCGCCCTCCTCTATGTATTCTTTTGCCTTAAGCACAATTCTCTCAAACCAGTTTTTAGCCATGGATGGTTTTACGTCTACTAGCTTGACGTAGTCTTCAAATCCCGCTGTTTTATTCTTAAAACTTGCGGCGATACTCTCCTCGTCAACAGAGGGGCCAAAGATATACGCCTCACCCATCCTATGATCAATTATTATTCCATTATTGTATATGCCGAACTCCATGTCTGGGAAATCTGAGTTTTTCTCACTTCTTAGATCAATTTTTTCCCAGTACTTGATTGACTCGTAAGATACGTATCCGACTGCGCCACCAACAAACCTAAATCCATAACTTGGATATGAATTACCAATCAATAGTTTTCCAAGTATTTCGAGCGGGTCAGTGGTTTCTATCTCAAAAACATCGCCGCTCTGCCTGTCCTCGATAGTACATGCGCCATTGGTTGCATTAAAAATCGCTATAGGCTCAAATCCAATGAATGAGAACTCCGACAGTTTATCTGGACCTGATACAGATTCTAGGAGAAAAGCATACTCGTTGTCCCTTGAAACAGACGAATACAACTCAAGCGGGTCGAGGGGTAATTCAATCCTTTTCAGAAGTATTGGCTTGGCTCTCTGACGAATTGTGCGCATTATACCGCCAAACTAAATCCCCCAAATTCTCACCACATTGGTAATTTCCTTCACATTGCTAGTATTTAAATTTGATAGCTTCGTCCACCACTCATGGTGGCCAGCAAGTATATGTATCCATCTAGAATGGCCTTCAAGCTGGCCTCAACAATATTTCGAGAGACCGCGGTTGTAGCCCAATTTTTATCCCCAAATATGAATTCAGTATAAACCCTCACGGTGGCAGCAGTACCATCGTTACTGTCAAGCACAGTTACTTTGTAGTTTACGAGCTTGATATCGGCGAGCTCTGGGAATTTCTTCGAAATGGCGGATTTTATCGCCTCGTCGAGTGCGTGGACAGGGCCGACGCCCTCCCCCATAGCCGTAACCGTCTCGTTGTTCACATCGATAGATACGATTGCTCTCGAGAAGACCCTGCCCAGGTCTAGTGTCTCTACCCACCATGTCCTAACGCTAAAGAACCTCGGCAACCGCTTCGTCACTTTTAGAATTATCAAAGAAATAGTTGCGTCGGCAGCTTCCAACTGGTAGCCCATGGCCTCTAGTTCTTTTATTTCTCTAAGCGCCGCGTCTAACTCGTCTTTAGATAGCTTAATTCCCAACTTCTCAGCAAAGTAGTGTAAGGCTGATCGGCCAGATAATTCTGAGATAGATAGTAATCTTTCATTCCCTATCAAGGTTGGGTCTATATGTTCGTATGTCTTCGGATTTTTCAAGATAGCGTCAACGTGAACGCCGGCCTTGTGCGCGAATGCGTGTCGACCGATGTATGGATGATTTGGATTAATACTAACGTTCAGCAGGTCCGCTATATGGTATGCCACCTCGGTTAGTCTTCTCAATTTTTCTCTCGCTTTTCCTTTTAGCATATTATAGCCTAACTTTAATGATAATGATGGTATCAACACTGTAAGGTCTGCATTTCCACATCTTTCACCTAAACCGATTATCGTGCCTTGAACATGACGTGCTCCCTCATCTACTGCGACGAGTGTGTTAGCAACTGCTACTCCAGCATCGTTATGGGCATGGATCCCCAACGCTCCTTTAAACACTCTTCTCACCTGTCTGACTATGTCTCTCAGCTCAGTCGGTAATGTTCCACCATTCGTATCACAAAGGACAACCGTACGTGCGCCTGACTCGTAAGCGGTCTTCAAGACATCTAATGCATAACTACTCGACTCTTTCCAGCCGTCAAAAAAATGCTCGGCATCAAAGATGACTTCAAGGCCATGATCCTTCAGGTAGCTGATTGAGTCCTCTATAATCTTCTTGTTTTCTTCTTCTGTGCATCGAAGGACTTCTCTGACATGCAGAGTCCAGGCCTTACCGAAAATAACAGCCACTGGAACTTCAGATTTGAGTATACTATTCATCGTTAAGTCGTCCTCGACCCTCACGTCTACTCTGCGGGTACTTCCAAAAGCCGCAAGCCTACTGTGACTAAGTTTAATTTCTCTGGCAAGTCTGTAGAACTCTGAGTCTTTCGGATTTGAGCCGGGCCATCCCGCCTCAATAACGTCTATGCCTAAATCGTCTAGCAACTCAACAATCTTTAGTTTATCATTTAGAGTAAAAGAGATGCCTCTAGTCTGTGCGCCGTCTCGAAGCGTTGTGTCAAGTAATTCGATGTAATCGATTCAGACACCCTTTATATTACAGCTAAATGACTTATATTTAAATATATACTTGAATTGTAGGATACGCTCTACTAGACCATCTCGGAGCGCTTAATGAAATAATCGAAAATGCACGACTATTAATTACCCGACTACTATTTATGACGCCACATCCTCATTCACTACAATTCACTGCTGTGCATACATGATAATCTAAATAGTAAGGTAGGCTAGATATCGTGAGAGATTGGCAAAAGACTTAGTCTGTGGGATGTATGTTGATGAGGATAAGACACCTTTCAAGTTAAAAAGAGGCGACGTCACTTACTACTTCTGCAGCAAAAACTGCCTCAACACCTTCCTCGCCCCGGAGAGGGAACTTCACCAACTTAAAATTTTGGCTGCTATGGCGTTAATACTGGGAGGATTAACAGCGTTCTTCGAGTATATCTATCCAGTAAATTGGCCTCTGCATAATTATTTATTGCTATTCATGCTTGCCACGCCAGTCCAGTTCATAGCTGGTTGGAAATTCTACGAAGGCACTTGGGGAGCCATTAAGGCTAGACAGGCAAACATGGATAGTCTAATAGCTATTGGAACGACTACTGCATGGCTATACAGCACGTTATACATGCTACAAACCCTAAATCTAGTTCCGAGCATTTTTCCAAGAATCGCTACTGGTGGTCCTGAAGTATACTTCACCGAGGCCGGGCTAATTATAGGCTTCGTTCTTCTCGGAAGAGTGATGGAGCAAATAGTCAAGGGCAAGGCCACCGAGGCTGTGAGAAAGTTGGTTGATCTACAGCCAAAGATGGCGACAGTCCTAAGGGATGGCGAGGAGAAAAAAATACCGGTTGAGCAGGTTGTGGTGGGTGAATTATTAGTCGTGCGTCCTGGCGAGAGAGTTCCTGTAGACGGCGTAGTCATTGATGGTCATTCATACATTGATCAAAGCATGATCACTGGTGAGAGTATGCCAGTCGAGAAGAAGGTCGGGGACGAAGTCATTGGAGGCACTATCAACATGAGTGGAGTACTCAAGATAAGGGCGACGAAGGTCGGCGCAGATACCATGCTGTCCCAGATAGTGAAGATGGTTGAAGAAGCCATACTGACAAGGGCGCCTATGCAGCGCCTTGCAGACAGAGTGGCGGCATACTTTGTTCCAATAGTGATAGTTGTTGCTATTTCTTCATTTATATTCTGGTATTTGATAGCGGGTAAACCACTTGGAATAGCCCTTATGTCCTTGATTTCTGTCTTAATAATTGCGTGTCCCTGCGCGCTCGGAATAGCTACTCCAGCCGCTATAATGATAGGCGCGAGTAAGAGCGCTCAGCATGGAATCCTGATAAAAAGTGGAGAATACCTCGAGAAGCTTAGTAAAATTGATCTAATAGTTTTTGATAAGACCGGTACGCTAACCAAGGGTGAGCCAAGAGTTACTGACATTTTAGCCCTTGACGGATTTGCCGAAAATGATGTCATAGAATTGGCCCTAACGTTGGAGAGTGGTTCTAGGCATCCACTGAGCGAAGCCGTAAGAAAGTTGGCCAGCTCTAGGGGCATTAATACACCACGTACTATTGATGCATTTGAGGAAGTGCCCGGTCATGGCCTACGCGCTTCGATAGACGGGCGTAGGGTTCTCCTCGGCAATCTAAGGCTTATGAAGAGTTCCGGTCTCAATATTGATGAATATATCATAGAGAGGCTTAAATTGCTTGAAGAGGATGGAAAGACAGCCATACTACTTGGGTTTGATAATCGAGTTGTGGGCATAATAGCTTTTTCAGACACAATCAAGGAGAATGCGGCAGAGGTCATCGACAGACTTAAGTGGATGGGCATTAAGGTTGCGCTGCTTACAGGTGACAATAGCAGGGCAGCCAACGCAATAGCCAGAAAGCTGGGAATAGACCTTGTCTTTGCAGAAGTCTTACCCACTGATAAGGCCTGCATCGTAAGGAGACTGAGAGAGGAAGGAAAGGTCGTCGCCATGGTGGGTGATGGAATTAACGACGCACCCGCATTGGCTGAGGCTGACGTGGGGATTGCGATAGGAAGCGGTACAGACATTGCCAGAGAGACCGGCGGAATAATCCTAGTAAAAAATGACTTAAGAGACATAATCGTAGCGGTATATCTATCTAGAAAGGTTGTTCGAAAGATGAAAGAAAACCTCTTCTGGGCCTTCATCTACAACGTTGTGCTAATACCCGTCGCTGCAGGAATACTATATTCCCTCGGAATAATGTTTAACCCAGTATTCGCCGCAGTAGCAATGGCGACAAGCTCAATTACAGTTACCTTAAACTCAATGCTGCTGAATCGATTCAAACCAAACACTAAGCAACATTAAATTCCCTCGACGAAATATTGTAAAGTTTAGTTCCAAAAATTCAATAAAGTTTGTAGAGGGTTAGGACGTATTCGAGCTCAGTGGCGGTTATTCCACCATCGACAGGTATGACGGCTCCAGTTATGAATGATGACTCGTCTGAGGCTAAGAACAGGGCTGCATAAGCTATTTCTTCAGGTCTTCCTATTCTGCCAATTGGGTGGAGTCTTCCAACAGTTTCAAGATACTTCTCAGGATTCTTCTTATCGATGTATTGCTCAGTCAGCCTAGTCAGTATAAAGCCAGGGCAAAGACAATTTACTCTAATTTTATACGGAGCACCATCTAGCGCCAGCGCTCTAGTTAGCCCAATCAGTCCGCTCTTTGAAGCTGAGTAGGCACTACAGCCCGGCAGGCTTACGATACCTAAGACTGATGAATTGTTAATTATCGAGCCGCCAGTACCCTGCTTAATCATCTGTTTAAAGCTGTATTTTGAGCAGAGGAAAGCGCCCTTTAAGTTTGTATCTATCACTTTGTCCCAATCTTCTTCGCTGTAATCAGCCACGAATCCGTCAATCTCGATTCCTGCATTATTGAACAAAACATCAATTTTACCCCACTTCTCCACGGTCTTATTAATTAGGTTTTGAACATCAGTAGAACTCGACACGTCGGTTTTTACAAAAATTGCTTCATATCCTTCTTTGTTAATTTCTTCAGCTAGCGCGTTTCCCCTTCTTTCATTCCTTCCAGCAAGGACTACCTTAGAGCCTTCTTTGGCAAATAGCTTAGCTGTGGCTTCTCCTATGCCACTAGTGGCTCCCGTTATTATCGAGACTTTCCCTAAAAGTCGCATAACATTTCACCCTAGATAATGAGTAAATAATTCTTACTAATAAACTGAATTATCGAGCCTACACACTTTTAATGTCTTCGGGTCTGAGTTTGGTATAGTCCCAACTA
>CAYTRT010000006.1:0-12063 GCA_964440295.1 uncultured Nitrososphaeria archaeon
CGTGGGCTTTCGCATGATCTTGACTGCTGCGTCTATGTTGTTGATTGTGGTGGCTCTTTCGTCATGATTGACAGCGGTGTCGGCCTGGGCGATGATCTCTTGGTGAGTAATTTGAAGGAGGATGGCATCTCTCTGGAGAAGTTGAAGTATCTCTTTGTGACTCACTCGCATTCTGACCACGCGTGTGGAGCGAAGTTTTTCCAGGAGAAGTTTCAGGTTGAGGTGGTCGCCCCAACCAGGGAGGCTGAGCTGCTGAGCAGCGGCTCGGACGTTGAGCTTGGCCTGGACATGGCGCGTGGCCCGATCTATCCATCTAACTTTATGTACAGGCACTGCAAGCCGGACAGGGTCGTGGATGATGGCGAGGAGATAAGGGTCGGCGATAAGATTTTCAGGTTCATTCAGGTTCCCGGACATTCTCAGGGAATAGTCTGCGTCTTCGTGAAAAATGAGAGGATTCTCTTCTCCAGCGATGTTCTCTTTCACGGCGGCACTATTGGGCTCGGCAATTGGAATGGATGTGAATTGTCAGAGTATCGTAAGAACATCGGTAAGCTGGCGGGGCTGGGCGTCGAGCAGCTGTTCCCCGGACACTTCTTGTTTGTTCTTCGAGGAGGCCAAAAACACATAGACATTGCGATAAATAATCTTAAGAATCCATGGGTCCCACCGGCGTGGCTTCACAGGCATCCGCATCTATGACATCTGTGACGATTGATCCTTTATCTCTTGACTTAGCCTTTCTTTACCTCTTCTAATTTTTCTGGCAGATAGTTTGTGACGATGTATTCTAGGCTGTACCTGCTGAGGGCCTCGAGCTCAGCCTTCCTCTGAAGCTTCTTGAAGTAGGATATCTCGCGCTTCCAGGGATCTACTGCGTATCGCGGGTCTTTCTCCAATTCCGCTATTCTCCTAGTGTCCTCCTCATTAAACCTCATGGCAGGAAGTTTGTACTTGGTTATGTCGGTCGCCCAAAGCCCGGTCCAATATGCGTCTGGCGTTGTAAGTTCCTTTACATGAGCGGCTAGGGCTGATCCGTAGATGAGCACGTTTGCTATGTGTACCCCCCATGGGTCTGCGTCCGTGAAGATATAGACGGGAAGCTTCAACTCTTGGTTAAGCCTCCTTATGAACCTGCGGGTTGCCCTAGGCGCTTGGCCCGCCGTGTGGACAATTATGGCCTTAAACGTCTTGCTTACGCCTTCCTCTAAGAACCTTTGGTAAACGGCGCCTTTCTCGACGACGAATACTTGTTTAGCCTCGCATTTTATGAATCTCGCCGTGGCCATCGCTGGGCCGATCATCGCTCCGTCCGGAATTGTCGTGAGGTCTAGCCTGCTCCCCTCGTATCCAGGCACGTTGTATTGAACGACTAGGGGGCCGAAGACGCTTGACCGCTCTTCAGGATAGATGTTGAAGTCCTCCCTAATTACGCCCAGTAGTGACTCGAGCTCTGTGACTACGTTGTCGCTTTCGTTTTGGTCCTCGAAGTCTATTCCGAAGCCGATCGCGTTGTAGAACGCATCTCTGAGAGTTGAGGTCTTTTTCTTCTCGACTAGTTGTTTGGAGAAGAGTGCCATCCATAGGAGCTGCGATAGTGGTCTCAGATGCTTGACATTCCTTGCTGTTCTAGTCACGAGCTTTGGCCCTAGCACGTACTGCCTTAGGTCAGCATCATAAACGATGTTTGAGGTAGTGCGTGCTGGAAGCTTGATCTCGGGCAGCTCCTTCATCACGAGTTGTTCAACTATCCTTTGACCGAGCTGTTTCAACTTATTCAAGACGATCTCCCTAGTTGCTGATAAGTCGAACCCCGCCTTGGGTACCTCTGATCTTTTTGCCTTAACCATTCTTAAGCATTGAGGTTAAGGGAATTTTAAATAGTTGTTCTGCTAATATTGGTGCATGTTATTTTATTTTGCAAGAAAATTTTAAATAAGGCTTTGGTTTCTCTAATTTCATGGTCTGCCGTATTTCGACAGAGTGGAAGTATAGAGATATGAGGACGCTTATAATGGAGAATCAGCAAGTCCGGCTCGTAGTTCTTCTTGACAAGGGCGGAGACATTATTGAGCTGGTGTATAAGCCGATGGATTTAGACTTTATGTGGCACTCGCCTATTGGCTGGAGAAACCCGACTATAGGGACGCTGCCAGACCCAAACACTATGGGTGGATTCATGGATTATTATGGAGGTGGCTGGCAAGACATTGTCCCCTCGGCTGGCGGTAGAAACGTCACATTTAGGGGGGCTGAACTTGGCATACACGGTGAATCAGCGATGTTGCCATGGATGTGCGAGGTCTTGAAGGACAGCAGGGACGAGGTGTCGGCGCATCTATGGGTGGAGGGTGTCCGGTACCCGTTCAGGCTTGACAGGTGGATAAGCATGAGGGGGGACGAGGAAAAGATATACTTTAGGGAGCGGCTAACTAATCCGAGCAAGCAGTCACTGGAGTACTCGTGGCTGCAGCATCCGGCCTTTGGAGAGCCTTTCCTAGAGCCTGGATGCACCATTAAGATACCTCACCCAGCCACAGTGGTTGTCGAGGAGGGAGAGCTCTTTGGCAGGCTAAAGCCAGGGACTTATGAGTGGCCTAAAGTAGTCGGCAAGGACGGCAACACTGTTGACCTCAGCGTGATTCCTTCAAAGGAAGTGGTGGCTGATGAGACTTCATACTTGACAAACCTGAGAGAGGGTTGGTACGTTCTCTCTAATCCAAGGCTCAAAATAGGCTTTGGGCTGGCTTGGGACCTGCAGGTTTATCGATATATATGGTTCTGGCAGAACTATAACCTCCCAGACTACCCATGGTACGGCTCGGCGTGGAATGTTGCTTTAGAGCCATGCACAAGCTATCCCGGCGGACTACCTGCACAAGTAGAACGGAAGACACACATAACCCTGCCGCCTAAAGGCTCTATAGAGGCGTCCCTAGTCGCTTTTGCGCTTAGAAATCCAGAACGAGTAAGCAGACTAAGAGTCGACGGAGAAGTGGAGCAGTAATCCATATATGCAGTTTTGCTCTTTTTTGGCTGAGCAGTCATGCCATGGAGTGAGGGTCCACTCTCACGATTCAATAAGTTAAGGAGGCTGGTCGAGTCCAAGGGCCTTGACGGTGTTGTTGTCTCTGGAAAGAAGGAAGTCTACTACTTTACTGGGTTCATGAGCGGCAGGTTAATCCTACCAACATACCTGTTCTACCGCGAGGGAAAAGAACCCGTGCTTTTTACCGGATCTACCGATAAGGGCCTGGCCGAAAAGACCTTCGGCGGCGAGATAGTAACCTACGATAACTATAGGCTCGACAGTAGAATGGTGGCGTATCCAGGCTTTGTTGCTAGCGCGGCAAAGGGGCTCGTCAAGGAATACATGGCAGGCGCTAAAAAAATAGGTGCAGACTCGTGGAACCTTCCGCACTCATTATTCCTCTCGATGAAGAACGTCCTCGAAGACTTCAGGATAATCGATATTTCAGATGACATCCTCAGTATGAGGACTGTAAAGGACCCAGATGAGCTGGAGCTGATTAAGACTAGCTGCGCACTGAATGATTATGGATACGCATTGGCTAAATTGCTCGCCGTTCCTGGCAAACGGGAGGTTGACGTCTACAGCGAGGTGCATCAAGAACTGTGCAAGAAAGTCGGGACGTTTCAGTACTCTGCTGGCGACTTCGTCTCAGGCGAGAGGTCGCTGTACATCGGAGGTCCGCCTACAGACAAGGTACTGAGAAGTGGAGAGACATTCATAATCGATCTCTGGGTGATATACAAGGAGTACTGGTCAGATACTTGTAGAACATTTGTTGTCGGCGGCGTCCCATCGGATAAGCAGACAAAAATTCACTCGGTCGTCATGAAGGCTCTTGAAAATGGAATGAAAATGCTGAGGCCGGGCGTTACTGGCGCAGAGATCTACAGGGCCGTGTACAACACGTTCAAGGAGGCTGGATACGGCGAGTTCTTCCCGCATCACGCGGGGCACGGAATCGGGCTAGACGGGCAGGAGCCACCATTCTTTATTCCCAGCTCGAGAGATGTTTTAAAGCCGAACATGACCGTAACGCTCGAGCCCGGACTCTACGTCCCAGAAATAAGTGGAGGCATCAGGCTTGAAAACAACTTCCTCGTTACTCAAGACGGTCCAGTTGTACTCACAAAATATCCACTAGATTTATAAAATAATTATAGTTGAAAGAAAAATAGTCGGCGAAGAATTCTATTTCCTTGCTGCTTCTAGTTCTTTTGCCAGCGCCTCGTAGGCTGCCTTAATTTCCTCCACCGCACTCTCATCCTCAAGCGTCGTTATGTCTCCGACCGGCTTACCGAGAGCTAAAGCCTTCACCACTCTCCTCATGATCTTTCCGCTCCTAGTCTTTGGTAGCCTGCTAACCACGAATATGTTCTTCGGGTCGGCGATGGGCCCGATCTTCTCCCTTATCCATTTCTTAAGCTCTGTCTGAATGTTTGGGCCCGGATTTACGCCTGCCTTCAGTACTACGTAGGCAATGGGGACCTCGCCTTTTACTTCGTCTGGCACGCCAACGACAGCGGCTTCGGCGACGTATGGATGAGCAACGAGAGTAGATTCAAGCTCATACGTACCGATCCTGTGTCCCGCGACCTTGAGGACCTCGTCTGACCTTCCAAGGACCCATATATATCCATCGTTGTCCTTGATAGCGTAGTCGCCAGTGAAGAAGTATCCAAATCTCGAGAAGTATACCTCATTGTATCTTTCAGGCTCGCCCCACATCCCTGTAGGCGGAGAAGGCATGCCTGGCCATGGTCTCTTAATTACTAAGTAGCCCTTAACACCGCTCTTTACTGGTTTGCCTTCCTCATCCAGCACCTCTGGCTCTATGCCTGGTATCGGTGGTCCATTGGTTCCTGGCTTAAGCGGGACAAGCTTCAAGCCGGGCGTATGAGAGATAAGTATGCCGCCAGTCTCCGTCATCCACCAAGTACTGCCAACAGGGCATCTCTTATTTCCAACAACTTCGAATAGCCATTTCCAGGCCGATGGATTAATCGGCTCGCCTACGCTGTGAATCAACCTGAGAGTTGATAGGTCGTGCTTCTTGACGTAGTCTGTGCTGAGCCTCATGAACGCCCTAACCGCCGTCGGTGATGTGTAGAATATAGTGACGCCATGTCTTTCAATTATGCTCCACCATCTATCTGGCTCAGGATAGTCGGGTGCACCCTCAAAGATCAGCGTCGTAGCACCCATCATCAATGGTCCGAAGACTACGTATGAATGTCCTGTGACCCATCCAATGTCTGCCGTACACCAGTGAATATCATCATCTCTAATGTCAAATACCCACTTCATTGTTGCGTGTAGAATGACTGCGTATCCACCAATATCGCGAATAATTCCCTTCGGCTTTCCAGTAGTTCCAGACGTATAAATCACATAGAGCGTGTCGGTGCTCTCCAACTGTTCAGGCTCCACATACGTGTTATAGGGGACGTCCTTCAGCAACTCATCTAGGAACACATCCCTATTGCTGTCGACTGAGATGTCTGACAGGCCTATTCTCCTTATTACAACGATCTTCTCAACAGTTGGGCAGTCTTTCACGGCCTTATCTGCAATGTCCTTTGTACGAATTACATTGCCCCTACGATAATATCCATCAGTCGTGAATAGATATCGTGCTCCCAAGTCATTTACCCTTGTCGCTAACGCGTCTGCACTAAAGCCACTGAAGACCTGAGTAAATATCACGCCGATCCTAGCAGCGGCCAGCATCAGTATTGGGAGTTCAGGAATCATCGGCATGTAGAATGCAACCCGGTCACCCTTCTTCAACCCAAGCTTATTCTTCATAACGTAGGCAACTCTATTGACGATTCTCCATAATTCATAGTAAGTAAGCGTTTTGACCTCGAGTGGCTCGTTACTGCTCTTCGCCGGCTCACCTTCCCAGATTATTGCGACTTTGTTCTTCCTCCAATTCTTCACATGTCTATCTAGGCAGAGATAAGATAGGTTGATTCTTCCGCCTACGAACCACTTGTATACGTTTGGATACTCGCCAGGCTCCAACGTCTTTTCAAATGGCTTAAACCAGTCCAGCTCTCTCGCTACGCTGGCCCAGAACTCCTCGAACCTAGCAAGACTATCAGCATGCATCTTGTAGTACTCCTCGACGCTGCAGTTTCTATGAGACCACTCACTGAGAACAATACGTTCTTCGAAGTCTAAGGTCTCTCTAAGAGACGAAGTTTCACTCATATGGAAAAGGCTTATTTACCGAATTAATAAATTTTTCCAAATAAGCCTCAATTTTAAAACTTATTGGACCTTAAAAAACAATTGTCAACTAATATACTTAACCTTATGGCTGGACATGAGCAGAGAGACTTACAAGCCTTAAGTATAACTTTTATTCATTAAAAATTATGATAAAAAATTATTTTGCAATGTATCTGCATCCATGGGATCTGATTGATGAGGGCCCTGATAACGTTTTCAGCTCAATGAAGGACATGGGGTTAACACACGTCAACCTAGCCACGAGCTATCACTGCGGTAGATATATTCTTCCGCATAATCCACAAAAAATTATCTACTTCGCTGAAGAGGGAGTAGTTTACTTTAATCCTACGCAAGAGTTCTACAGCAAGACGAAACTAAGGCCAAGAAAATCAAAGAAATACAGGGACTATGATGTCCTAAAAATTGCAATAGATAGCTCAAAGAATTATGGACTAAGGGTAAATTCTTGGACAGTTTGTCTTCATAACTATGAACTTGTTAGAGGCAATCCAGACGTAGCGGTTAGGGACCCGCTTGACAACATCGACGAAAACTTCATGTGTCCTAACAACCCAGATGCAAGAGAATACGTAATAGGTCTCGTACGCGACTTAGCAAGCAACTACGACCTCAACATGATACAGCTAGAGTCTGTCGCCTATCCATGGGGCTTAACACACTTTGATCACCACGAAACATTCGGAATCTACGTAGACCCACTATTTTCATACCTATTCTCAAGCTGCTATTGCTCACACTGCGAGGCAAAGGCAAAAGAGCACGGCATAAAGCTCTCCGAGGTCAAGAAAAAAGCACGAGAAATAATATCTAGGACCATTAACAGCCCACCAGACCTCTCCATAAGCATCCCAGAAACAGACCTAGCATCGATGTTTCACGAATACCTAATGACTGACGAGCACCTAGAACAACTAGTGGAATTCAAGTCAATAACAAGTTTAGAGATGGTTCAACAAATACGTGAGAATTTAAAATCAATAAACAACAAAGTAAAAATCAGCATCATAACAGGAGCAGCGATGTGGCTCAACGAGGGCTTCAACCTCCAAAAAATCAGCAAAGTAGTCGACGCCATAGACTATATATGCTACTTTGAAAACCCTCGACGGATCGAAAACTACGTCAGAATACTAAAGACACAAACAGACGAAAACTGCTGGGTCATACCATCGATAAGAACAAACTACCCGACGATCTACACAAAAGAAAACCTAACAATGAGCATGCAAGCAGCGATAAACGGAGGAGCCGACGGAATAGCACTCTACAACTACGGATGGACGCCTAAAACAATCTTCCAATGGATAAAAACCACAATAAACCAACTAAAAATAAACTAAAAACCACTAATCTACAGGATCGCTTTTTCCGACTTCTTATCAAATATATGAATAGCATTCTTGTCAATAGTGATCCATACCTTCTCACCAAATCTGTAGTATACAACTCCTTGCATTACTGATTTATAGATCGCGTCGCCGAGCTTAAAGTTGATGACACTTTCTATTCCTAAGTTTTCTACCGCGAATACTTCGGATTGGAAGCTCTCTTCTGAAATTCTATCAACAGTGACTTTAATATCATTTGGTCTTACTCCTAAGATTAGTTCAGAACCACTACTCTTCTGCTTAATAATGCTGGCTATCTCTTCATCAATCAAAAGTGTAAAGTAACCACAATCTAGGAGATTCTTACCGTTGGTTCTCAGACTGCACTCGAAGAAGTTCATCGGAGGAGACCCAACGAACCCAGCTACGAATAGATTAGCAGGCTTCTTGAAAACTTCCATAGGAGAACCAACTTGCATGACCTTCCCCAAATTCATGATCGCAATTCTATCACCCATCGTCATTGCTTCAACTTGGTCGTGGGTCACGTAAATCGTGGTTATGCCTAGGTCTTTCTGCAGCCTGATAAGCTCTGCTCTCATGTATACTCTTAGCTTGGCGTCAACGTTCGATAATGGCTCATCAAGCAGGAAAAGTCTAGGTTCCCTGACAATTGCTCGGGCAAGAGCCACCCTTTGACGTTCTCCACCACTAAGTTCGTATGGCTTCTTATTCAAGAGATGTCTAATCCTAAGCATCTCAGCAACTTGTATTACCTTATTCTTTATCTCATCCTTCGGATACTTTCTAACTCTAAGCGGAAAAGCGATGTTCTCAAAAGCGTTTAAATGAGGATAAAGGGCAAAGGTCTGGAAAACCATTGCCACGTCTCGCTTTTCGGGAGGAATGTCATTAACCATCTGTCCGTCAAAGTAAATGTATCCAGAAGTAGGCTCCTCAAGGCCGGCAATCATGTTCAGCGTCGTGCTCTTACCCGACCCTGACGGTCCTAAAAAGGCAAAAAACTCTTTATCCTTAATCTCTAAATTCACATTATCAACAGCAATAACGTCTCGAAACTTCTTGGTAAGATTTTCCAATTTAACTACTACCATTTAGCCTCATTAAAAAGTTGACCTTGGTCTAATATATAAATATAAATCACCTGAAGGTTTTAGTATTTAATTGTTTCTACTCAATCACTTATTTAACAAATCTCAGACGATAAGCTGTCAAATCCTTAACTCTGTATTTTTCTACTTTATCCTCGTCGACTCTTATGCCTAGTCCCTCACCTTCAGGGACCTTTACTTTTCCATTAGTGCACTCAAGCTTGGGCGTTATCACGTCTTCAGCATAAAACCAAGGAGCTATATCTGGCGCGATTGTAACAATGCTAGATGAGGCGGCCAAATGAAGCTTTGCTGCATTACCAATACCAAGTTCTATGTTACTTCCTATTGTACAATCTATTCCCGCTCCTTCAGCTATATGAAGTATTTTTCTTGCCTCATTTATTCCACCTGCTTTACCGATGTAGACACTAAACATATCAACAGCATCCCTTTTAACTAGATTTATTGCATCATAAGGCGTGCTGATACTCTCGTCGGCCATCACAGGTGTCGTTACACGTTTAGTCACATATTTTAGTCCATCAATGTTCGAGCGCGGGACGGGCTGCTCGACAAATAAGAGGTCAAATTCTTCCATCTTTTTAATTATTCTGACAGCCTGCTTGGGACTCCAAGCCCCGTTAGCGTCAACACCTATTTTGACATCACATCCCAAAATAGACCTCAAAGTTTGTAAATTTGACAAATCTGTCTTTTCATCCAAACCTACTTTTAACTTAATAGTTTTGAATCCTTTTTCTTTTGCCTGTTTTGAAAGCCATTCTACTTTCTCATTACTTGTAATTGGAATGTTAAATTTTACCTCCACCTCCTTACTTATGAGGCCTCCTAAATATTCAAATAAAGGAATCCCTAAATGTCTACACACTAAATCGTGAAGTGCGATATCGACCGCAGCCTTTGCGTATAAATTACCCGCTACTGCGTTGTTAATTTTTCTTAGTATTAGATTCAAGCTTTTTATTTTTTCTTCTTTCAAATGGCTTGAAAGGTATTTGTTAATAGTGGTCATTGCTGATTCTTGTGTTTCCCCGTTAAGCCAATTATGCTCTAGGCTTGCCTCGCCATAGCCTACTAAGCCGTCAGAACTGATCAGCCTAACGAGCACGAATTCGGAATCTCCTCTTATGCCCATAGATGACGCATAATAAAAGTCTATTGGGACGCGAACAGGAATGACTTCTACCTCACTTATACTTAATTCAATTTTACACAAGGTTTATACCTCTAGAGAGACTTTAAAAGTTCCAACAATCTATTGGCAACTATCTCGTCATCACCTTCAAGCAGCGTTGTTGGGTCTATAACTAACCAATCGGGATAATAGTCCATTGTAAGATAGTCTGCGGTGAATATTTTTGGGACACCGTTTTTTAACTTTTCTATAACCTCCCAAACACTACTACGCCCAATACGTATATGAAGTCTAGGGACAGGTCTGTTAATCTCGTCTGGGAACACAATTTTCTTCTCGAAATTAGGTGCAGAATCAAGAATCTCTGAGATTTTTTTGAGTATAGTAAACCAGTTATTTATTTCAGTCTTTTCATCCTTCTTCGCGTAAAGCTCTACTGCTGCCACTAAACCGACTATTTGTTCTTTACTTATCTTCATGGGTCTACCGATCGCAAAATTTGGATGAGCATTTAAGGCACAAGCCTCAATTAAATCAGGCTCTCCACAAATTATGCCTGAGTCATTGGGCCCTCTCAATGCTTTACCTCCACTTACTACAACTAGGTCAGCATTTTTGCATAGGTCTCTCGGATAAGTTATAGGCGGGATAACGGGTGCTGCATCCACAATTAGAGGCAATCCATGATGTTTAGCAACTTCAAAATAATCTTCCAATGAAACTACGCCCCTTCCAGTGATCGTAAAAGCAATTGCAACTGTTTTATCATTTATTGCTCCTTCAATTTCTCTTTTATCATAGATGAATGGTTTGCCTATTTCAATTAACCTTGCGCCGGCCATCATGTAAGCATGATCGAAAACAGATCTATGAGCTCTCTGAACAATGATCTGATTTTTCATGTCATCAGTAATTGGGAGTTTTTTGATTTTGGCAACGTCTTTTCCAGCCATGCATGCAGCCGCCGAGATTGCTAAACCAGCTGCGGCGCCAGAGGTAATAAATGCAGCTTTTACACCTAATAGTTCGGCGATCCTTTTCCCAGCTTTATATAATAACTCATGCATGTCTAAGAAAATGAATGAGGCTTCACGCATCGCGTCGACGACTTCGGGTGGCAGAACACTTCCTCCTAACGGAGTCTCCGCACCTGCAGCGTTGATAACTCTATTAACACCCAAGGATTGGAGAATGCTCATTCCTAAAAACCTCAATAAATATAGCTCGGGAACCTTATAATAATCTTTCATTACCCTAATTGATTTCTTTGCCAGCCAAAAAGAAAGGGATAAATCAATCATAAGTGATGTTTATATCGCAATGATTATTGATTGTCATACCCATATCTGGGACGTCGAGAAACACCTGGGGTCAGAACTGATTACTGACTACATGAGAGTTTGGGGTGGAAATATTGATTCGCTAAGATCGACTCCTGAGATGCACATGGAAGCAATGTCTAAGATTGATAGGGCGGTTGTATTAGCATTTAAAAGTCTATTCTTCGGAATAAATGTTCCAAACGAGTTTGTTGCTGAGTACGTCAATAGGGATCCTAAAAAATTTATTGGGTTTTGCTCGGTTGATCCAAACCAACCAGATGCTATATCTGAACTAAAAAAGTGTATTCAAGATCTTCACATGAAAGGCCTTAAGTTGTCACCTATATATCAGAACTTTGACCCTAATTCTGAAAAAGCATACAAAGTATTTGAGACTGCTCAAGAAATGGGCATTCCAGTAATCATCCATCAAGCAACCACTTTCCTCAGAAGGGCACCTTTGAAGTATGCCTATCCCTCGCTTATAGATGATGTGGCTGCTACTTTTAAAGACCTGAAGATTATCTTAGCACATCTGGGCCATCCCTGGGAGGACGAGGCAATAGCAGTCATCAGAAAACATCCAAACGTCTATGCAGATATCTCAGCATTGACGCCTAGACCGTTTAGACTTTATCAAAAAATAATGAACTGTATTGAGTATCGAGTAGCTGATAAATTATTATTTGGCTCAGATTTCCCATTTACAAAGCCTGACCAGGCAATTAAAGATCTGTTAAACCTAAATAAGATCGTTGAAGGAACGAACCTGCCAAAAATACCAAACGATGTATTAAAAAATGTAATTTATGAGAATCCAGTTAAATTATTTGGGCAGTTATAATGGTGA
>CAYTRT010000006.1:12163-13483 GCA_964440295.1 uncultured Nitrososphaeria archaeon
TGGATTTGACGTTGTTTGGCTTGGCGATCATTTTTATCCTTGGCACCACTCTTTTAAGCATAATTTTTATGTCTGGTCTATGATACCAGCAATACTATCGAGGACAAAGAAGATTAAGAGCGGTGTAGCGGTCACTGTTCCCATAGGGGGCAGATACCACCCCGCGATTATAGCTCAGGCAAGTGCCACTATTGATGTGATGTTTCCTGGTAGATTTCTTTTAGGAGTTGGCGCCGGCGAGGCCATAAATGAGCTACCATTTCTTGGGTACTGGCCTAAGTGGGATGAAAGAATTGAACGACTCATAGAGGCACTAGATTTAATCAAAAAATTATGGCATGAGCCAGATTTTTTCAGATTCGAAGGGAAGTACTACAAAATGAATATGGCATTTCTTTATCTAAAACCGAAGACAGAGATTCCTATTTATTTCTCTGCTATGGGTGAGAAAAGCTCATACATCGCTGGCAAACATGCAGATATACTATTAACTGTAGCGAACTTGGATAGATTTAAAAGCGTAATTCTTCCAAACTTTGAGAAGGGCGCTAAAGAAGTTGGAAGAGATCCAACATCGATTAAAAAAGCTGTATCAATAGGAGGCGGCATAGGCGATTCTTCTGAAGTCGTCAAAAGAATAAAGACTTACATTGCTGGTGCTAGCATTAAGGAAATGTTTAACGAGCCTGATCCTAGAAAGATTTTTGAGGCAGGTAGTAAAATGTCCGACGAACTCATAATGAAAAATATGCATATTAGCGAAACCGGCACTGACATAATTGATACTTTTGATGAATTCAGAAAAATAGGTGTTAGTCAAGTAATCTGGGGCGACTTCAGTCCTAACTTGAACAAAATGTTAAGAATATTCAAAACGAAAATAATTCCTTACTTTAAAGAAGAAGTGGAAAAAGTACAATAAAAATACGAATTTTATTTTTTCAGTAGTTTTATAATTTTTTCAGCTACTATTTCTTCTTCTCCATCCCTAAGGCATTGTGGACTTATGTACAACTTGTCTTTAAAAGTGTATGCATAGATTGGTGGGTCTTCTTCTCGCAACTTTTTCAGCAAATTATCTACAGTCTCATTTTGTGGAGGTTGTATCTCTACACGAGGTATACAAGCAGGTCTCGAATGGCCAAACCCTGATGGATAAATTTTGCTGACATTTTCCACTCCATTTCTAATCAATTCTGAAATGATGTAATCCACTTTACGCTCCCAATTTTTAATTCTTTCATTTTCATCCATGCTTAGATATTTCTTTAATGCTGCAACGACTGCAAATATATCCTCTTTACTTGTCTTCATCGGTCT
>CAYTRT010000006.1:13583-51636 GCA_964440295.1 uncultured Nitrososphaeria archaeon
TCATAAAAGTTTCTATGTTTTTTCTGGACTATGACCTCGTGTTTTAAATCCTCGACGTGGGGAAATGTTCCAAGCCTGTCATGCCTATCCCTTACGATACATGCTGCTACCGCGAGTGCCATGCCTGCTCCTGCTCCTGAGGTTATGTATGCATCCTCGACGCCGAGTAATTTTGCTATATACTGGCCCGCCTTTATGTGTAGCTCATTCATGTCTAAATAAACTTTTGATGCTTCAATCATGGCATCAATTACATCTTTATCCAGCGTTGTACCTCCTAGAACTGTTAAATTACCAGCAGCATTGATAATTGGTTTAAGACCTAGCTCTTCAATCAGGCCCATTCCATACGTTCACCTCATATCAACGTGTGTATTCTCCAATTTACGGCGTTTTCTTCAATCACTCTCAGTGCATTTTTATATGCTAATTTTTCGAGGTCTGCTTCTTTCATGCCTCTGTCGAGCAAGATTTTATATAGGTCGTTAATCTTCGTTATGTCTTCTAATCCACGGGGTGCTTTACCATCTATAAGTCCAAAATAGTCAGTCCCTATTGCCATCACATCTGAACCAAAGTTTTGATATACGTACATTATTTGGTCAGCGAGTGAATATATATCTTCTTTACCACCGATTATTCCGAAAATGAAACCTACTACTCCCTTTTTTCTTTTGAATTCTTCATATAATTCGTCATCTAGATTTCTCGGAACATTCTTTAGTTTTTTTGCATTGGAATGACTGTTTATTACTGGTAGCTTAGATGTATTTAGAACGTCGAGGTGTGTATTCTTGCTTGCGTGTGCTAAGTCAATGATTACGCCGAGTTTATTTGCTTCTTTCACTAGTTCTTCACCTTCTCCAGTCAGGCCGTAATCCTTAGCAGACATACAAGACGCGCCGTACCTATTATCGAAGTTCCATAAAAGTTGGAGGCTCCTCACACCAACATTATAATAAAGCTTAAGGTCGTCCACATCTTCTAACATATAAGCCCCTTCTAATGCTAGAAGCAGACCTATTCTCTTTCCATTTATGGCACTTTGGATTTCGTTCTTCGAGAGAATTATTGAGAGGTCTTGTGGATAAAGCTCAGCTAATTTGTAGTATACCTTTAAGTGTTCTAGTGCTGTAGAGTGTGTTGCTTTTGGTGTCCATGCACGTAAGGCCTTCTTATCATATCCCCTTGTCAATTGTTCGCTAATTCTAGGCGATATCGTAGACAATAAGCAAAATACGGAAGAAAAGACAATAGCAACGTTCGCCTTTTTGAACTTAGGAATGTCGCCGTGACGATTAGGCATGTCTATTCCAAACTCCCCTAGTCCAAATTCTAACCCACTTGCTCCGCTTACATAATAGTATGAAATATCTTCGTGAAGATCTATCAGAGGAGGTAAATCCATTTTTACACCCCTCAGACTATAGCTGGATTCTTCTTTAAGATAAGGATTTTATGAACTTGATTAACTATCTGCGTATCATTATTTTCTTTGATATTGACTGTTTTTCGTAATGTTTAAATAGGGCTTATTTTATTATTTAGTCGAGGCCGTATGGTGAAAAGAAAAGAATTGTCTAATAAAGCGAAAGCGAATAATAATTCATTAAATAGTGCTGGCAGGAAAACTATCTCGAGGAGGGAGGCCATCAGCAAGCTTACCGCTGTATCTGCCGGCCTAGGAGTCGCCGTCGTAGTAGCTGGCGTGGGTGGGTACTTAGCGGGTAGCCAGGTAGCTCCAGCCAGAACCGTCGAGAAGACAGTAACTGTTCCCGGAGCTGAAAGAACAGTCACGGTGGAGAAGACTATCGAGAAAACAGTAACCGTAACTGGGCCGGTCACAACACCACCGACAACGCCTACAATTACTTGGCCACCGTGGAAGCCTGAACCTGTAAAGCCTAGTGTTCCGCTCGTATGGGTTCACTGGGGATATAGGCCAGACATAATTGCAGAAAACATTGAGATATTTAACCAGCAGAACAATGAAAACTTAACGCAGGAGCAAATAACTAGCCCAGATTATCAGGGAATGGTTGAGACAAAGTTTTTAGCCGGGGAGAAATTCGACATGGTCTACGGGAACGCGTTCATGGCATTCAGGTGGGTTGAGTTAGGCTTCACAAACACTGCAGAAGAACTACCATATATAGAGTGGGTAAAGGCAGAAATGTTTGACAGTGTTAAAAGGGCATACAGCGACAAACAGGGAAGACTAGCTGGGCTCACATACTTCGTTTCAGCAACTCCTGCCCTAATAGCTAATGATGAATTGTTAGAAAAAGCAGGTATGGCAGGTGAATTGCCAAAAGATCATGCAGAATTGTATGATATGCTAAGGAAAATAAAGCAGAGAGCACCTGCTGGGATGATAAAGCCGTATGTACCCCACTGGTTCAATGCATTCTGGGGAACAGTATGGTCTCTACTCGCAGAAGTAGCTGGTAGAGCTAATGACCCAGAATTGACAAAATCTATGTTTGGAAAAGACTTTGCACCTACGTTCGATGCTGCTCCAGGAGACACAGTATATGAAACTGTATCTGATTGGAGGAAACTAGTCGATGAAGACCTAGTTGAAACAGCCGTGATTTCCGCTTCTTCAGACACAGTCGGTACCGAAGCATTCTGGACCGGGAGCTATGCATTTGGACGATTAAACGGTCTATATGGATACTGGAATACGATGGATCCAGCCAAGTCTAGAATAGCTGGGAAGGCTACATTAGTGCCAGTCACTAAAGAGGCTTGGGGATTAATCGACACAGGACTTTACTGCTGGCCTAAGAATAACCATGATCATGACAGGTCTGCCAGGCTTATTCTATGGTTCGGATACAAAGACAATAATGGAAAACATACAGCCGCATTTAAATGGGCTGCGGAAGAATTCCTCCATACAGCATATCCGGCAGTCTTACGAGACCCTGCTGTACTGAAGGCTTGGGAAGCTAGGCTAGGCCCGAAGACTAAAGAAACAGCTGAGCGCTCAGACAAATGGTTAGCGACAATGGCTACACCATGGATTTGGAGGTCGCCATTATACGGTGAATGGATGGTCAAGGCACCAGACTACATGGCTAAGTGCTTAGCTCGTGAGATCTCGCCAAAGGACGCGGTATCTGAGATGAGGAAGCTTGCTGATGAGCTCTGGAAGAAGTACCATGGGTGAAGAAGCCAATTGGTTAAGTGGACGGACACAAAAATAGCAATTATTTTATTAACACCATTATTTATTTTAAACTTCGGGCTTAGCATATACCCGATGATATATTCACTTTATCTTAGCTTTCACGACGTTAACTTATTCCTTAACAAATTTGACTATGTTGGCGGGCTACAATACCTAAAACTTTTTAGTGATAAGTCATACGGAGAGGCTACAATGGTTACTATTAGATTTGTTATAGACTCTACAGTCATGGTATTACTGCTAAGTATTTTCGTTGCGTTGCTCCTGAATAGAGCATTCGTTGGACAGTCAATCATGAGGGTAATAGTCATAATGCCTTGGGCACTCTCTGAGTTTGCTACAGCCACAGCAGGGAGGTATTTATTCAATGGAAGTTATGGCTTTGTTAACGCTATACTTTATAGACTCGGCCTAATAGATAAATATATTGATTTTCTAGGATCACCATTCGTTGTTGAGCTACTAGCATTTATGTATGCGTGGCATCTTGCACCCCTAGGAATATTCTTCATACTAGCCGGTCTTCAGACGATCCCAGAAGATTTGAATAAGCAGGCTAAAATTGATGGTGCCAGCTTCTTCACAAGATTCAGAGTAGTAACACTGCCATTCATTAGATATGCCGTGCTTATGACTGGAATCATTGCAACTATCGAATCTGCTAGAACAGCGGACATGATAATCGTTATGACTGGCGGAGGACCTGGAACAAGTTCTCAGACAATAACTTTCTACATATATAAAGTATTTTTTAGAGGATTAAACCTCGGATATGGCGCAGCTGGCTCGTGGCTACTCATGGCTGGCCTTATAATAGCTATAACAAGTTATTTCATCGTTTTATCCATGAGGAGAAGAGTGATGCAGTACTAGTGAGGTGAGAAAAATGGCAAGGCCATCTAAATATCTGGTTTATATCGCCTTGATCCTAGTGGCCTTCTATAGCATAGGTCCGATTTACTACATCTTCTTAGTGTCGATAAGCTGGCCTAAGGATGTCATCAGAATTCCAAGCCCAATATTTCCAAACGATCCTACGATAGCCAACTATTTGAGGATCTTCGGCTACGCCGCTGTTGATCCTATGGGAAACCCACTGAGACCAGCCGGGCAATGGAGGGAGCTTATTAGGGGAATGATTAACTCGGCAATCATAGGTGTACCAGTCACAATTATAACAACTGCTGTCGTAGTCCCGGCAGGGTATGTACTCGGGAGATACAGAGTAAAGGCAAAAAACGCGCTTATAGCTATATTATTTGGCTCAAGGACTATTCCCCCGGTCAGCCTACTAGTTCCATTCTATGCATTTTATGTGATGACTGGGCTTAGAGGCACATACATAGGCTTAATATTGGTGCACTTAACGATAACGATTCCATTAATGACTTGGATATTGATGGGATATTTCGCTACACTTCCAACAGATTTAGAGAAGGCAGCAAGAGTAGATGGATGTGGGAGATTATCAACATTCACTAAGGTGGCAATCCCATTGGCAATGCCAGCGATAGCATCTACAGCGATACTAACCTTCCTATATTCATGGAACGAGTTTTTATATGGAATGCTCTTGTCAGGTGGCGGAGAAGTGCAACCCTTTACCCCATTCTTAACGACGTTTTTCCAAAACATAACTGTTGAGACGTCCATGGCAGCAGCCGCGATGATGACGAATATAACTCCAGCATTATTAGTTGCAATAGTATTGCAAAGATACATAACTAGTATAAAAATTATAGATCCCGGCACAGTCGTCGTATAGAACGACAAATATAATAAAATATTATTTTATTTTATAACATTTATAACATTTTTCCACGGGCCTTTATTTGGTATTCGTGTAGTACTTTGTTGTTTTTGGTTATGTACATTGTGTCGAATTGGTTGACGCATGTGCATACGTGGTATGGGATGAATTCTAGTTTGTCGCCTAGTTTTACTTTGTTTTGTGCTTCGCCCGTGATTTTTAGCCATCCGTGTTCTTCTGAGAATTTTATGACTTCGACCCCCTCTATGTCTACTGTTATTGGATATCTGTTCATGTCTAGCTGGAATGCCTTGGAGCCTGCGTCTATTACTCCTCTGTCTGGTGCCGCTCTGCTCATTACTGTCGCTAGCACGTGTAGCGCGCACCTCTCGATTGGAACTACCCCTCTCTCGACTAGGTAGTAGTCGTTGAATACGTATGTGCCTGGCTGTATCTCTGTTACGCCCTCGTATGAGGAGCTGTACCAGACTGTCGGTGTTGATCCGACGCTCACCTCCTTGACTTCTATCCCTTCTTTGTTGATCAGTCTCACGGCTTCCATTGTCGTCTTCATCGCCTCATCAGTAAGTCTCTCCCTCTCTTCACGTCTTATCGGTGCTCCTGCATGCCCTTCGTATCCCATGACTCCGGCGAGGAAGAGTCCATCGCTTCGCGCTACGAGACTCGCTAGTTCGGGTGCTTTCTCAGGAGGTATCCCTGTCCTATGCATCCCACAGTCTACGTCAATGTATATTCCGAGCTCTATTCCGTTTTCCTTCATGATCTCTGAGAGACTTTTGATGTTTTCGGGGTGGTCGACTGCTACGTATATTTTGTTCCTCTCTGCAAGTCTTGCGAGTCTCTTGATCTTTAGTGTTCCTACGACTTCATTCGTGATGAATATATCATTTATGCCATGGTCAGCCATGACCTCGGCCTCTCCTACTTTCTGTACGCATATTCCCCTCGAGCCCTCCTCTAACTGCATCTTGGCGATCTCGGGGACTTTATGCGTCTTTATGTGTGCCCTAAGCTTTACGCCCCTCTCTTTTGCGAGCTTAGCCATCTCTCTTATGTTTTTCATCACGACGTCAAGATCCACTATTAGGGCGGGAGTATCTATCTCCAGTTTGTCCATAGTCATAGATCAGTGATGGATGCGTATAAACTTATTTGAAAAAATTGAGGTGCGAATTGTGTTTTACTATTTTCCAACGTACGCTATGGCGTCTATCTCGACTAGAAAGTTCTTACCAGGAATGTTGCCTGCGACGGTGCTTCTCGCGGGTGGATTCTCTTTGAAGTATTCTCTATAGACCTCGTTCATGTCGTTAAAGTCTTCGGGCTTCGCCAAGAAGACCGTTACCTTTACAACGTCGTTCAGTGATGCTCCCGCAGACTCAAGAACGGCCTTTATGTTTTCTAATGCCCGTCTAGTCTGCTCTCTTACTCCGCCCGGAACCATCTGTCCGGTGGCTGGGTCTATTCCACCCATCCCTGCTACGAATATGAAGTCTCCGGCACGGATAGCCTGTGAATAGGCTCCCAGCGGCCTGGGTCCTTTTTCCGTGAAGATTACTTGCTTTGGCATCTCAGCGAATAGTAATTTAATCCTCGGTATAAATGTTTAATCTGTTGGTACTTCTATAATTATTATTTAAGGAGAGTTGTGACTACGCTGTGTGCGGTGTCGAGGAAGGGCGTAGCGTAAACGCCCATCAGAATCGATATGGCTGACAATATCAGTAACGGAGTTACGATGGCTATGTTGGATTCTCTGCACTTTGACGATGTTTCTGTCTCTGGCTTGACAAATATAATCTGCACTACTCTCAGATGATACATGGCTCCTATTACCACGTTGAGCAGCATGATTGCCGCCAGTACCTGCTGACCTGCTGCAAATGCGGCGGTAATTATCGTGTACTCGCTGACGAAGGCGTTCAGGCCAGGCACCCCGGCTAGGCTGAAGGCTCCTATAGAGTAGGCTACGCCTGATATTGGCATTCTCCTCGCTATTCCTGCAATTTCCTCGAGGTTTCTGCTTCTTGCTGCGTGGATGAAGGAGCCGGCGGCGAGGAAGAGGAGGGCTTTAGAAACTGCGTGGTTCAGGACGTGTAGTAGTCCGCCGATGAGTCCAAGCTCTGTGCCAATGCTTAAGGCAAAAATGATGTATCCTATGTTTGCGATGCTGCTGAATGCTAGGAGCCGCTTAATGTCTGTCTGAAGGGCGGCCATGAGGTTTCCGACAGTCATGGTCAAGATTGCCAACAGCATCAGTCCTAGCTGCCAGTCATACACGCTGGGCGGAAAGACCATCGTCAGCAATCTATACATCGCGTATATTCCGGTCTTTATCACTACTCCAGAAAGCATTGCACTGATCGGGCTCGGCGCGGCTGGATGCGCGTCTGGCAGCCATGAGTGAAAAGGCACCATGGCAACGTTTACGCCCAGTCCACCCACTATGAAGACCATGCCCGCGATGCTCCACACTTCATGTATTGCCGGCTGGCTGCTCAGTCTTGAGGCTACCTCGCTGATCACAAGTGTTCCTGTCATTCCATAGATTAACGAGGCTCCGAAAAGTATTGCCGCTGAGCCCGTAGTGCTCATGATTAGGTATTTTAGCGATGCCTCGACTGCCTCCCACTCCCTATAGTTAAACGCGACCAAGATGTAGGACGATATGCTCATCAGCTCCCAGAAGACGAAGAAGGTCAAAAGGTCGCCTGAATAAAAAACGCCGACCATGCCGGTTATCAATAGTAGGAGGAGCGAGTAAAACTCCGGTTTCCTTTCATGAATATATCCGATGGAATAGATGCTGGAGATTAGTCCTATCCCAAGAACTATGAGTGACATGTAAGCGCTAAGTCTATCTATCTGCAAGACAGCCAGACTATTGTTCTCTCCAAAGAGACTCGCTCTAAAGGTCTCTTGAACTTGTAGAAATGAGTATGACGCAATAAGGGCATATAACAAGATGGCTGAGACGTATGCTCCTGCTAACCACCTAGCCTTAAGTAATCTAGAGAATATTACGATTATTGGGGAGAAAGCACTGGCGAGCAGAAGAGCTGTTAGAGGGAGCATCTCCGGCAGCATCATTGATGACCAATTCTTCGATTATAAACCTACATATTAAACATAACCATAGGGTAGCAGCACGTTGAGTAAACTAGCCTAAGATGATCATATTTTGAGAATCCTATTGATAACTATTATAGCCCGGGGCGGATTCGAACCGCCGTCTCCGGGGTTCTCCTCTCATAGATCCAGAGCCCGGAATCCCTTGTCCCTGATCTGGCCAGGATTGACCGCTAGACGACCGGGCTTATTATTCATTATGTACTGCTCGATATTTAGGCTTTTATCGACGTGAGCACTCAACACATTTTAGTCTTCTTCAAATGTTTTTTAACAGGGACCGCAACTATGTATTTAGCCTATGAGTTATCTGTCTCTTTACAAATCTCCGCGGCTAAAGGATCCAGCGATAATTATCGGGCTTGCTGGATGGCCCGACGCTGGCGGCGTATCTTCTCTATCGCTGTCATACATCAATGAGGTGACGAATTCGAGTAGATTGGGCGTGATTGAGCTTACTGACTATATAGACTTGACTTATCATAGGCCGATAGTGGAGATTGAGAACGGGTTCGTGAAGAGCATCTCCATGCCGAGCTTCGACGTCAACTACGCTATTAGTTCCAGCAGAGACCTAATACTCGTATCGGGTTATGAGCCGAGAAGTGGGTGGGACAAATTCATAAGTGCATTATTCGAACTAATCGAGAAGTTTAAAGCAACACAGCTAGTCACTATCGGCGGATTGCTTGATAGAATTCCACATACAAGGCCTGTACGTGTATCGTTCCTTTCTGGAAACGAGAGGATGTACAATAAGGCAATCAATCTAGGTCTCCGCCCATCCAACTATACCGGTCCCGGAAGCATACATAGCCTAATAATCAGTAAAACCGCCGAGCTGGGAATTGACTCCGCCTCTATATGGGGTCACGTCCCTAACTACATAAATTTCCCCAATCCACGAGTGATCTCGGTAGTCCTTGAGAAACTGTGTAAATTGATAGACGTAACTATAGATCTTGACAGGCTGTACTTCGAGGCCTCTAGCTTTGACGGTAAGCTTAATTCACTGATGGAGCAGGATGAGGATATGAGGAGACTTGTCGAGGCTCTGGAGAAAGAGTTCGACCGAGAGGAGCGCGTCCCAGACTATATCAAGTAACCATAGGTTCTCCTCGCAAGTCTCTTTTTACTGAATGCTTCACGGCCGAGCGATAGTTTAATATGGGCACTTTTCTAGGCATAGTGAGTTGAAGATCCTAATTGTCGGTTGCGGAGTAATGGGTAGCTGGTTTGCAGACTTCTTCGCTCGTAACGGTCATAAGCTATATCTCTATGATGTGAATAAAAATTCTGCTTTGAGGCTCTCTAGAAAGAAGTATGGAGTCGCGTTGTCCTCGTTATCCAAGCTGCCAGAGATTGATGGTGTATTGGTCTCCACACCGATAAGAGAGGCTGGTAAAGTCATATCCAACATAAGTAGATCGCTTAAAGTCGGCAAGTTTATAATCGAGATTTCATCCTTCAAAAAGCCTATTTGGAAGGAGATAGAAGAGGCTAGGCGGAGAGGAATAATATGCCTGTCTATTCATCCACTGTTCGGTCCGGGAGTGCGGGACCTGAGGGGGACGAGTACAGTTCACGTCGAGCCTTCAGAGCCCGTCTCTGAGCGGAGAATCTTGAGAAAGCTGCTCAGGGGCACACGGCTCGTCAGAATGTCGCTCGACGAGCATGACTATGCGATGGGTATCGCCATATCCTTGACTCATCTTGTCGGCTTGGCCTTTGGCTCAACATTGGTAAAGCTCGGATATACTGCGCCCCTTACCAAGAGTCTCAGCGCTGCCCTCTCGCTAGTCGCGATATCATACTCTGAGCCGGCTAGCTTTTACTCAGAGGAAGTCATGTATAACGAGTATTCAATGCTGAGCTATGAAACGTTCCTAAGGGAGGTTAGGTCATTTATCGAGGAGCACGACTCAGATAAAATCATTGATAGAGTGATGAGCGTCAAAGAGGCTCTAGGTAAAAGGTTTAAAATATCAAAGATCTACGTGGAGATCTACAGACAATCGATCAACTAATTTCTGTTTAGCTGAATCAGTTATAAATAGTCGATAGCATGTCTATTATCCATGAAAAAATATGAGTTACCGCCACTTCCGTATTCATATAATGCTCTAGAGCCGATAATTTCCGAGCAGATAATGATGCTTCACCACTCGAAGCATCACTTGGCATACGTCAACGGGACGAATCAGGCGATCGAGAGGTTGGAAAAAGCACGTCGAGGGGAGAACCCAGAAAACATTAGGGGGATCCTTAGGGATCTCAGCTTCAATCTCAGTGGACATAAACTGCACGCCGTCTTCTGGCCCAACATGGCGCCGCCTGGGAAGGGAGGCGGTAAACCGGGAGGAAGATTGGCAGACCAGATTGAGAAAGATTTTGGCTCCTTCGAGACCTTTAAGAAGGTTTTCAGCGACGCGGCCAAGAACGTCGAGGCTTCTGGATGGGCAGTCTTGACGTATGATCCTGAGGGAGAGGCATTGATCGTCTATCAGGTAGAAAAGCACAACTTCCTTCACCCTCCAAATCTGCCAGTCCTACTAATCATAGACGTGTGGGAGCACGCCTACTATCTTCAATACAAGAATGACAGGGCTGCATACGTCGATAATTGGTGGAATGTGGTTAACTGGGACGACATCGACAAGAGATTCTCTAAAATACTCTGAGATCAAATAAGGTCTAATTTTTTACAGTTATTATAATTTTTGATGGCTACAGGATTTATCGTGAATCTTGGGATACCTCTATGAAGTAGGTATAAGTCGGAGCGATCTGCGGTATTACTTAGATAGTTTTTTGATATTTCAATTACTCGATTGAATGGTAAAGCCTTATTTCTGGGAGCTGGATGTTTTGCACGGTGCAAATAGATGGTTGGTATGACTCGTAGCCTAGTTGTCTCTTTAGTCGGATTAACCGTCAGTCTAGCCCCCACAATCGTAAGTATTGTGTTATCAGCAGCGGGACTGGCAGGAACAACGGCGGCGTTTCTATTAGACCGATGGATCCATAACTTTGTGTCGCTGAACCTCATATTTGCTCTCATGGGTATACCCATAACTCTTGCTGGGTTGAAAAGCTTTAGAAGGGAGAGTAGGAAGAGGGCGAGGCTGTTCAGCTGGCGCGAGAGTGTAGAGGAGGCCAAGCTATCAGTACTCTAGCACTTAGAAAGCTCCACGGCCTTCTTAGCAGCTTCATCCATAGATTCATAATAATCTAGTCCATTCTCTAAGAGGATTCTTCTCCCTTCCTCCTCTCTATTTCCGGCGAGTCTAACCACTACTTTCTTATGCGTATGGAATTCTTTTATCGCTCTAATGATCCCGCTAGCGACTTCGTCGCATCTTGTTAGTCCACCAAGAACGTTTATGAATAGTACCTTTACTTTTTCGTTTCGCAGCAATAACGTGACGGCTTTGAAGACTACTTCTGCACCGGCGCCGCCCCCTATGTCTAGAAAGTTAGCAGGCCTGCCGCCGAAGTGTCTGACTAGATCCATCGTCGCCATAGTTAGTCCTGCGCCGTTGCTGATTATTCCTATATCCCCATCAAGCTCGACATAGTTAATGCCTAGGCTTCTCGCCTCTTCCTCCAGCGTTCCCTCATCTCTTCTAAAGTTTAACCGATACTTTCTAACCGCATTATCGTCTACTGTTATTTTTGCGTCGAGCGCTATGAGTTTTGAGTCAGGGGTCAACGCTAGAGGATTAATCTCAACTAGCTCGCAGCCGAGCTCTACGTATATCTCATATAGCTTCTTTAGTATGTCGCCACATTCTTTAGCTGATTCGTTCTTCAATCCCAAAAAATTGATTGCCCTCCTGACGTGGTGGTCCTGTAGCCCTATTATTGGGTCAATCGGTATTTTGCGCAGAATCTCGGGCTGCGCAGTCATCGATTCTTCAATGTCTATACCGCCATGCCTGGAGGCGAGGAGTAAATGACGCTCAGAGCTCCGGTCGATAATGAAGGCAACGTAGAATTCGTTTATTGATTTAACGAATCTTGCAACCATTAATTTACATACTTTCTCACCCTTGATATGGCTGCCTAACATGTTTTCGGCTACTTTTTCGACTTCTACCAATGACTCGACAATCTTTATACCTCCTGCTTTACCCCTTCCGCCGACTTGGACCTGTGCCTTTAGCACTACTGGGAGCCCCAGCTCGTTGGCTGCCTCTACTGCCTCTGCGGGGCTACTGGCCGTTCTGAAATCTGGGTATGGAATGTTTTTCTTCCTAAAGACCTCGGCCGCCTCGTACTCGAATAACTTCATTCATAAAGAACAGGTCTTCATCCTCAAAAATATTTTTGTTTGTTGAAGGTTATATTGCTAAACGCCGAGGAAAAGCTCTGAGTCCGGTATTCCTGCAGCGTGGAATATCTCTCCTGGCACCGCTTCTTTACCGGGTGGAACGCCGGGCTTTAGGCTTCTGTATCTCTCGTAGAAGGCTGTCCTGACCCTCTCGACGTAGTCGAACAGCTCCTTCGCGCTGCCGTATCTCGACTTTATGGTTCTGTACTTTATGCCGTCCTTAGTGATCTCCGCGATGAAGCACGTGATGGTGCCGCCTGCCTTGTCATAGGATTTTCTCCTAGTCTTTGCGGAAGAGCTGGCCACTGCCTCGACGAGTACAGACATGTGTTTTTTCTCACGGTCCTTCTCAAAGAGTAGGTCGATCGCGAAGCCGCATCTGCCGAATCTTGCATATATCTGTCTCTCCATCGGATAGTGTCTTAGCGTTGCTAATCCCTTTAGCGTAGGCTCGCTCAGAAGCTTTAATACCTCTTCCAGCACCCTGTTGGACTTTTGCATATTCAGTTTCCATAAAGGGAAATTATGTATTAAGCTTTCTCCTTCCTAATATTATTGACTGCTCTTGAGAGGGACGGAGAAACTGGATGAGATGGATCAGAAAATACTGGTTGAGCTAATAAAAAACGCTAGGGCCTCGTACAGAGAGCTAGCCAAAAAGCTCGGCCTCTCAGTCGCCACGGTTGCGTACAGAGTGGCCAAGCTGCAGAAAAGCGGCCTGATCAAGGGATTTACAACCGTCCTCAACTACGAGGAGATGGGCTACGAGATAACAGCAATAATTAAACTAGTAATCAAGGAAGGTAGGCTCCTAGAGGTGCAGAGAGAAATAGCATCGGAGAAAAACGTGATTGCGGTTTACGACGTAACAGGCGAGGTCGACTCGATAATCATATGCAGGTTTAGGGATAGGCAGGAGATGAGCGCCTTCATTAAGAGAATACTCAAGATGCCATACGTCGAGAGAAGCTCGACGCACGTCGTACTCGAGGTCGTGAAGGAGGACCCAAACTCGCTGTTCACTTAGCGCTACAATGTGGGTGAAATGGATGGGAAGATTTATTACTAAGGGAGGTTGTTTTCTCAACCGATGGTCGAGGTAAACTTGCTTCATTGAGGTTAGCTCTATAAAAGTCTTTATACTGAGTTCTGCAGAGGTGTTGTTAAAAAATGAGTAGGCTAAGGTTTGCAATTCCAAAGGGATCGCTAGAGAGCGATACGTTAGACTTGCTGAGGCGTGCCTTCTATGATGTCAAGGGGGCGGAGCGGACGTATAGGCCGTTGATAAGCGACAGAGAGATCGAGCTTAAGATTCTGCGGCCCCAAGAAATTCCGATATACGTCGCTGAGGGATACTACGATGTAGGCATCACGGGGCTCGACTGGGTTGAAGAGACAGCCGCAAAAGTAGAGGTCCTAAAGGATCTTGAGTATGGTAGAGTGAGACTCGTCATGGCTGCTCCCATAACCTATGGATACAAGAGCCTAAGCGACTTATTAGAGAGAAGACTGAGCAATAACCTACCAATACGAATCTCGACTGAGTATCTCAACATAACTTCTCAGAGAATCATGGCTAACGAGGTGTACCAGAGATATTTTGGAGAAAAGACGCCCACGATAGTGACGCCGTGGATCAGGAAGGGCGAGAACCCAAGCGTCTGCATATTCCTGTCTTTCGGAGCAACTGAGGCTAAGCCGCCCGAGGAGGCTGACGCAATAGTCGATAATACAGAGACGGGCAGGACGCTTGAGCAGAATAACCTCGCGGTAATAGAGGAATTCATGACTAGTACGGCAGTGCTGATAGCCAACAGAGACGCTATGCGCGACCACTGGAAAAAAGAGAAGATACTTGACATCCTTTCAATGTTCACGGGAGTCTTAGAGTCGAGGAAGAGACTACACATATTTCTAAACGTGAAGGAGGAAAACTTGGAGGAGTTGCTGTCCATTCTGCCAGCCCTTAAGGCACCGACGATCAACAAACTATCAATAGAGGGTTGGTATGCAATCAATACAGTTATCAAGAAGGAGGAGCTCTTCAGGATTCTGCCCAAGCTTCGCAGGGTCGCTCAGGGACTAGTCGCGCACGAGCCTCAGCTCCTACTATCGCTGGAAGAAATCCTCCAAGGTGGAAAGAATGGTAACCCTGATTAAAGTAACTCAAGATAACATAGACGAAACAGTTTCCAAAATAAGGAAAAGAGTAGAGATAAGCAACGAAGTCTACGGGGCTGTCCGTCAAATAATCGAGGACGTCAGGGCTAACGGCGAGGAGGCACTCGTAAGGCTAGCAAAAACTATAGATAACGTCGAGATAGAGCCTGATAAAATTCTCGTCGGGCGGGACGAGATGAGTAAGGCTATGAGCAGGGTTGAGCCAGCACTCATAGCAGCACTTAAGAGACTCAGGAAAAACATAGCCAAGGTCGAGCAACATAGACTCAGAGCGATCAGTGGAAGCGTCAAGTTTAGTGATGGATACATCGTAAAGTATGGTTGGAGGCCGCTTAGTGCGGTCGGATGCTATGCGCCTGGCGGAAGAGCCACCTACCTCAGCACGATACTGATGACTGGTGTTCCAGGAAAGGTTGCCAGGGTACCTAGAATGGTACTGGCGACCCCACCAAAGAAAAGCGAGGAGGACAAGGACAGAGTCATGGCTGCGGCTTACGTGGCGGGATTCGACGAATTGTTATGGTCAGGCGGCGCACAGGCAATAGCCGCCTTGGCCTACGGAACATCGCGCCTAAAGCCAGTCAAGAAAATCATCGGTCCTGGAAATAACTACGTAGTGGCCGCGAAGCAGCTCGTCCAAAGAGTGGTCGATATTGATTTTCCAGCCGGGCCAACAGAGTTAGTCGCAGTACTAGACGAGACGAGCAATCTTGAGGCTGTTGCCTGCGACATGGCTGCGCAGGCTGAGCATGGTCCGGACAGCATCACCATCGCCATTACCCAGTCTGAAGAGACAGCAGAGGAAATGTTAAGAGTCCTAGAGCAAGTGCAGAGTAATTTAAGCGATGACAGCGCATCGAGAAGATCACTCCAATCAAACTGCCATGTCGTCCTCGCGGATAGCCTAGGAACGCTCTGCAAATTTGTAAACACGGTTGCGCCTGAGCACCTGGTAATCTCTGTAAAAAATTATGGCAAGATAATGAAACAGATAATTAACGCTGGCGTCATCACGGTTGGTAGAGATGTTCCAAGCGTATTCGTCGATTATTATGCAGGCCAGAGTCATGTTCTACCGACGGGCGGCTACGCAGCGATCTTCAGCGGACTAACAGTGCTGGACTATGTTAGACTGCTAAGTATAGTCTCGGGAAGTAAAAAATCAGTCAGGACGGCGATGAGAAACATTGAGCCCCTGATAAGGGCGGAAGGGCTTCCCCTACACTTAGAGGCATTCAAGGCTGCTTTAGGTGGCGCTAATTGAGACGTGAGTACGTAAGGCTTGCGGCGGAGGAGGAAATAATCATCGCGAGAGACGCCATAGAAGACCTCAGAAGTGTCGAGGCAGTAATATTTGATTGTGATGGCGTGCTAATTGACACTAAGAGGTCCTATGACATGGCCATCTTAATGACCGTTGATCAGATCTTCTCAAAGATGCTTCACGTAGAGTTTCTGGGGCAGCCAGTAGGCACGGAGGAAATTAGGCTGCTCAGGAGCACGGGCGGATTCAATAATGACGCTAATACAGCCTACATACTCACGCTCTGGCTTTTCGTAAATCTGCCCGACGATGTTTTGATGAGGCTTAAGGATCTATTTAACAAAAATGTAGAGGAGAGTCATAAACTGCGCCCCGATGCCTTATTCCAACACTTATCGAGAAATATGTTATTGAACCAAGGATACAGACCATCAATGGTCAAGGAGGTGGCCCATCCTATTCGTGAGGTAGTGGCGGAGGCTCGTCGCGGTTCTTCAGTCCTTGTTACCTCTGAAATGATCGATAAAATACTCGCAGAAATAGCTGCGAGGAAGGGATTTTTGAACGAATACAACCACTTTAAGCAAGTTTTAGGCAAGCCCGGAGAATATGGCAGCGGCCTATTAGAGACAATATTCTCTGACCTCTATTACGGCGAGGAGATTGTGTCAAGAATATATGGGCATGGACCATACTTCAGGCTTGGTAAGGGTCTATATACGAATGAGTCGATCTTCATTAAGGAAGAGACGCTTAGGCGACTCGCCTCGAAGCTGGGACGCGAGCATCTCGGCATAGTGAGTGGACGGGACAGGACGGTGCCCGAAATCGTCTTGGGAAGGCTGGTCAAATATTTTAACATGGATGCCTCGGTCTTTATTGCTGATGAGGAAAAGCTAGGTGCTCCCCCCTCTATTGAGAAGCCAAGCCCATACAGCTTGATCAAGTCCATCTCTTCCATGGGCAATGTCTTTAAGGCAGTTTATGTCGGAAACTCCGCGGAGGACATCATGATGGCTAGAAACGCAGCTAACTTCGGTGTCAAGACGCTGTTCATCGGCGTGACTGGGCTCTCTCCCAACCCGCCCCTCGATAGAGAGATGTTTATCTCTATGGGTGCTGATGCGATCGTTGAGACACCTGACTCCCTGATTGATGTGCTAATCGGCGGAGGCAGAACTTGAGGACGGCCAAGATAACTAGGAAGACCAGCGAGACTGAAATCGAGGTTTACGTAAACCTCGATGGGGATGGCTCCTATGAGGGCAGCACTGGAATCAAATTCCTAGACCATCTGTTGTCGCTGATCGCTCATCACAGTCTATCACAGATCTCAGTAAGGGCCTCATGGGACCTCAAGCATCACGGCGTCGAAGACGTGGCGATCGTGCTGGGACAAGCTATAGGTAAAGCACTTGGGGCCAGAGAGTCGATTAGGCGTTTTGGCTTTGCAATAGTCCCGATGGATGAGGCATTAGCGGAGGCCTCCGTTGACCTAATATCTAGGAGCTACTCGGCCGTTCAGCTGCAGCTCTATGGAAAAGAGATCGAAGACGTCAAGGCCGAGGATATAATCCACTTCTTCATCAGCCTAGCCTCCTCGATACCCGCAGTGATTCACATACATGTCAGGTACGGACATAACGATCATCACAAGGTTGAGGCAGCTACCAAGGCTCTAGCAGTGGCATTGAGAGAGGCATGGCGAGTCGACCCCGATAGAAAGGGATCATCAAGCTCGAAGGGCCTAATGTAGCATGAAGATAGGAATTCTCAACTACGGGATAGGAAACCTCTACAGCATTACTAACGCATTCCGGAGGCTAGGAGTGAATGTGGAGATAATTGACCAGCCCTCAAAGGCCCAGATCGATGGGCTCGTATTGCCAGGCGTCGGCAACTTCGAGTCTGCAGCCACGAATATGCGGCTCATGAAGGACAAGATCATCGAACTGATCGAATCGTCGATGCCGGTCCTAGGGATATGTCTGGGCATGCAGCTATTCTTTGAGAGGAGTGAGGAAGGCGGAGGCGAGGGGCTTGGGATATTCAGGGGCGATGTTGTGAAGATGAGGATACGTGGGAAGCTCCCACACATGGGTTGGAACACTCTGATCAAGATGAAGGAATCACCAATACTTGAAGACGTGAATACTGGCGACTGGGTATACTACGTCCACTCTTACTATCCATCGCCGAGGGACGCAGAGATAGTCTTGGCCGAGACAGAGTATCACATACGCTTCCCATCAGTGATAGGCGGCTCATCAAGATTTGGAACACAGTTCCACCCAGAAAAATCAAGCACTACCGGTCAGAAAATCCTAAAAAATTTTCTGAAGATATGTAAAAAATAAAAGATGCGTATATACATCGACGAGTCCGTGTTTTCAAAAGCAAACTAAGTTCATCGTTAAATTATACCTCTGCATATCTAGTCCGGATTTGGAGGTCTGGGGTTCAATAGACCTGCTCGGAGGAAAAGTTGTCAGGCTCGTCAAGGGAGACCCGACGAGCACGATTGTCTATTCAAACAATCCATTACACGTGGCTAGAAAGCTATCGTCCCTCGGCCTAGACGGCCTGCACATTGTTGATATTGACGCAGCGCTCGGCAGGGGTAGAAACAGCGAGATAATCAAGTCGATCATCGAGAATACGAATATGAAGACCCAAGTGGGTGGAGGGATCAGAACGTTCGAGACGGCCGCCTCACTGCTAGACATGGGCGTGAGCAGGGTAGTGATTGGAACCGCCCTCTTCACAAATCATAAGTTAGTAACCGACATTATGAGTAGTTATGGCTCTGAGCGCGTCGTGGCCGCGCTGGACTATGGGAGGGGCGGCATAGTGTATAAGGGCTGGAGCCTAGTAGCTCACATGAATTTATTCGAGGGATATAGCCTGATCAAGGAGTTATCCATAAAGCATGTATTAGTGACGGCAGTCGAGCGTGACGGAACCATGATGGGGCCAGACTTGGAATTATTATCGAAGCTGAATCCCGAGGATAGAGCGATAACATATGCTAGTGGTGGAATATCCACGCCTCAGGAAGTCTCCGAGCTTGCGAGGCTGAACTTTAAAGGCATAATTCTCGGAAGAGCCCTATACGAAGGCCTGGTTCCTCCGAGTGATTTAATAACTGCGGCGAGGCAAAGGGACCTTGCCACTGGCTAAGCGGATAATTCCCTGCCTAGACGTGGAGATGGGCAGGGTTGTCAAAGGAGTTTCGTTTAGGGACCTAAGGAGTGCCGGCGATCCAGTAGAGCTTGCATCGCGATACGTCGCTGAAGGCGCAGACGAGCTTGTCTTTCTAGACATCTCCGCGTCGCTAGAAGGCAGAGAAACAATGGTCGAGGTTGCTAGAAGGGTTGCGTCGGTAATTGATATCCCATTCACGGTGGGAGGAGGGATCAGGAACCTCGAAGACGCCTATAGACTACTCGTAAATGGGGCTGATAAGGTATCGCTTAACACAGCAGCCATTCAGAACCCAGAAATAATCAGGGAGATCTCTAAAAGGTTTGGCGATCAGTGCGTAGTGTTGGCAATCGATGCAAAAAGAGAATACGTAGGCGGTGAGTTGATCTATAGGGTCTACAGCCACAGCGCTACTAGGCCCACTCCGCTCACGGCTGAGGAATGGGCGGCGAGGGGCGAAAGCCTAGGGGCGGGCGAGATACTCCTGACCTCGATAGACATGGATGGGAGAAGAGAAGGATACGACATAGAGCTCCTTAGGAGGATAACGAGCACGGTAAACTTGCCCGTCATCGCGAGTGGAGGAGCAGGACAGCTAGAACATTTCTATAAAGCAATCGTTGAGGGCGGGGCAGACGCTGTATTGGCTGCCTCGGTATTTCACTACGGCATATATTCTATAAGGCAGGTTAAGGAATACTTATCGAGCAGGGGAGTACCAGTAAGGATATGACTAGTAGCGATGAAGTGTCCGTCGAGGAGCTTGACTTCGCTCGTCTTAACGGATTAATCACCGTCGTGGTGCAGGATGCCAGCACTAAGGACGTGTTGATGGTTGCATTCGCTAGTAAAGAAGCAATATTGAGAACGTTGAAGGAAGGAGTAGCGTATTTCTGGAGCAGGTCAAGAAAGAAACTCTGGATGAAGGGTGAGACCTCTGGAAACATTCAGGAGGTTGAAAGAGTATTAGTAGACTGCGACGCAGACGCAGTAATCTACCTCGTCAGGCCCAGAGGCCCTGCATGCCACACAGGAAGACAATCCTGCTTCTATAGATCACTCAAAATGTAGGACTAAACAAAGAATCGATAAATGAGTTTAAGTAAATATAGACCCTGAACAATTATTAGATGAAGAAACTTGGGAAGACCGGTTGATTTTAAATCTGCGCCCATCGACCCTGATTTTAAGAGCAAGTTGCCGAAGACTGGAGAGCACAATGGACATGCTGTCTGGGGTGAGGGTGTACAGAGGCTAGACGCCGAAGGTAAGCCCTATCCGACGAAGCTCGGAATACACGGCACAAACGTGGCTGTGGATTGGGACGCATGCATAGCTGATGGCGCATGCATGGATGTATGCCCAGTGGGCCTCTACGAGTGGGCGTTAAACCCCGGAAACTCAGGCTCGGGCAAGGACAGAGTGATAGACCCCAAGACCGACAAGGAACTCTGGGAGAAGTACAGGACCGATAAAAGCGACCCAGTCAGAGAGTCTGACTGCATATTTTGCATGGCCTGCGAGTCTGCCTGTCCAGTACAAGCGATAAAAATCACTCCGCCCTAAAACTTAGCAAAGCAATTATTTTTATCATGTTAATGAACGCGTCGGATGCGATAGTAGTACCTATAAACTAAATATGAATCGATGCGTGATAAAACACATGGAAATTAGCCGTGCTCAGATATTGATAGATCAGATTTATGGCGAGAGGGACAGGGAGAGAGGAGTAGAGAGGACTGCTCTGTGGCTCATATCAGAAGTCGGCGAGATAGCCGACGCACTGGCCAAAAATAACATAGAATCATTGAGGGAAGAGGTCTCAGACGTCTTGGCTTGGCTCTTAAGTCTCTGCAATGTCGCTGGGATAGACCTAGAACATGAATTCCTGAGAAAGTACGGTAAGGGCTGTCCGAGGTGTAATAGTGTTCCTTGCTGTTGTCCCTAGTTATTCTTTGGTCCTGCGCTTAACTATCCTTATACGGCATAGCAAGTAGTCTCCGTCTCGTATCTCGAATATTTTTCTGATTTCTTCAGGAATTGTTATTCTCCCACCAGCAGTTACTTCTGCGAAGAACGGAATGTCTTCCTCCTTTATTGTTACCTCTCCCATGTCTTTACTTCATCGAAATTATTATGTGAGCTTCGTTTTAAATCATTCTTAGGTCGTGATTTCGACTCCAGGTCCTACGCCTGACTGTACTGTCAAGAACCCCTCGTCATTCAGCACCTTCTCCACCTCGTCTGCCCACTCTGGCAGAGTATTGACGTAGACGGTTGGGCCGGTCTGCATCGAGTAATATGCCGGTATACCCCTGCCCCTGAGTCTCTTGACGGTCTCTATGATTTTTATGGTCTCGCCAGTCATCAGGATCATCCTGCAATTTCCGGTCATCGTGACTGCATGCAGCTCGAGGGAGTCCAGCTCGACGAGCTCTCCAAACCTCTTAAAATCATTGTCCCGTATGGCTCTGATCAGCTCTTCGCATCTCCTCTGGGCCGACTCGATACGCGCCTTAAAAAATGCTGAGGTCTCGGCCTCTCTATGCGCCTCCTCAGTGGAGGTCTTCATGGATAGTGGCACGATTATGAATCTGATGTCAAACTCCTTCCTCGTGGCAATCTTTACCGCGTAGCTATCTTCGTCGCTGCTTCCCGCGTACCATCTTGCATATTCTCCCACCACTGATCTGCAAGCGGAGCCTGCCAGTAACCTCGCAAGCCTAGAGATTAGTCTTAGGTCCCATCCAAATTTCTCTCGGAGGCCAGCCGCCTCGTATGCGGCTGCTGCTAGGGCGGCGCCCGCAGCCGCTGAGAAGCCTAGGCCCTTGGCGTTCTTTACTGGAGAGTGATTTACAGAGTTTATCAGGCAGCGCTCTTCTATGCCGGAGAGGCTTCTGATCCTCTCTATCACTGAGATGACTCTTTCAAGCGGCCTGCCGCCGACCTCTTCACCGTTTATCAGGAGTTTATCGGTCTCGTAGTCGCTGAACTCCACTGTCGTTACGGTGTAGATGCAGTCTGTATTGACCGATATGCTGTCGTGGTAGGGTATTCTCAACTCCCAGTCCCTAAGCCCGTGATACTTCACGAGCGCCTGCATTGTGTATGCCTTTGCCGTCGCTCTACTCACAAAACTATCAAGCCAAAGGCCTAATTTATCGATATACCTCCAAATGAAAAATGCATATTTCCATCGGTGTCCTAGTTGATGCGTGGTTAGGTTGGACTCGGCTAAGCGGTACTTCTCGCCAAAGATGAATGACCGCGAGAGAGCAATATTCGAGACGGGGATCGCGCTCTCAGCAATACTGCACCTACTTCACGGGATGCCAATTCCTAGGAGTAGGAGCGCGGTGAGGAGGCTTGAGAGGACGATGGAGGAAGTCATCGAGACGCAACCATTCAGGAGACGCGTCAGGGTCAAGATCTACCCGCAGGTGAGAGGTGGAGTGTATGGATACGACGTCGCTAGGGGAGAGAATATCTACGCCTCAGTCGAGGTGAGGTATGGCTCATCTAGCGTCGTCGGAGAGCTCCGCTGGATTAGGCGGCTGGGCTATCCCCTCATGTACATAAAAGACATCAAGAATCACAAGAAATAGTGGTAAGTAGTAGTCGACATGACTTCCACCCGAGAGTGCGTGCTTGGCGTTGACCTGGCAGGCTCTGAGAGGCGGCCAACAGGCATGTGTATACTCTACAGAGACTACACGTGTAGGACTTGGCTAGTTTATAGGGATGAGGAAATACTAACCGCTGCGCTTGCCTACATGCCCCTCGTCGTCGCTGTGGATGCGCCACTGAGCCTGCCTAGGGGCAGGAAGAGCCTCTCAACCCGTGAGCCAGTTCATTTCAGGAGCTGCGACTTAGAGTTGAGGAGAAGAGGCATCAAGTTCTTTCCAATAACGATAGGGCCAATGAGGGCCCTAACCTCGAGGGGAATGATGCTGAAGAGAAAGCTCGAGGACCTCGGCATCAAGGTGATTGAAGTCTATCCAGGAGGAGCACAAGACGCGCTTGGAATCCCAAGAAAATCTAGAGGCCTGAGAGAACTAATAGAGGGCCTAAAGTCTCTGGGGCTGAAGGGACTGAGAGAAGACGCCACTGGAGACGAGGCCGATGCCGCGACCTGCGCCCTCGTAGGACTACTCTACATCGATAACAACTATGAGGCTCTAGGAGACGTTGATGAGGGACAAATAATAATGCCGCGTCACAATAGCCGCTTGGGTCAAGGACAAAAATTCTTCTAGTCTAAATATTGCTATGAGGTTCTTACTTAAGAACTCGAATGGATAAGAGGTCGCCGACGAACCTTCTGGCCTTCACCGGCTTCATCGTCACAACATCTGGACAGATGAGCGCCCCCATACTCTCATTATACGCATACAGCCATCTCGGCGCATCCACTGCCGAGATTGGTCTGGTCTTTTCTATCTTCTCGATCTCGGCGCTGTTCGTCAGGCTATTAATGGGATTACTATTTGGCGGAGACTTTCTCTTGAAGGCGCTAGTCGCAGGGTTATTCGTGAATAGTTGCTCGATGCTTACCTATGCATTTGCGCCAAATGTTCCAGTACTTACGGTAGTGAGAGCCATACATGGGGCTGCCTTTGCTTTCGACGTAACGACCATGCTTACCCTCTCTTCCCTCGTCGCTTCTAGTGACCAAGAATCAGCAGTTTCGCTTAACAGGTATACTACGGGAGTTGCGCTGGGACTTATGCTTGGGCCCGCATTGGGGACGTTAAGCGTCTCGGCCTTGGGGCTGAGATACACTTTGACAGCGGCGGGAATAGCTAGCATTCCAGCTGTTTTCGCTGCACTTACGCTGTATAGGACCTCTAGGGGGATCTGTGTCTGGCCATCGTCGAGTAGGCCTAAAGCCTCATATCTGCGGGCGCTCTATCACAATGATGGGCTTAGACTCTCGACGATTATCTATCTATGCTACACTATTGCTTTTGGCGTGATTCTTGCCTACGCGCCGATCGTGGCGAAGCTGGACCTAAACATCCCCGAGGTTGGCATAACGTCACTATTCTTCGGCTACTTCGCAATCACGCTGATCTGCAGAGCCTCGTTGATGAGGATACTAAGAATAATCAGTCTGCCTCGGTTGCTGATGCTGTCGCTCTCAGCGGCAGCGGCAGGGATATTCACGATGGGCATCAGCACGTCGCTGGCGTTGTTCGTACTGGGATTTGAGTTGACTGCTCTCGGGCATGGCTTTATCTTTCCAATCACTGCCATGATAGTTGCTAAGACCATCCCGCCAGAGTTAAGGCTGCTCGGCAACTCTATCTACCTCTCGTCGTGGGATGCCGGTCTTATGATCGGGCCGCTAATCTCGTCGGGACTCACGGCTGTTCTACCGCTGAGGGAGACAATAGCAGTCATGACTGCTACTCTCCTCGTAGGTCTTGCACTATCCACGCGTGTTGGAAAGCTGGGAGTAGAGTAGGCCCGTTAGTGTTGACTTAGACCCTTATTATTCTTCCTCCAGATGCTTTTTTCAGCCTATTCATAATCGCTAGTCCAAGTCCTCGCTCCTCTACCCCCTCAGTAATTATTACATCTACTCCTCTCGCGTCGAGTTCGCGGATCGATGCAAACAGGTTTCTCGCGACTGTTCTTAGGTCGTCGGCATCTCCTAGGCTTATCTCGTCTCTCAGGCCATATCCAGTCCTGCCCAAGTATAGTACGCCGACTCTTCGCCCCATTTCGCTGTACTCCTCTATGAGTTCTCTCGTCTTTTTCTTTACCCAGACTGGATCCCCATGGACTATGATTAGCTCGGCCTTCGGTGCGTAGTGTCTATACTTCATTCCCGGCGATCTCGCTATAATTCTTTCCAGCTCTTCCTCGGCCAGAACTGTTGGATGAAGTCTGACCTCGCCTATCTCGCTCCTAAGCTGCTCGAGCGTGACGCCTCCTGGCCTTAGCATTGTTGGTACATCGTCGACCAAGCTTAGCACTGTGGATTCTAGGCCTATCTCTGTCTCTCCGCCGTCGATTATTGCGTCGACTCTTCCATACAGGTCCTTGACGACGTGCTCGGCCCTAGTGGGGCTGGGCGAGCCTGATAGATTGGCGCTAGGCGCAGCGATGGGTCTCCCCGACTCCTCGATGAGCATCAGTGCGACCTTGTGTCGAGGCATCCTCACCGCCACGGTGTCGAGGCCCGCGACGGTCACCTCTGGGAGGTTTTGGCTTCTTCTAAGCACTAGGGTCAATGGGCCTGGCCAGAACTTTGAGATTAGTCTCCAAGCCAACGCAGGTATATCGGCCGCGACTTGCTCCAGCATCTCCCTGCTGCTCACGTGGACGATTATAGGGTTATCTAGCGGCCTCCCCTTCGCCTCGTAGATCCTCTTGACTGCCTCTGGATTGAGGGCGTCTGCGCCGAGCCCATAGACCGTCTCCGTCGGAAAAGCAACGAGTCCACCCCTCCTGATTATATCTGCCGCCGTCCTGATGATGTCTATCTCTGGATTGGCTGGGTTGACTTTAAGCAGCAGCGTGTTCATGCCTGTCTCCGAGGGCCGGGTCGATGCCTAATTAATGATTTGCTCGGCTCTATAATAATCCTGATATGTCCCACTATTCTTGCTTATCGGTCGCTCCTGAGGTTGGTGGCACAATGACGACTGGTATCTTAGACTTGTCTATGAGGGCTTTGGCCACGCTTCCGATTCCGGACTCCCTGAAGTGTCTGCCACGATACCCAATCACGAGTATGCCTCCGTACTTCTCAGCCTCGCGGAGCAGGATTGATACTGGGTCGCCCTCCATGATTATGAACTTTGACTTTACGCCTCTCTCCTCCGCCATCTTGCTTATCTCTTCCGCGACTAGGCTCACCTCTCTCAGTTCCTCGTGGAGGGCCTTGTCCGTCACTGGATAGTAGGCCGGAGCCCCCTCCTCAGGCACGCTCGCCCTCACGTATGTCGCCCTAGACCCGGACAACACGTGGCTGCCGACGACGTGAAGCAGGATTAGGTCCCATCCAAGCCCAGCGGCGAGCCTAACGCCCAGCATCCCTACTGGCCTGCTTAGCGGTGAGCCATCTATCGCGGCAATAACACACTGCCTCGGAGAAACGCCCTCACTCATTTCTGTCCTCCCCTTTCTCTAAGCAATGTGTTGTGGGCTAGTCCCATTCCCAGCCTACCGATTGCCGAGATACTGTAGACGATGAGGATCGCAGTGTCTTGCTGCAGTCTCGATTCTAGTAGCTCGAGTAGAACTCCGCCCGTTATTGATCCAGCGAAGTATGAGGAGCCTGCTAGTAGGTTGTAAAAGGCTACGAAGCTCGCTCTCTCCTCCAACGGTGTCTTCTCTATCAGGAATAGTAGGACCGCAGTATTTATGAGTGCTGCATTTACGCCGGCAACTATGTTTATTCCGAGGAGGAATGGGAATGATGGAGTGAGTCCATAAACCATCGGGAGGAGGGCTAGGCTAGACCTGTTGATCATCAATGTCTTGGCTGGGCCCATCCTCGCGGCAGCGTTGCCGACAAGGAGTAGCCCGACTATTCCTGCCGCTCCAGACGCTACGGTGAGGATGCTTATCTCGAAGAATGAGAGTCCGGCTACCCTGGCCAGAGTTATCGTGAAGACTGGCCACGCTATGGACATGAAGAATCCGAAGCCCGCGTTTACGGTGCAGAACCTTAGAAAGACATTCTCTCTAATTATGTGTCTGGTCACTGATATTATGTTTATCTGGCTGGGTGACGCGTATCCTCTCCGCGGCGCCTTGAAGCCAATCATTATGATGGATGCAAGCAGTCCACTCGCCATTGCTATTAGGAACCCAGTCGTGAATCCTGGAAGACCTATTATCGATGCAAGGCCTACGGATAGTGTTGAAGCCATCGAGCCGACCTGTGTCCACAGGTTTATCGATGCTGAGACTATTGCTCTGCTCGCCGATGGCACTACCTCCGCGATCAAGCCGACGAATGAAGGCGCCACCATCGATGAAAAGACCGACTGCGCTGCGACAAGCAGTATGATCATTCCCGGGTCTCTAGTTAATGCGATGAATAGCCACAGGATCGATGAGACGGCTCCGCCAAAGATGATGAATGGTAGCTTCGTGTTCTTCTTATCGCTTAGGTATCCCCAGACTGCTTGGAAAACGTTTGTGCCGAGATTGAGAAATGAGTGGAGTAGTCCTAGCTGAGAGGACGAAGCACCCACATAGGCGGCATAGATCGGAACGTAGGGAGTGCCCGCGCCGTCAGAAACCGAGGCTAAGAGAGCCCTCGCATAAATCTTCTTAGTGTTGTCCACGCAGTAAACGCAGACTATATCCATATAAAAACTTACTTGAGCAAGACTAAATCATCCTCAGTTACTCTTTCAGAAGAATGATTCCTTCAAATTTATATAGATAGTTACTTTTTGTATTTTCATACTAAAGTTGGATGGATAATCCATCCAACTTTAAGATTTTTGAGCATTATATAAAGTTGAAAAAAATATATTTATAGTATCAATAAATAATAAAACTTAAATTTTGTTTTGTCTTTTTTTTATTTTTGCAGGAAATGAATAGGAGAGATTTGTTGCGAATTTCTGCTGGATTAGCTTTGCCAGCTACGTTGCTTGCGTTGTTTTCAAAAACATCGAGTGTATCGGCGGAGGTACTTAATAGCGATGAAGTAAAGAAGAAAGAAGCATACTCAAAGAAGGTGAGAATGATTGCCAATGTAGTGACTGTAAGCTGGGATGAGCTACCTTGGAAGGTTGATGAGAAAAGATACAAGCGTTTCCATCAAAAATACACGCTCTTCAGCAGGACCGGATGGGATCCAAAGATTCAGGAAATTGCTAAACAAACGCCTGCAAACATGATTAAGAACATGACTGAGGGCATGCATTCAACATTACTCGATTATGCGTTGATGAGCGCCGGTTGGTGGGCAGCTATGAGTTCTTCATGGGAGATGGACTGGGGCGATGGGGTCTAGTCTCTTGGGAGAGTAAAATGCCACCAACCTTTTCGATCGCTGCAGCTACATGGCGTCAAAACCCACAACTTCAGGAGCTGCAGAAGAAATTCAAAGAAGCGATGGAGAAAAAACCAAATGTTATGACAGAGATAGTAAAGAAAGTTGCATACTATTTAGGAGCAGATCTAGTTGGCATAGCGCCCTACGACCCTAGATGGGTATACACTCACAGAATATACAATCCAAGATATCATCCAGGCGAGGAGTATAAAGAGGAAGAACTAAAGCTACCCGAAGGACTTAGATACTGTATCGTACTAGCGTTTGCTGAAGATTACTTCATGCAGGAGACAGCCGAGGGTGGACCATCATTAGGTGATATAGGCTTTGGATACTCAAGAATGGCTGTAACTGCTGGCTCTCTAGCCGAATTCCTAAGAGCTCTCGGATACATCGGCATACCTTCAGGTAACGATACAGCATTGAGCGTACCCTACGCTATTGCAGCCGGCTTAGGAGAATACAGTCGTATGGGTCTACTCATAACACCTGAGTACGGGCCTAGGGTTAGGCTTGCTAAGGTTTTCACTGATGCACCTCTCGTACCCGACAAACCAATTAGGTTCGGCGTGTATGAATTTTGTCAGAAGTGCAAAAAATGTGCGGACGCATGCCCATCAGGGGCCATTACTCACGGCGATCCTACATGGGAGGGTTATAACGAAAGTAATAATCCGGGGGTCTACAAATGGTATGCAAATGGTGAGAAATGCTTCGAGTATTGGTGTAAATCAGGGGCACCTGGCTGTGGCATATGCGTGAGAGTATGTCCATATAATAAGCCAAATTGGTGGGCTCATGAAGTCTTCAGGGATTACCTAGCACCTGCGTTAGGCGGCGACCTAGGAAAACAGATCGACGACTTACTAGGATATGGAAAGAAGCGAAAATCATCCGAATGGTGGGGCTTTGAGTATAATGAGGTGGTGAGGTGAGTATTAAGAAATGGTCAAGATAGAATTTCAAATAACGCCGAAGTGGGTCGCAAAGATTATTTTAACCATAGTGTGGCTAGCTATATTAGGAATTCTTTCCTACACATCTTGGGGTTTATACGTCATCGATAGGGCGATGACAGCTTTCAGCATCTTCGCCGGAATAACGATAGTAGTGTTTATCATCGGTATAACATTGATAGTATTATCGCTAAGAAAGCCGCGAAGAAACATATAGATTAACGATCGATAGTATTATTTTTTATATGATGATCATGAATGGCCGTGGAATCTGACAAGAATACTGAACTGCTTAAGAGGCAGGGGTCGAGGAGGAGATTCATTTATGGAGTCTTTACTTTTCTCGGGCTAACCGCGCTCCTCTCAGCCGTCACGAGTTTTGGAAGCGAGGCTGTCCTTCGCCCTCCGGGAGCAGTGAGTGAGGAGGAGTTCCTCTCCAGATGCATCAGGTGTGGGAGATGCGTGGATGTCTGCCCGAGTCATGGAATAAAATTATCAGGGCTGCTTGATAGTGGCCTTGGGACGCCGGTCATGGAGGGATATTGCGCAGTGTATCTAGAACTGGTCAATCCTGACCCGGAGAAGAATTTTGAGTTTAAGAGTAGTGGCAGCGGGGGCACGCCCTGTCTTAGATGCATTGATGCCTGCCCGACTGGTGCATTGATGCTCATCTCCGTTGAGGAGATAAAGATCGGCACCGCCGTGATAAATAGGAATACGTGCCTCGGATGGACACATAACACATGCTTTAGATGCGTGGCTACATGTCCATTCAACGCCGTCACCATAGCTAAGGGCGGAGGACCATCAGTGATTAGGGATGTCTGCACTGGATGCTCACAATGCACGCATGTATGCCCAACACTACCTAAGTCAATCGTCGTCCATCCATACCCGGAGAGGCAGCTGGGATATGGCTACAGATGGAGGCGGAGCAGGAGTGCGTAAAAAAATACAGCCCATAAGACACGCAGTCCAGGCATTCTTCTTCGTCCTATTGGTATTCATTGTTGTCGGAACAGTCTGTAGCTTTCAGCTCGGAGGCTTAGAGTTCACCGAGCCGCTCGGAGCCATCCAAGTATTAGTCAGCGGCTCAATTTTCCTCGCATCCGAGAGACTCTACCCCCTGTTGTTGTCTGCAGCAGTCCTAGTCGTGGTCACGGTCATCGTTGGGAGGGCTTGGTGTGCCTGGGCATGCCCAATAATGTCGGTAAACGAGCTCATCGAATACGTCATGAAGAAGCGGCACTACAGGACTCCGGCTGAGAGAAAGAAGAAAAAGATAGAGCTGGGAGAGACTAGGTTCGCGACGCTTGCGGGAGTGGTGGCAGCAGCCGGAATCTCGGGCGGGCCTGCATGGTGCAACTTCTGCCCGATAGGCGCGATCTGCAGGACTAGGGCATCGAGCGTACTGGTGGCTGGAGCGGAGGTGACGATTCTCGGCATCGTCTTCTCGGCAAACCTCTACGAGAAGAGATTCTTCTGTAAATATCTATGCCCAGTCGGTGGACTATTGATCCTGCTAAGTAAGCTCAGTGGCTTCTTCACTCCTAAGGCAGACGAGAAGTGCAGGAGTTGCAAGCTATGCGAAAACATCTGTCCGGAGGGAATACCACTATACAGCAGCAATCCGGACATGTCTAAATGCACGAAATGCCTAGTCTGCTACTCAAACTGCCCATACGGCGCCATAAAGATAGACATAGTCTAGATGATTTCTACTATTCTCCGCGGTCTTATAGATGGATGATTCATGCACAATGTTAATGAATACCTAGCCGAGATAACTTTACAGATGCTAGAGATAATCGATCTATGGAAGATATATAGGTCAAGGGCGTTTGAGTACCCCGCGCTAAGAGGCATCAGCCTAAAAGTAGAGACTGGAGAGTTCCTAGCAGTAGTCGGTCCGTCGGGCTCGGGCAAGACAACGCTTCTAAACCTCGTCGGCGCGCTTGACTTCCCCACACGGGGAGAGATACTGCTTGACGGAGTCAGCTACGGCTCGGTTGGGAAGGGAGGCCTAGTAGAGCTTAGGAGGAAAAAGATAGGATTCGTCTTCCAGACCTACAACCTCTTATCGCAGCTAACTACCCTAGAAAATGTTGAGCTTCCACTAATAGCTCAGGGCATAAGCCCGAAGATGAGACATGAGAGAGTCATGAGGTTGCTAGAGCGACTTGGCTTGGCTGAGAAGGCAAACAAGAAGCCATGGGAGCTAAGCGGTGGAGAGCAACAAAGAGTGGCGATCGCTAGAGCCTTGGTGAATGATCCGGCATTGATTCTCGCTGATGAGCCTACTGGGAACCTTGACTCGAAGAATGCCGTGGCGGTGGCGTCTCTCCTCCGCGAGGTCAACGAGGTCGATGGAAAGACAATCGTCCTAGTGACCCACAACATGGAGATTGCTAGGTATGCCGATAGAATTGTCTACTTGAGGGATGGCATGATCGAGAGGGAGGAGGTGGTCGGAAAATGAAGAGGATACTAAGCCCGGTCCTAATTTTATCGCTAGTATTCACGGCGCTATTATTCGTTGGCATCGGAGCAATACCTACGCGTGCGCAGGAGACTGGGGAGTTTGCAATAATGGACATGTGGTGGGGGGATGAGACGCAGAGGATAGAGGTTGGTCCAGGAAGCGTCAACGTTCCACTCTCAATGAAGATTCTCTACAAGGGAGATGACCCGTTGATATATGCCAGAATGAGGATGCAGCTCCCGGAAGGCATAACTGGGATAGATGGGTCAAGCATAGTCAGCGTTTACACACGCTCGAACATTCAGAAAGGGGATGTGATCACAGTTACCTTCAAGTTAAATATTGACAAGAACCTTAAAACAGGAACATATCCCACATTCTTCACATTTCAGGGATTTTTGTCCAACCCAGGCGACAAGCCCGAGGTCTTCAACTCTGTGACGATGATAAACCTCCAAGTCAACGGAGAAGTGAAGATCAAGGCAGATACAGTTGACAACACGCTAGTGGCGGGTAGCAAGAACGATGTAAAAATCGTCCTAAGAAACGAGGGGACCGGCACAGCCACGAAGATGAAAGTGCTCGTCACTGCTGGTCAACAGATGAGCGTCTTGGATCCTGAGGTGGAGGTTGAGTCGCTGGCCGCTGGTCAGAGCATAACGCTAGACGTGCCAATTTATGTCTCCTCATCGCTGGGCGGGATGCCTGCTGCTCTGACACTCGCGATAAGCTACCTTGACGCCTACCAGAATAGTAGATCCCTGACGACAGAGATTGGCTTCGTCGTTGCTTATCCAGCCTCGCCAAGTCTCCAGCTAGAAATTTCGCCGAACGAGCTTGTCATGACGTATGTGAATGAGGCTGTTCTCAAAGTCAGCAATGTTGGAGCTGGGCCTATTAGTGAACTATCAATAACCGTGACGCCTTCATCACCCCTAGTCCTGATAGGGTCTGATGGAAAGTTTAGTGTTAAGTCCCTCGAGGCGGGAAAGTCCGTGGTCATCCCGCTGAGTCTCTATGTTACTGAGACTTCCGTGCAGTCCTCGCAGGTCTTGGTCTCACTGTCCTACATAGATGCAGCGAATCAGCTTAGGACGGAGAGTAGGCAGCTGAACGTATTTATAACTGCGCGTGCCCAGCAGCTCCTCTCGCCGATAGATATCAGGATTAGCCCCAACATACTCTATTCAGGAATGATAAACAATGTCTCCGTCACTGTTAGGAATATAGGCTCATCCCCTATCAGGGCAATTTCCCTGACGTTTCCAGTGACTAGTTCCTCAGCGACTTGGCTCGAGGAGGGAGTGATGTCCATCGACCAGCTTGAGCCAAGAGAGGAGTACAACTTCGAGACGAAGATCTTCGTCTCGTCTGACGCTCCATCGTCTCTTACACTGACGCTAAGCGCGAGTTACTATGGAAGTGACAACGTCCTTAAACAGGAGCAGAGGCAGGTCGGCGTCCTCGTCAAGGGGCTCGTGAAGTTCGAGGTGGCGGACTTTACGGTCCTGCCTGAGAGGCCGTCCATCGGGCAGACCTTCTCGATCACGCTAATACTGGTGAATACTGGCACATCTAAGGCTTCTTCAGTGTCGATACAGCCGGGCAGGCTCAGTGGGTTCAAGACCTTTGGACAGTCGAGGAGCTTTATAGGAGATGTCTCAGTAAACACGCCGACCTCCGTCACGTTTTCCTTCTCGTCTCTAAACACTACTAGGCCCGGGCTTAATGAGATTCCCTTCATCATTTCCTTTAGGGACAGTCTAGGTGAGAGTCACACTCAGGAATTGAGAATACCCATAATGATAAGCAACCAGCAGGGAGCCCAACAAACACAGACACAAACGGTCAGAGGGATAAATCAGGCCAGCCCATTCTCGGCTACAAACCTAGCACTCCTAGTAGTTGTCGGCGCCGTAGGCGTGGCTGTGGGGCTCATCGTTGGTAGGAGGACGAGGAAGTGAGGCTTGACGACCTATTCAAGCTCAGCGTTAAGTCATGGGGAGAGAGAAAGCTCAGAATAATTCTTCTAATGATTGCGGTCTCGATCGGTGTTGCCAGCATCATTGCGCTGGTAGCCCAGACGACTGGTGTCCAGCAATCAATCATCAGCCAGCTGCAGACGCTCGGCCCCACGTCGATAATTGTCATGCCATCAGGCAGGTCTCAGTTGACCGACGTTGATGTCGCCTTGATAAGCTCGCTCCCAAACGTGGATACAGTCGTGCCCATGATTACTTACAGGGTCTACACGAGCAGGGCCGGACAGGACGTAGAGCTCACGCTCGTAGGCATAGAGCCAGCAAGGCTGAGCGATCTACTCGGCGATTTGAGGCTGGTTGAGGGAACGATATATCCTAGTGGTTTGACACCCATAGGCGTGGCGGGCTATGATGCTGCGTATCCACCGACGTTGGGCGGTACCCAAGTAGTATTTGTCAACCAGCCGCTTCTCGTCGAGCAGAGGGCACAGTCCCTCAGTAGGAGGACGACTATCCTCATCAGTGGGATACTCGATAAGTACGGCGCATCAGCCTTCCTCTCTATAGACAGCTCAATCTTCATGCCTATTCAGGTCCTCAAGATAATCACGAACAGGAATGACTACAACTTAATACTAGTGAAGGCGGACAGCGTCGAGAATGTCGAGAGCGTGGTTGACCAGTTAACAACCATCTACGGTGAGAGGGCGGGGATCATTGCGTTGCAGAGTCTCACATCCACGATTTCTAGCGTCATCGCTCAGTTTGGACTACTGCTTGGATCGATTGCGGGAATTTCGCTGACCGTTGCAGGCTTGGGGATAATGAACATAATGATGATATCAGTCATCGAGAGGACTAAGGAGATAGGTGTCATGAAGGCGGTTGGATACAGAGACAGGGAGGTCCTACTCATATTCCTCGTCGAGTCTTTCATGGTTGGAATTCTAGGCGGACTGATAGGTGTCGCGCTTGGAGTCGTCGGCTCATACTTAATGCCCAGCCTATTCAGCTCTTTCTTTAGGATTCCCAGCAGCGGAGCCTCAGCCGCCTCCACCCGAGCCATGGGCGCGTCCCAGTTTGGGGGGACGCAGGCAGTCTCGATGTTCTCGTTCACACCTGTAATCTCGCCAGACATAGTCTTGATTGCGTTTGCCTTCGCAGTCGTCGTCAGCGTGCTGGCCGGCATTTATCCCGCCTGGCGCGCTAGCCGACTCGACCCGATAAGGGCCATCAGGTTCGAATAAGGATAAATCACTTGAATAGGCTGTCTAGGAGCATCATGACTGCGAAGCCGGCTAAGAAGCCAATTGACGCCTCGCGTCCAAACCCCTTCTTATGGCTCTCGGGGACCATCTCGTCGACAACTACGAAGAGCATCGCTCCAGCGGCGAAGGCCATTCCCCAAGGTAGTACTGAGTGAATAGTCGTTACGAGGATTATGCCTATGAGTGCGCCGACTGGCTCGACTAGGCCCGTCAGTGTTGCGTAGCTTATCGATCTGGCCCTGCTGTACTTTTCACGAATTAGGGGAAGCGCTACTGCTAGGCCCTCTGGTGCATTCTGGAGCCCGATCGCCGTCGCTACTATTATTCCCCGGGCTACGTCTCCTGACCCGAAGCTGACGCCGACCGCTAGCCCCTCTGGAAAGTTATGCATGGTTATCGCGATTATGAATAGCCAGAGCCTCGAGAGGCGTGACGGTGGCCCCTCAACACCGGCAACTGGGTGAAAATGCGGTATCAACTTGTCAATGAAGTGTATGGTTAGGGCTCCGAGTAGGAGTCCAAGGACAGACACGATCGGCCCGCCCAGATCAATTGCTGGGACCAGTAAGCTGAAGGCCGTCGCTGCCAGCATTACGCCCGCCGCGAAGCCCAGCAATACATCCATGATATTATCTGAGATGTTCTTCACGAGAAAAGCTGGAAGTGCGCCAGCACCCGTAGCGAGTGCAGCAGCGAGGCTCCATGCAAAACCTATGTAGACTATTTCGTCCAAATCCTACTTCCTAAAACCAGACCCGCAGATAATAAATAGATTGTTGCGCTACGAGTAGCAAAACCTCTTTTTCGTTCTTTAACCATTGTGTAAATTCGGCTGGCAGGTCAAATTACTACCCGTCTGATAATAGCTTGTTGGCCGCCTCTCTCAGCTTCTCTTCAGTCTCACTGTCTGGTCTGCCCCTAAACAACAGTAGATCCTTAATGTCGTGTCCCGCTGCTCTAAGCATCTCTGCCAGCTTTTTACCCGCCTGTTCTCCCCAGCCATAGGAGCTAATGACTAGGACTGACTTGCTGCTCGGTATCTTCTTCTGGACTATCTCAATTATCCATCGAGCTATTGGAAAGACGTCGGACTCGTAGGTCGGGGCAGCAACTACTATTGCCTCAGAGTTGAAGACGTCGCCTAGGAGGTCAGAAATGCTTGGGCGGGAAGTGTCTGTAAACTCATAGATCTTAACGTTGGCTCCTCTCTTCTTAAGCTCGTTCATGACTATCCTCGCGGCGTGGAGGCACTCGCCGTACATCGAGGCGCAGATTATCGTTACCTTGCCTCGCTCTTGGCTGCCGTTTGCCAACGCATCGTAATAATTCACTACTCGTCTGGGGTCTTTCCTCCACACTAACCCGTGGGCCGGTGCAATTACTCTGATGTCCAGACCAGCCATTTTCTGTACCGCCTTATTGACGTGTTGTCTATATGTTCCTATAACTGACGCAAAGTATTTTCTAACATGTGGCAGATACTTCTCAACTACCTCCTCGTCATCGTCGAAGATCTTATCTGGCGACGAGAACCCGCCGAAAACGTCTCCCGACAACAGAACTCCGTGATCAGCGTAGTAAGTAGTGATCGTCTCGGGCCAGTGTAGCCAAGGAGCGTAGATGAACCTCAATCTTCTGCCCACTACGTTTAGTTCCTCCTCATCATGCACCGGCCTAACTTTGGCATTAACTCTGTAGAATGATCCAAGCATCTGGCAGGCCATGGGATGTGCAAGCACCTCGGGCCTGAAGTCAGCGATCCTGAGTATCTCTGGTAGAGCTCCAGAGTGGTCCTGCTCCATGTGATGAATAACAATGTGTGTTATGTCTCTTGGATCTATGACGCGCCTGATCGTCTCGGCTAACTGGTCTGCATATCTCGCCTTCCACGAGTCGAATAATATGCATCCGTCGTCTCCGACGAGTAGATAGGCATTATACGTCACGCCCTCAGCTATTTCCCAGAGAGCTTCAAAGTATGCGACCTCAGCGTCATCGACTCGAAGAATGTATAAGTCATCTGTGACTTTATCGACGAAGAACTTGACGGGCATGAGGGTTACCACTGCCTAAGTTTGAAGGTGAGAAAAAATAGCGATGTGTTAAGAAAATTGGTCAATTTATTTCTTCATCTTTTTGAGGTCTTCAAGAAGTGATTGGAGTTCAAATTCATGTTCTATCTCATCTTCAAGTATCTCTAGGACGAGTCTCCATGTGACTGGGTCGCCGTCTTTCGTGAATTCGAGTAGCTTGTTATAGACCTCAATTGCGCACTGCTCTCCCTTGATGTTCTGCTCAAGTAGTTTCTCCACGTATGGGTCCTTTGGTGCTTCGTAGCCACAGTTCGTCATCTTATACCACTCCTCCGGGCTTAGGACAGGCGTGCCGCCGAGCTCCAATATTCTCTTGCTAAGCTTCCCCGCATGCTCGAGCTCTTCTTTCGCGTGTTCTTCAAGCTCCATTGCCACTGCCCCTCTCATGGGCCCCACGGCTAGCCTTGCACCAAGCCAGTACTGATAGTAAGCCAGCCACTCATCTGCGTAGGCCTTGTTCAGATGTTCAACAAGTTTATCCACGTTTACTTTTACAATCTCTCTACCCTTCGAGTTCATAGCAAATATAAACAATTCCACTTTATTTAAGCATTATGTTGTATGTCTTTACTGTTTTTGCTATTTTCTAAAAATAAAATTTAGGTTCCTTTCGAATACAATAAGACTTATTTGGCTCCGAGGAGCTTAATCTACAGGATGCCATATAGATTTACTTTTGACCTCTCTTCAGTGCCCCAGAGATTCTTTAAAGAGCTAGCCTTCCTGATCGATTCGAGAAAGATTCATAAGAGAACTGGAGAGATTCTGCGGAGAATGATTGAGAGGTTTAAGCTCTCGGAGTTGACGGGCATGGATTTGTCCGAGGTCCTCCAGGTCGTTGAGGACTTAGTTGACATCCAGATCAAGAACTTGGCGTACAGGGAAAGATTCGAGAAAAGTAGAAGAAAAGCCCTATTCCTACCCCACTGTGCTAGGAAATACATCGATAGTAGGTGCAGGGCAGAGTTCGACCCAGAGGTACCGACATACATATGTAGGAGATGCTCGCCCGACTGCCAGGTAAACCAGGCATCCAGGATGGCGGAGGAGCTGGGATACGACGTCTATATCGTCCCTGGAGGCTCATGCATACCAAAAATAATCAAGAAGAATAACTATGACGGAGTCGTTGGAGTGGCGTGCGGCGAGGAGATCAAGCTCGCATA
>CAYTRT010000007.1:0-23566 GCA_964440295.1 uncultured Nitrososphaeria archaeon
ACCTTACCGGGGGCGACGGCAGGATGATGGACAGGTTGAAGGCCTTTCCGGACGAGCCGAGAGGAGGTGCATGGCCGTCGCCGGTGCGTGCCGTGAGGTGTCCTGTTAATTCAGGCAACGGACGAGACCCGCGCCCCTAGTTGCCGTCGGGCCGAAAGGCGCTGGGCACTCTAGGGGGACTGCCCCCGAAAGGGGGAGGAAGGAGCGGGCTACGGCAGGTCAGTATGCCCCGAATCCCCCGGGCCGCACGCGACGTTCAATGGCGGGGACAGTGGGTTGCCACCCCGAAAGGGGGAGCTAATCCCTAAACCCCGCCGTGGTTGGGATCGAGGGTTGCAACTCGCCCTCGTGAACGCGGAATCCCTAGTAACCGCGCGTTACCACCGCGCGGTGAATACGTCCCCGCTCCTTGCACACACTGCCCGTCGCTGCACCCGAGCTGGGCTGAGACGAGGGCTACTCAAGTTGGGTAGTTCGAGTCTCAGCCTGGTGAGGGGGCAGAAGTCGTAACAAGGTGGCCGCACGGGAACGTGTGGCCGGATCACCTCCAGTCTCGCCTAGGGTGTCGGGTTCTCTCAGATGGGGGCGTGGCCCACTTCTCACTTATCCCAACAACGAGCGGGTACGCCTAATCCTCTCGTTTATTATCTCGCGTATTAAATCGCATGCCTCGATTATTCTCTTATCAGCGATGCTGTAGTAGATGTTCATTCCTGCCCTCCGAGCGGTAAGGACGCCTTGCTGTCTCAGGAATCCCAAGTGTTGTGAGAGGTTCGCCTGTGGTATCCCGGTCATCTTAACTAGCTGGGAGACCGAGAGCTCTCCGTGTTTCAGCAGGTTGAGAATAAGTATGCGCTTGGGATGGGCCAATCCCTTGCAGAACTCGGCCTGTATCTCGTAGATCTCTTCAGTGGAGTTCTTCCTGGACTGTTTCTGCCTCTTTGCCGACCTCTCTACTACCTTCATGGAGCGTTAGTCCTCTCGTCTTCAGCATGTATTTTATCTCTCCGAAATATAAGTTAAACATCCATTCAAAGTCGCCTGAAAGTACATTCCAATAGAACCTGCCGAATAGACGCTTCATTAGGTACTTAACCATCGATGGGACTTGCCTCCTTGGAGGAGAGTCATAGGTGCCGTTTATGAAGATCGCCTTCTTGAAGCCTACCTCCATGGGGCAGTTTATCCTGCCGTTGTATCCATACCTGTCGCCTGAGCCATAAAGCTCGGAGGCTATGTTGTACGCCACTACGCTAGACTCTAGGTGGGCAACAACTCCTGACTTAGAGATTGGAATGTTTGTGGCGTCGCCGATCGCGTACGCGTCGTCGTAGTCTAAGACCGTCATATCGTTCTTATCGGTGGTAACCCATCCTTCCCTGTCGCCTATCCCTGAAGACCTAACTACGGGAGCGCCGAAATGAGGCGGTACCGAGATTAATAAATCATAGGCATGTTCCTCGCCCTCATAGGAGTAGACTTTACGACGCCTGTGATCAACGGACTCAAGGTTGAAAAATGTTACAACCTCGATATTCCTCTCGCTGAATAACTCTTCGACCACCTCAGATATGCCGTGAGCCGGATATGCCCTTCCGTAAGGAGTGATAAATTTAATCTCGACCTTCTCCCTAATCCCTCTTTTTCTGAAATATTCATCCAGTAGAAACGCCGCCTCGTTGGGAGAGGGAGGACACTTGTGCGGCACGCCCGCGATAACCACCAATATCTTGCCACTGTTAATTTTGTTGATGGCTCTCCAAATCTCTAGGGCATTTTCCGGACTGCTGTGGAAATTTAGGCTCGCATCGGCGAGTCCTGAGATTGCCTCGGGCTCGGCGACTGAGCCGGTTGCAATGACTAAATAATCATAACTGACTGGACCTCTATTTGCTAATTTTACTTTCCTGTTGGACAGATCGATGAATGCTGCTCGGTCATATATCAGGTCTATCTTAGGCTTGACTAGGCTTGAGACTTCTCTGAAATATCTTGAAGGATCCGCGCCCCTGAATGCAACGTCTAGATTTGCTGGCTGGAAATAATGTCTATTATTCTCGGAGATGAGGGTAATTTTTAGTGAGCCCGCCTTAATCTTCTCTCGTAAAATTTTTGAGAGCACATTAGCCGTGAGTATTCCTCCTGTGCCTGAACCAATTATTAGAACATTCTTAGGGCTCAATATTTTTCTACCTGGCTTTTTTGACCACTTTTATTATTATTCGTATGTATCCCTGCTCCTCCACTATGCCCATGACCTCGCTGCCAGTCTTCTTTGCCCACGCCTGGACGTCGCTCTTCGCCGCAGGGTCAGTTGCGAGGAGTTCTAAAACATCGCCCTCTCTAGCTTCTCTATAGGCCTTGAATAGCTCCGTGATTGGGCCGGGACAGAACGACCCCCTGGCGTCAACGATTCTTCGATTTATTTCAGATGACATGTATTCGCACCCCTTATATGAATATTATCTGTCCCCCCTCGCTGAGCTGGAGGAAAGTGGCTGCTCCGACGATTTCGTCGACTTCCGGAATTAGGTCTTCCTTCCTAACGTCCATCACGTCCATCGTCGTTGAACATGCATACAGTTTTACTCCACTTTCCTTGGCGGTTTTTATCAGCTCGGGTATAGATGGGAGCTTGACATTACTTATCCGCTTCCTAATCATGTTGGTAACAACAGCCGTCATTCCTGGCAGAACGCCTATAATGTTCGGCATGGGAAGAGCCGGATTTCCTACAGGTGATAGCTTAAGAGAGTTGACATGTCTCTTGCTTATCACGTTCATACCCCAAAAAGTGAAAAACATGTTTACCTCCATACCCATGGCGGCTGCGGTCGTCGCTATCATAAATGCAGGGTAAACCATGTCGAGAGTTCCCTTCGAAAGAACAATAGACAACTTCGAGACCTGCTTATTCTCAACATTTAGACCCAAACCAGTAGCTTCGCTCATGAATATATCACAATATTAGAATCTTCTAATTAACTAATAAAGTTATTCGCCCTAACCGCAAGAATTTAAAAAATAGGCCACCCTAACTAATAAGCTTCAAATAATTTTTCTGCGGATGGTTTGTCGGCTACTTTCTATACGTGGAGGTTAAGAAGTCTGGGAGCACTCTCTCGGCAGGCGTTATCCTGACGTCAAGCACGTTTACGCCGCCCTTTCTCAAGGCTTCCTCGACGAATTCATTCACCTCCTCTCTAGTCTTGGCCGTTGCTGATTTGGCGCCGTAGGCCTTTGCAATCATCTCGATTTCCGGACTTCTATACTCACACGCGATCAGCCTGCCTCCAAAGCTCTGCTCCTGATAATCCCTGATAGACCCATACCCAGAGTCATTCAACACCACTACTGTTAGGTCTATGTTTAGCTCGACGGCTGTTGCGAGTTCTTGGCTCGACATCAAGAAGCTACCATCACCCACAAAGGCAATCACGTTTTTATCGGGCCGCGCAAGTTTTGCGCCGATCGCCGCGGGCAGGGCGAAACCCATGGCCGAGTTACCGGCCGAGCAGAGGTACCGCCTAGGCTCACGCGTCCTAACCCTAGTAACCGTGTGCCAGAAGGAGTATCCCGTATCGACTGAGAAGACGGTGTCATCGGGAGCTAACCTCAAAACCTCCGAGACCACGGCCGACGCGGTGAGGACCCCGCTGGATACACAGTAGTTGGCCTCCTCTTGTTGACGAGCATACTTCTTGTACCACTCTTTATCAGTCCTTATCTCTGATATTCGCGAATTCAGCAAGACTAGTAGTGCCTCGAGGAATGTCTTAACGTCAGCGTTGACTGCGAGGGTCGGCTTATAGTTTCTCCCCAGCTCCGAGGAGTCGATATCGACGTGTATTAGCTCCTTCATCCTCAGCCTCCAAGCCCCTGTGGACCTCTCAGAGAATCTACATCCAAGCGCCACCACGAGGTCTGCCTCTGACGCGCAGCTGATTGATTCCTCCGTGAAGAGCTGCCCGACAAACTGTGGATCAGACTCGTCGAAGGCGCCTTTCCCCATAATCGTCGTACAGACCGGCGCGTGGAGTAGATGAGCTAGAATCGAGGCCTCTCGCGTTGCTTCAGAAGACACAACGCCGCCGCCGAGAATTATCAGTATCTTCCGAGCCCTCGAGATCAGTCTAAAAGCCTCCTCAACTTCTTCGCGAGACGGAGAAAGTACTGGTTTCTCTCCTATCTCACCTCGAATATATGTAGTCTCTGCCAATAGATAGTCAAATGGAAGCTCGACAAATACAGGCCTCTTCCTCCCATTCATTGACGACTCGAAAGCATTCCTCACTGTGTCTAGAACCTCTGATGGGCTGTGCGGCCTCACTGACAGCTTGGTGACTGGCCTGAAGATTGATAACTGGTCATATTCATGTATCCCTCCCCTGCCCCACGTGGTGGTCTTTATTCCGCCCGCCAGGACCACTAATGGCTGCGAGTCGAGATAAGCATTCGAGACCGCCGTCAGAGCATTCGTCGCGCCCGGCCCAGCAGCCAGCAGGCAGACTCCGGGCCTACCGCTAGCCCTAGCATACCCATCAGCCATGCCCGCGGCTCCAGCCTCATGACGCGCCAACACGTGCCTAATCTTGGACGAGTCTCTCAACGCGTCGTATATTGGAAGCGTGTGCACGCCCGGTATGCCAAATATATATTCGACGGAGAGCTCCTCTAAGAGCCGAACCAGCGCCTCAGCAACCCTCAATCCAAATACCTCTCACTCGTTAGTTTTGCCAATCTCCGTTTTTATATTTTTATTTTATGTCTAATAGCTCTGATTTGCGATATATAATTTTTCAGTGTGTACTTTGCAGAGCGGAAGCGACGCTTCTCTATGTCTAAATTTAGCACATAAAAACTGTATTTATTATCGCGTATAATCTGGAAGACTCGTAATCTGTTTAACTTACATTTTTAAATTCTTCGACTAATGGCTTAAGTTTACGCTGTATTATAATAAAAGTAAAACTTTATAGGATGCTTTTAGAATGCATGTTGATAGCATAAAGTATGCCCGAGACAATGCTAGAACAACGGTTCAGCAATATTTGGTGTGTTGGAGAAATAAACGAGGAGGTAGTAGACAAAATAATAATGTACATGTCTGACTTTTCTAGTAGAGCTACAAATAGGGTTAGGCTGAGATTCTACAACGATAGAGCCGGCGACATATCTTACATAGATAATCTAAGAAAAATTCTACTACACAACACGAACCTAAGTATAGTAGTAGAGGAGAAACCCATAGATGAGCTGCAGGGCGATGTTGCTTCTCTCGAAGATGAAGCTGTACTAATATGTAGTAGACATTATTCTGTAAATGTTCCCGCAACAGACAAGTTGAGGATTGTGGAGGTGTAGAGCATGTCTACAGAGAAGATAGATATAATCTTAACAACTGACAGGACAATGATGTCTAATCATCATGGTAAGGAGTTTCTGGGATTCATGGCTACGGGCCCACCCATAGGTATGCCAGAGGATCTATGGATGTGGATAGCTGCACCCAAGATGAGGACCGATGAGCATGGGAGGCCATGGCAGGCACCGTACGCATTGAGGAAACTAGAGGCATTGCTCTTAGACAATGGATACAACGCTGCAGTAATAGACCCAGACTACGTGGATAGGTATCTACCAAGTGCTAAGATACTGATGCTAAGTCATCACGATTATTTTGCACTCTGTCCACCGAGTAGTGAGTGGTGGGTCGTAACTAAAAATGAGCCAGTGAATGCTAGGAGCTTTAAGAGATTCATGGAGAAACCCACCATTAGGGAGGCTAAGAAGAATGGATTAAAAATTATCGTCGGAGGCCCATCCGCCTGGCAGTGGCTCTACAAGATAGACCTATGGAGTAGATGGGGAGTAGACACAGTCGTAGATGGAGAAGGAGAGAGAATAGCGTTGGACTTGGTCAAGAGAGTATTCGCTAATGAGCCTCTACCTAGGTACGTCTTCGTTGGGCCTAGAGACGTGCCAAACATTGATGAAATCCCAACGATAAAGTATGCGAGTATTAACGGTCTCGTCGAGATTATGCGTGGATGTCCTAGGGGCTGTAAATTTTGTTCCGTGACTCTTAGAAAACTCAGGCATATTCCTCTGGACATGATTGAGAAGGAGATAAGGGTTAATGTCAGTCAGGGCGTTGTGAATGGTTTACTACATTCAGAAGACGTGTTGTTGTATGGTGCACACGGAGTAAACCTCAATCCAGATGCTTTAATAAAGCTGCACGAGTTAGCGAGGAGGAACCTTGAAGATGTTGCTTGGAGCCACGCAAGCCTAGCAGCTATTAAAGATGCTGAAGAAAAATACAAGCTAATCTCGAAGATAATGGAGATTGTCAAGAGCAACGGCGCTCAAACATATCTAGGCGTGGAGGTCGGGATAGAGACTGGGTCAGCCAGGCTGGCTAAGAAGATCATGCCTGCCAAATCCCTTCCATACCCTACTGAGTCGTGGCCCGAGATAGTCGAGGACGCCTTCAGCATAATGCACGAGAACAACATAATACCAGCAGCAACGATTATACTCGGCCTACCTGAGGAGACGCCTGAAGACTTGGTCCAGACCGCAGAGTTGATAGATAGGCTCAGACCTTATAGGTCGCTAATCGTCCCGATGTTTTTCGTGCCTATGGGAGTGCTGAAGAATAAGGACTGGTTTACAGACGTCAAGGTAACAAATGAGCATATCGAAGTCATGAGGAGATGCCTTTGGCATTCTATATACTGGGCCGAAGACATAATAAACAAATTCTATCTGAATAAACCTGCTGCAATGCCTCTGAGACTTTTGCTAAAGGCCTTTCTAAAATATGTAAAATGGAAGGGTAAGGCAGTCGAGAGAAAACTTGGATTAACACCAGCAGAGACGCCCGCAATACCCATTGCTAAATAATTCTTAGACCTATAGCAGTTTAGATATATAATGGAATAGAGTTATCTTTCGGCTCAGACATCTATATTTCGTAGAATGGCTTCAATCGACTCCCTCTGGATCTGGGAGGACGAGGCGGTAAGAACAAGGCTGAGCTGGTACCTAGCGGTATCTACGAATAGAATGCCAGCAAAATACTTGATCTGCCGGAGAATACCCGCTGAGTTTAACCAAGAAGAGGAGGAGAAAGAGCTTTGGAAGATTCATGAAGAGTGCGCTAAAAGATTTCAGGAGACTTGGAGCTCGATAAGAAGCAGAGAGGTAAAGCTTGCGGAGCTAGAGATTCCTAGGCAGAGCTTCCTAGACCTAAAGCTCGAGCTCGTCAACAGGATGCTGAGGCACTGTAATTTCTGTAGGTGGAATTGTGGAGTCGATAGGGTCCAAGGGAAAAGAGTAGGCACCTGCCAGCTTGGAAAGACTAGCCGCGTATCTACATATTTCCATCACATGGGTGAGGAGCTGCCAATCAGGGGTAGGAAAGGCTCAGGCACGATATTCTTCACCTCCTGCAACTTGAGGTGCGGCTTCTGTCAGAACGGCGACATAAGCAAGGACAAGGACAATGGAATAATTGTCTCGCCGAGGCAGCTCGCACTGATGATGTGGGAGCTCAGGGTCGAGGGCTGCCACAACATTAACCTCGTGGGTGGAGAGCCGACAATGCACCTCCACACGATAATAGAGGCCATCACGTATCTTGATAGCATCAAGCCGACGAGTGAGGAGCTGCAATACGTGTGGAGCGTGAAGTCGGACTATTTCTTCTCGTATAGGAGAGATTATTGCGAGGCTACGTATCAAGGCGTGCTCAACGCCCCAATTCTCTGGAATAGCAACATGTTCATGAGCCTAGAGACGCTCAGCATTCTCAGAGAGGTGGTGGATATCTGGCTACCTGACTTTAAGTTCGGAAATGATAAGTGCTCCATAAGGTTGGCTAGGACTCCGTGGTACTGGGAGACCGTTACTCGAAACCACAAATTAATCTACGACTGGGGAGAAGACATTGTTATCAGGCACCTAGTCATGCCAAACCACGTCGAGTGCTGCACTAAGCCGGTCCTAGACTGGATATCAAGAAACATGCCGGGAGTACTGATCAACATTATGGATCAGTATCATCCTGACTGCTTTGCTGATCCCTCGTCCCCAAACTTTGATGAGCGGCTCTCAGACATCGCGAGGAGACCAACTGCGCAGGAGATATTGGAGGCATACAGGTATGCCAAGAAGCTTGGACTCAACTTTGAGACAATAAGCTGGGAGAAGAGCACAACTAGGCTGAGACTGCAATGAATTATTTCTTTCTAGCTATGCGTAGATTCTGAGCCTTGTTTATCAGCGTGGTTGTGCTATATCTTCTACCCGACATTAGGGCGGGAGCCTTAACTATCTTTACTCCCCATCGATGCCGCATTGCTTCTTCTCTAAAACCCTTCATTATCTCCCTCTGATCGTACCCGAAGACAACTATGTCTGGCTTGTATTTCTTGATGATTTTCTCGTAGCTTAGGGGCCTGAAGCCCAGCACGGCCTTGTCAACATATCGAATAGAGCCTACGATCCTGAGCCTGTCTTTCTCTGATAGGATGGGCTTTCTTCCCTTCCTCCTATACACCGTCTCGTCGCGAGCTACTACTACGATTAGTCTTCCATCCCTGCCGGCCAGCCTCTTGGCAAATCTGAGCAGAAATATGTGTCCAGGATGAATCAGGTCGAATACGCCGCTGGTCAATACGGTCCTCGGCTTCTTCACCATTCAAAGGACACCCTTCCGAGCATTCTCAGACAGTCGAGCAGTCCCTCAGCATATGAAATGGCGATCAACGAGTCCTCAACCCTGCCAGATGATAAGAAACTCTGCGAGTCATATACATATGTCAATGCGAGGTCGATTATTTCTCGAGACTCCCCATCGAGAGACTCCCTACCTATCCTCTCGACGACCCGACTAGTCTTATCAATGTATCTCCTTGCCCTCTGCCTCGACGTGCTGATTGGGAGATACTCGTCTATCATTTCTTTATCGCAGTAAGCAATCAATTTTAATGCCTCCCTCTCGACGAAGTTTAAATCGCCGGGAAATATCAACACGTGCGGCGGCGGAGGGAGACTAATCATTGCAAGCTCACCTAGAGTGTGGCACATCTTTTGCGCTGTTCTTAGTCCGACATTCGCGAGGACGACCACTATCCTATCATTCTTAAAGACTCCGTGCCCTATCTTTTCCTCGGTCCTGAGCAGGTACTCCGCGGCCTCGCCGGCCCCCAGCCCTCCATCAGCAGTGTCGAGGAGCACGAGTGAGTGAAGCCCATGCTCTTGGTTCTGCGCGATGACCTGATAGACCCCCTCGAGAACTTGGTCTGACGCGTCTCTGGGAATTGTGACGGCCTTGCCGAACTTGTATGCCGATAGGCCGGAGTAGCTTGCGGCGGCCGACATGATTGATACGCCGTGGATCAGCCTAACGCTCACTCCCTTCTTGACTGCCTCGATGAGGATCGAGATGTGGGTGGTAGCGATGAATGGGTCTCCGGGAGTCGCGATTACTATCTCTTTCTCTCTTGCCTCATCCACTATTTCGTGCAAGCCGTCCTCAAGCTTCTTCCTATCCACATGTATTAGCCGCTCCCCTAGCTGACTTCTCAGGAATGCCTCCAATTCGCTCGAGAGATAGCCAGTATACGTGTCGAGGTATACTTTCTCGGATGAGAGGAGCGCCTCCTCTGCACCCCTCGTTAGATACTCCATCGAGCCGAGTCCTAGCCCCACAAAACTAAGCGTCATCTCTCCGAGTCCCTTACTTAAAATTCAGTAATTATATCTATCCCTACATTATTGATGAAAACATTTTAGTAGTCTTTCCGCGAGATTGATTTGATGAGGGGCGTCATTCTCGCGGCCGGCCGTGGAAAGAGGCTCAACCCCCTCACCTCCACTAGGCCAAAACACTTATTGCCAATAGTGGGTCAGCCCCTGCTCAGACTAGTGGCAGAGACGGCTGCGGACTCAGGCATAGACGAGCTCTGCATCGTCGTAGGATACGGGTCAGAGATGGTGCAGAATGCATTAAGGAATTTTAGTAGGGCGAGAATCAGCTTTGCATTTCAGAGGGAGCAGTTAGGGACGGCCCACGCACTCCTTTCTGCAGAGGAATACTTGAAGAGCGAGGATAAATTCCTAGTTGTTTATGGAGACCTCACTATAGAGCCAGAGCCGCTGAGAGAGTTGATAAAAATCGTGGACTCTGGCTATGACGGCGGATTAATCGGAATAAAGCATCAAGAAAGGCAGAGATTCGGAGTACTCTCCATCAAGAACGGCCTGCTGGAGGAGATAGTTGAGAAGCCCGAGTCACCGCCCCCCACAGCGCTGGTCAACTCGGGAATCTACGTCCTGCCAAGGGAAGTGCTAGAGGTAGCGAAGAGGATAAACAAGTCAAGCAGGGGTGAATATGAACTGACAGACGCGGTCACGAAGCTGGTGAGGGATGGATACAGAATAGCCGTCCACGCTGTTGAGGGTGACTGGTGGCTCGATGTCGGAAGACCGAGCGATCTACTACTGGCTAACCTCAGACGTCTCAGGGGATCCTACATCGATCAGGACACTGAGGTATCGGAGGATGCGACGATAGAGTCATCAGTAATAATGCGGGGCGCAAAGATAATGAGACACTCCACGATCAAATCATCCCTAATACTGGAAGACGCCGTGATTGAAGATAACGCGTCGTTGAATTTTTGCATAGTTGCTGAAGGCTCTGAGGTTGGTCATGATGCGCGTCTCATCGGCGAGCTATCCTCGCCTGTAGTGGTTGGTCCCGGAGTAAAAGTTCCTCCGTACTCGGAGGCTCATCCTGGCACTATTTTTTCAACGACCGAGGCATAGTCGTTTAGCGTCTTGGCGAGCAGCTTCGCTATCCTTAGTGGCTCGGGTATCTTGCCGCTTGTCGTTAACCTGTTGAGTATTGCTCTAGACTCGCCGAGAGTTATTCCTATTCTTCTTATGTAGAGTGTGTGGTTGGTCCGTATCTTGACCTCTTCTCTCGGCCCGTTTGCCTCGTATACTGATAGTCTTCTCTGCCAGTCGTCTGGAAATCTCCTCTTGATGTTTTCAGAGACTCCCTCTGAGGGGTGGTAAGTCACGCATAGCAGAGGTAGGTCAGTAACACGAGAGACCATGTTGAGGTCGATTATGTTGAAGAGACTGATTATGCATCCGTTCAGCATGATCAAGTTTATGTCGTCTCTATTCAGCGATCGATACATCTCAATGATAGCTTCCGTCGAGTCCATACCCATTATGGTGCAGGTTCCAAAAGTAAACCCGTCAATTATCCCATCCGCCCTCATGACGACGCCTGCGAGTAGTGCGCGGCCCGAGAGATCCTGCTTGAAGCTCTCGGCTATTCCCAAGACTCGGAAGGCCCTCTTGAACGGCGTAAACTTCTTCATCTACACTAATGCCTCCAGTCTATAGCTATTAAGCCTTAAATGATAATAGATCTACTCTGTTAACGCCCTGATTACGTTTAGCCACGCGTACGCGACATTGTGAGGACTATAGCCACCGCCGCCCATCGCCACTATTCTGCCACCACACTTCTTCTCCGCTATCTCTCTCAACTTCTTCGCCGCATAATAATGAGTTTTTGGAGTGTACTGAAGCCGAGTGAGGGGGTCGTCCTCTATGCAGTCCGCACCGCACTGAAAGAATATCACGTCAAATTCTTGACTTAGTAAGAACTGCTCTCCCCTCTTAAACGCCTCTATGAAGGAGTCATCACCAGAGCCTGGAGGCATGGGTATGTTCATCTTCTTGCCCTCTGCCTTGCCCCTCCCCCTTTCATATTCATGTCCAGTTCCAGGATAGAGTGTTCGTCCGTCCTGGTGTATGTCTAGGAACACTACTCTTGGGTCTTCTTCAAATTCGTAGTAAACACCGTCTCCATGATGCGCATCTATGTCTATGTAGGCGACAGAGCTGCAACCACCCTTCGACAACGCATAAGCAATAGCTACTGCTGCGTCGTTGAATATGCAGAAGCCGCCTGCCCTGTCGCGCCTAGCGTGGTGTAGACCGCCCATCGGGTTAAACCCGGAGACGGCGCCTCCACTCAATACTTCTTTGAGAATCATCAGCGTAGCGCCGACCGTGTATGAGGCCGCTTCAAAACATCCAGGATAGGCTGGAGTGTCGCCGTAGTCTAGGTATCCATAGCCCAACCTGCACTTTTTCTCGACAAACTCTATGTATTCTTGGTCGTGGAAGAGGGCTATCTCATCCTTAGTTGCAGCGACCGGCTCCACAAATCTTATCTTATCTTTAAACTCGTCTACGTGACTGTCCAAGACCTCGAAAAACCTTATTATTCTTTCCTTGTTCATTGGGTGGTTTCCAGGGAAGCTATAAGTCAAGAGCTGCGGGCCCCTAGCCACGATGAACATGTTTCTACTCCTCTCTAGGCTAAAAAAATTGTTCAGAGCTACCTAAAAACACTTTTAACCCACACAGAGCTAGTTCCAATAATACGGTAGCGAGAGATGGAGTATAGAAGGCTGGGCAGAACTGATGAAAAAGTCTCAGTAATAGGGATAGGCACGTGGAGGATTGGTGGAGGCATGACGCCTGACTACAGTCATGACGATGAAGCAGTAGAAGCGATAAAGTACGCAATTTCTCTCGGCATGACGCACATAGATACCGCCGAGATCTACGGAGCAGGACACTCGGAGGAAATTGTCGGCAGAGCTATCAAGGAATTTGAGAGGGAGCAGCTCTTCATAGCGACTAAGGTCTGGCATACAAACCTAAAGTACGATGACGTGTTAAACGCGTGCAAGAACAGTCTCAGCAGGCTTAATGTCAAGTACATCGACCTATACATCATTCACTGGCCTAACGAAGCCATACCGCTGAGAGAGACCATGAGGGCGATGGAGAGGCTGTACAAGGAGGGCAAGATAAGATACATCGGAGTAAGCAACTTCAGCGTCGATCAGCTCGAGGAGGCTAGGCAATGCCTATCGATCACAGACGTAGTCTCGAACCAAGTAGAGTATAGCCTGTACAAAAGAGAGATTGAGAAGGACCTGCTTCCCTACTGCGTGAAGAACGGCATCACGATAACCGCATACCGGCCGCTAGGGCTTGGCAACATTTCAAGAGAGATAAACGACCCGAAAAGTAGGCTGGGCGAGGCGCTGAGAAAAATAGCTTCGAGATACGGAAAGACGCCAGTCCAAGTAGCCCTAAATTGGGTAATCTGGAACGAGTGCGTAATCACGATTCCAAAGGCGGTTCAGAAGGCGCATATTGCTGAGAATGCAGGGGCAGCAGGATGGAGATTGGATGAGAAAGATTATAAAATTTTGTCTAGTATTTAAGGATTACTTAATGAAAATTAACTTTTAATTCGTTATAGTTTAAATAATCGTTTTGTTAGATGGTCTGTCGAAAAGATAATGAAGTCAAAAATCGATTCAAGGGATCTGGAGATACTGCAGACCTTGCAGAATGATGGTAGAGCAACCTACTCAAGCATGGCTCGACAACTCAAGATAAGCGAGGCCGCAGTTTATACCCGCATCAATCGCCTAATTGCGTCCGGATACATAAAGAAGTTCACGGCGATCCTAGATGAAAACAAACTCAACTTCAGCATCGGCGCGTTCATAGGCATGAAGGTCAGCCCCAATAAGTACGAGGCAGTGCTAAAGCAACTCGCACTCTATCCAGAAATATTGGAGATACACGATGTTACCGGAGACTACTACGCACTCTTGAAAGTACGGACTAGGGATAAAGAATCGCTGACGAATCTCCTAGACAAGATTGGCAAGTTAGACGGCGTCATATCTACTGAGACTAAGATAATATTGAGAACGATCAAGGAGACTACTGCACTTCCACTGCAGCTACTCACGGGTGTAAGGGCAACGCACGCCGTACAACAAAAAGTGTAAACGCAAGCTAATTACTAAATAATTTCGCAATTCTCATCCGGCGAATCATGCAAAGAATTGCTCTAAACTTCCTATGCCGACTATCTTATCAAAATCTAGGTCTAAACTATCAAGCACCTGCTCGAAAGTAGAGCGCATGTATTCAATATATTTCTCGATGTCGATTTGCTCCTTCTTGACAGGATATTTGGGGTGAAGCGGAGCAACTCCGATGCTATTCTTCGTCTTCACATAACTTATGATGTCTCCAGACGTAACGACTACGTTTACCTGTTTTAGGAGTTTAGCCGCCTTAACGTGGGGAGGAGTCGTCTTGACATAGCTCTCCGGCAGTTTTGAGAGCATCACGTTGAAGGCCAAGTCCTCTAGCTTAAACTCCCTATTTTTAAGTTTCTGATACCAATTCTTGATCAACGCTGAGATGTGCTCCTTTGCAATTTCTAAGTCTTGGGGAGTCTTAACGTTCTGCAGCTCCGTGAGCATCGAGTTGAAGGCTGCTCGTATGAATTCTGGTATGTGTCTTTTCTTGCCTGTCAGTCCTTTTACGTCAACTACGCCCTTTGTAGTTAAGCCAAGATAGTTTTTCTTCCTCATCGAGAAAACGATGTAGACATACTCTTTATCGACCTCGAGGTCTAGTCCAAGAGTAGTGGCAGCCCAGTTTATCAGCTCTTCCAGCATCTTCTCATCCGCATATTTTAGGAATAGAGAGTCAGTGTCGCCGTAGATCACGATCCCGCCCATTGATTTTACCTTATTGATCGTCTCTTTAAAGACGTACCTCCCAATCGCCGCAGTACTCTCAGCTAGTGGGGGACAGTAGAGTGGAAATTCCTCGAAGCCGAAGACTCCATAACTAGCGTTTAGGAAGACCTTGATTGCCTTTTGGGCGACGTCGTACCACATTCGCTGCTCGGCCGGTAATGATTTATCGCCACTCTTCGGCTTATAGACTCCGACCCTGACGTCTCGCAGGGCACCGACAATCAGGCTCTGGAGACCCTTGACCCTGGTGCAGACCCAGTGCTCAGTCTCGGGCACCCTGTTTGTTTTGCATTCTTCATGCGGGCACCTTATGGTCTCGTAGCTTAGGTTCCATCTCTTAAGCGCCGATGGATATAGGGAGGCAAAGTCAAGCACCTTTACGTCGAAATGAATGCCGGGCACAGGCTCATAGACTATTGCGCCCCGATACTTCTTTCCCTCTATTACGGCCTTGGTGGTCGTACCGCCCTTAGCGGACAATATGTCCTCAGGCCTCGGGATAAGCCAGTTTCTTCTCCTGTGCTCGTAATACAGGAGATTCTTTATCCATCCAGAGACGCCGTGGCGGCAGAGATCTTCTAGGGGTAGCCTACTAATCCTCGCAAGGACAAAAATTAATCTAAGGAGGAGCTTATTGTTGACTGTCAGAAAGCTATAGACTAGTTCAGCGTCTCCGAAGCAGTACTCGGCCAGCTCAGCGTCGCTGAGCTCAGAGATAGGCTTCTCGAGCCTAACTTTCCCTCTCCCCAAGAGTGACTGGGCAATAGCCTCGAGCGTGTGTTCGCGATACTTATTATCAAAGGCATAAACCTGAACCGACTTATTCATGAAGAAGCTGTAGAGATCTATGTGGGCACCCGTGGTTAGCGTCGCGCCGTCTCTACCTATTACGATGGGGTTCTTTTCATGTGGAATTCCAAGCTTGTTAGCCCTGTTGTAGAGATATGGCAGGTCAAACTCATCACCATTGAAAGTCGCGATAACGGCGTACTCGCTAAGAACATTGAAGACATCCTCAATCATCTTTTTCTCAGAGTCGTACAACTTCAATTCAAAATTCGATGGATTCGGAGCATCCTGTTCCTGATCCCTCCGTAATAGGTATACACATCTTCTACCATCTGAGCCACATATCGAGACCGCTATTACCTTGTCCTCGGCCTTACTGACGCTCGGTATCCTCGTCGCGACTGGGCTTAAAACCTCTATGTCTAGTGCTGCGTAGGGCGGGTCTGGCTGCTGGGCCTCGAGGAGCCTTATCCAGTATGCCGCCTCCTCATACTCCTCCGGTCTCAGATTCTTGATCCTCTTAGCTATCTCCATCGCCTCAGCCATGCTCAGAGTAGCTGGCTCAAGCCCATTGCTGGTTTGACGATACGGTAGACCAACGATCAATCCCTTGTCATATAGGTAATTTATGTGGTATGGGATGTCTGACTCCCACGAGGGAACAATCTCCCTGATTGATTCAGATCTTCCCCCAACGGTGAGCGGATCCTTAGCAATTATCTTCGTCATCTCCACGTACTCCTGCTTTATTGCATCGAATCTCTTCACTCTCTCAAACCTAACGATGTTCGACATAATTGGCAAGAGTCTTTTTTCAGCCTCGCTAGGATTAAGATCGGTGAGACAGTAGGGGAGATGCCCAGACTCGTCATATATCTGTTTTACACGTCTCGTCGAGGGATCATACATCTTCAGATACGCCTTGCCCTTAGCTCCGTCATAACCACAAGAAATTAGAAACAGCAAGTTGCCTGAATCTCCTTTAAGCTCGTCATCAAGCCTTAGCTGCATGGTCAACTATGAGAACTATCACCAACACTCTCTATAAACTTTTATGCATGAAGTCGCCGTGCCCATAGGTTATATACTCCTATTAACGTCTTCGTGGGTAGACCTAATGAGGAATAAACTACTGATAGCTATACTGACGGCGATTGGCCTTGCTGTGAGATTCACGCTGGCACCCTTCACTGGACACGGCTGGGACATGTATGTCTGGATTAAAAGCGGCGAGCTGTTCACCTACACTAGTCATAACATCTATGAGATATCAGACATTGCTGGTTTTCCATGGGGCTTCTACGCATATCCACCGCTCTGGCTCTACTGGTTAGCGGCGGCACAGGTATTAAAAGTCCTGTTAGGACTTGATATTCATCTGCACGTATTTCTAATCAAGCTTCCAATTATTCTGGCCGACGTCATAACAGGACTACTACTGTATCGACTGGGACAAAAACTAGCACTGGAGGAGAAAACCTGCGTTACGATGTATGCATTGTTCATCCTCAATCCACTTGTGATATTTATCTCCTCGGTGTGGGGTATGTTTGACTCAATAGCGACGCTGTTTGTAATACTCTCACTGCTACTGTTGACGACTAAACATGAATATTTGTCGTTACTGTCGTTAGGAGTGGGCGCAGCTGTCAAGATCTATCCAGCCCTATTCTTTCCCGCACTCTTGATATATCTTCACGAAAATAAAAAGCCAATACGAGAGGTACTCATCAAGGGCAGCGCCATGTTCTTTTCTCCGCTAATAATAACATCGCTTCCCTACCTCTACTCGCCTGGCCCATACCTCTCCAAAATATTCTTTCATGTCTCTAACGTCGGTCAATTTAACATCTGGACGTTGATAAAACCGTTCCTCAGCATCGAGTGGATCTCCATTATTAGCACGTCGCTACTTGTCTTTTTGTATGGATATTTCATACTCAAGAACCTGAAGAATTTCTCAGATAGTGGATTTCATCTGAGACTGTTTACAGGGCTTTTGATAATATTTTTAGCCACTTCGATGAAGGTAAACGTCCAATACATGGTCTGGGTTATTCCCCTGCTACTAATCGAGATTGCGACAAAAAAGGGCAGATCGAGGCAAGACGTAGTTTCATACATCATAATCAACGCCGTGGGACTTGTCTTTATAGCGGCATTCGGACAACTGATAAGTTTCGACCTAGACTCTCTAGGGAGAGTAAACAGCCTATTGGTGTCTGAGAACTTCATTGCCGGTGGATTAATCCTCACCTCTTCTGCGGTTGCTGGCTGGCGATTCATTCTAATGATGCTTGATCATCTTAGACTCACGAATATCAAGAAGATAATGATGGAGAAGGTCGGCATATCTTTGATATTGATTCTATTTATTCTGTCGCTTTCATTGTTCCCGTCTCCTTCTGGTATAGAGCTGCCGCAGAGTAAGGTTAGAATAGCAGTGCTTGAGAGCGCCCATTCACTATTCACAGATGGGAAAACACATCTTGATGCCGATGAGGTCGATAGGCTGGGAAGACCAAACATCATAGTTTTGCCATTCTCCATAGATTTCTTCAACTTATACGACAAATACGACCCAGAACTATCGCTCAACAAGTACATGAAATTCAGGATAGATGCATCGGAGCTAAAAGCCCGCGATCTGAGAAGAATAGTGAGTAATCTGAAAAATGAGGGCATTAGAGTCATGGTTGGGGTATTTATCGCGCCTGAGCAAAGGCTCGTCAGCTACGGCATACATGGCTATTCATCAGACTGGCTGGTGAATAATCATGCAGAAGTGTTGAGAAATGGGAAGATACAATTTAGCGAATACATACATGAGGGTGGCGTGGAGACACGATACAGCGCTTTCATCGCCAAAAAGATCAGGGACATAGTCAAGGACTTTGGCTTTGACGGTGTCTATATCTTGACGGAGCCCGAAGGCATAAGGACGGCGAAAGACCTTGAAGCCGTACTCCCACTGCTGATTGATGTTAGAAAAGAGGTTGGAAATGATAAAGTCCTAGTTATAGACCGGGTCGACCCATTTCTCTCAGCCCCAGCACTGAAAGAAATCTTGAGTCAGGTAGATTATCTCGTGATTCACACTTCTCCCTGGATTGATGGAATGCTTCATGGGGCAAGGGCCAACAGGACAATCGAGACCTACCAACTTCGTCTAAAGCAACTCAAAAACGATCTCCCAAGAGATGCCTGGCCCAAACTCCTCTACACAGTCTACACTCTGGACATGACTAATGGGTGGCTGACACCTGCACTTCAGGTGCAGCTCGAGGTTGATTCCTACTGCGGCCTGCTCGAGAGTGGTTACGCAGTTTATTACGCCTCTAACTATCTGCCCTACAGGCTAAAACTCAGGGCAAGCTAGCTTCGAGCCTTACTAGATTGTGGATTCAGACCCCTCCTTTTGACAAGTATCGACAACGAGACCACCAGAGATATGAACGACACGATGAGCGTTGTTACGTGGGTTGATAGTCTCCAGGCAATCACGGCTGAGCCGGCCCAGTCCCCTCTAAGTGAGTGTATAAAGAGTGAGACGCCGAGCTCCGTCGTGCCAGATCCACCCAGCGTTATGGGCAGTACCCCCAGCGCGACTCCTGAGTATGCGGCCAGTAATGATTCATAGAATTCAAGTCTTATGCCGCTCGCTGAATAGATGACGAAGACAGTCAATCCATAGATAATGGCTAAGATGACCGTGAGGATTATGTTAATTATGATTACCCTATTGTTTGGATGAGAGTGATAGAACTTCAGGGATGATGAAAAAGACCTGTAGGTCTCGGCCAACCAATTAATTATTCTTCCGAGAAGTGAGGAATGATTAGTCTTGTTTAGAAACCAATCCAGCAGGTGGGAGCCGTCTCTTCCAGAGAGGGCGGAAAAGAAGATGGACAGATAAAAAATTAGTATTGGCAAAGAGATTAATAGTAGGATAGACGCCAGCGTTGAGTCCTTGTTCATGAGGACGTAAATTGCCGCGGCTATCGTTATTGAGGTGCCCATGAAGACGTCGTAAAAGGTCTCAGAATACGAGATCCAGAGTGCTTTGCCGCTGTCCAGTCCACGCGACATTAAGTAACCCGCCCTGACCAGCTCGTCGCCTATGTAGGACAGCGAGGTAGATGCCACGAATTCGCTTCCAACCCTAACGACTATGCATTCGCTTATTCTAGGATTGAAATTAACGCGCGAGCCTTTTAAAAAGAAGTAGAACCTCAGTCCCTGAAGTATGAGCCTAGTAATTATTAGGAGAGACGAAATGACGACGGGTACTGCTCCTATCTTTGTAATGTCTTCCAAGCTTAACCCTAGGACGGTGAAGTAGATCCACGGCGTCGCTAGGCCCACAATCACGCCGATAATCATTAGTCTCCAAGGAATTCTCTCTGCGCTTATCCCTAGGCTTCTAAGCATGTTTCAAACGGAGAAAAATAATTAATTGTATTTAATACTTTTAGTCGTGGAGATGCATACGATATCGTTCGGCATACCTTCGTACAATGAGCCGCATAATGTCTTAAGATTGTTGGGAATGATTGAGCGTCAGGTCCTCCCACCTTCAGCCAATGTCAAGGAAATAATCATAGTGGATGATAGTGACGATGAACGTTACGGCGCATTGATGCGGGGCATCATTAACTATTCACATCTCCCAATCGAGATTATTCATAACACGGCCAGGCGTGGCGTTGCAGCTGCGTGGAACAGCATCTTTTCTAGGGTGAGCAGTGAGGTACTAGTTCTCTACGATGCCGACGTCGCGATAAGGCCAGAAACCACTTGGAGATTGATAAGTCCACTGTTATCGAGTGATGACTTGGGGCTTGTGGCTGCGTGTGTACGCCCCGTCTCGAGTTCATCGCTCGCCGGATTGATGTCTAGCTACATTGCTGAGTGGCTAAGCCAGATGAGGACTCATTATCCCAGATCAAAATACCTAGCGATGGGCCGAGGAATGGCCGTAAAGACAGACGTTGTGCGGAGTCTAGAGATTCCGAGGAAGGTGGTATCGGTTGACCTCTACGTCCAGCTGTTCACGATAATGTCGGGCCATGACGTGGGATACGCACCTGACGCGGTTGTGGAGTTTAGGCCACCGAGTCTTTTGAGAGAGGCTATTTCTCAGACTCTGAGAGGATTCTTCGGTCATAGACAGCTGAGAGTTCTTTCGGACCGCCTGTTAAGAAATCCCTCCCTCGGTGAAGAATTGGTCTACGCGTTTAGGGTAGCTAGGCAGGACATTCATAGAGCAACTGCAGCATTCTTAGGCTACTTGCTACTATTCTTCTTGACACCCAGCCTCTACAAGGGTGCCTGTAGCTATTTATGGGAGATAGCGGGGACTTCTAAGTAGTGGCCAGACATTCTGGGGCAAGAATATAGTTAATTAGGGGAGGTGTCAATATTGGTTGCTGCTAGATGAGTACTGAGTGGCAACCCCGGACGACCGTTGGCAGACTCGTAAAGGAGGGAAAGATAACCTCTATTGAGGAGCTTTTCGCCCAAAACATGAGGATTACCGAGCCCGAGATAGTTGATCTTCTTTTACCAAACCTTGAGCAGGAAGTCATCGACGTGAAACTCGTCCAGAGGCAGACAGACGCAGGCGAGAAGTCTAGGTTTAAGGCGATAGTCGCTGTCGGGAATAGGGATGGCTTCGTCGGCCTGGGCACCGGAAAATCACCACACGTAGTGATGGCGATTGAGAGCGCAGTAGCCAAGGCCAAGATGAACCTCACATACGTGAGGAGAGGATGTGGTAGCTGGGAGTGTGCATGCGGAGACCCGCATAGCATCGAGACTGTAGTTGAGGGAAAATGGGGGAGCGTGAAGGTTATTCTTCTCCCCGGACCGAGAGGGCTGGGACTAGTTGCTGGAGACGTCGCTAAGATTATCCTGCGACTCGCAGGTGTGAGGGACTGCTGGACGAGGAGCTTCGGAGAGACGAGGACGACTCTCAGCATGGCCGGCGCAGTATTCCAAGCACTGAAGAACACTAACAGGATTGTTCTGCCAACCTTCTGGAGAGGGCAGAGCACGACATGAGTGATGGTAATGCCTCATGCTTCCTAGTAGTGAGGCTTAGAGGACCCTCAGGGCTCAGCGCAGTAATAGACAATACGCTACATATGCTAAACCTGAAACGCTCATGCTGGGCAACACTCGTCCCCAACGAGCCCTCTATTGTTGGAATGCTCAGAAAAGTTGAGAAGTGCATAACTTGGGGGGAGCCAGACGAGCAACTCTTATTGCAACTCATCAACAAGAGGGGAGAAAAACGACAAGACGTAAACCCGGAGGAGGTACTAAAAGAGTTAGGGTTCACGTCGGTCGAAGACCTCGTAAAGAAGATCTTGAACGGCGAGGTGGAGATCAAGGCTCTTTGGAAAATATATAAGCCCTACTTCAGGCTTCATCCACCGAAAAAAGGGTTCAGGAAGAGCACCAAGAGACCGTTCAAGGAGGGCGGAGAATACGGATACAGGGGGCAGGACATCTCCGAGCTAGTTAGGCGCATGATTTAGCCTCTAACCACAGCTATATATATGTCCTTGCCCTAATGGATTTTCGGTCAGATAACTATGCCTACGAGGTTTAGGAAGGTGAGAAAACTCCGAGGGTCGAGATACCATACTTGGGGGCAGATTGGACAGCATCGAAAGCATGGAGCAAAGGGTGGAAGAGGCATGGCGGGCGCCCATAAGCATAAGTGGACATGGGTCCTGAAATACGCGCCGGAGTACTTTGGAAAGAAGGGAATGGTTCCTCCGACGAGGAGGATCGTAAGGGCAGTCAACCTCAACCAGATATCAGTCATTGCAGAACAGTTAGCAAACTCGAAAGACGCGGCCTACGAGGATGATAAATTAATAATCGATCTGACCAAGCTAAACTTTGATAAGGTCTTGGCGTCCGGAGTTCTGCACCGCCCGGTCAAGATTATCGCTAGGTCGTGGTCGGAGAGGGCGGAGAAAAAAATCAAGGAGCTTGGCTCAATAATTGTTAGCCCAGATGTAGCTGAGTGAGTCTTGAATGTCGATCGATATTAGGACGATCATAGACGCTACCTCTCGCCTCCTACCGGAGATAAAGAAGCCTGGAAGAAAGTTGTCCTTGACTGAGCGACTCGTATGGACCGCGCTGGTACTAGTCGTGTATGAAGCTATGGGAAGCATCGTCCTGTACGGCGTAGATATTTCACCCTCAGCCCAGGCCAGCCCGCTGCTTTTGAACGTGATATTCGCCTCGCAAATAGGCACCCTAACAACCCTCGGAATCGGCCCAATCGTCACTGCTGGACTTATACTACAGCTACTCGTGGGAGCAGAGTTGATACGTCTAGACTTGACCAAGCCCGAGGACAGGGCCCTATTCACGTCTGCTAGCAAGTTCCTCACAATAGTCATAGCTCTCTTCCAAGCGGCCGCCTACGTGATGGCAGGATACTTTGGAGTACTTACTCCGAACGCACAAGTAGCGGTCTTTGTGCAGCTCGTCGCGGCCACCATAGTCGTGATGCTGCTGGACGAGATGGTGCAGAAGGGATGGGGTATAGGGAGCGGTATCAGCCTATTCATAGCCGCCGGAGTCGCTGGACAGATCTTCTCAGACCTATTTTCGCCTATTACTCTGCAGGATGGCTACTTTCATGGCGTAATACTGGCAATTTTCCAGGCTATAATTGGGGGCCGTAGCCTTAGTGAAGTCTTCATCAGGCCACACGTCGGACGAGGCGACATCCTAGGACTCATATCTACTATTGCTATAATATTGATTGTCATATACGCGGAGGGCATCAGAGTCAACATCCCGATTTCACATTCACGGTTCGCCGGCTACAGGGGGCAGTACCCAGTAAAGTTGCTGTACGTCTCCAACGTCCCAGTAATATTTGCATCAACCATATTCACCAATATCTACTACATCTCTTCGATCGTATGGTCAAGGTTTAACCAAAACAACTCCAACTGGCTTCTAAATCTGATCGGCACTTTCGAAGCGACGGAGGGTGGAAGACCCATCGTGAAAGGCGGCCTAGCATACTACGTCATCGGTCCAAACTCGTTTTCAGACGCAGT
>CAYTRT010000007.1:23666-48512 GCA_964440295.1 uncultured Nitrososphaeria archaeon
ATAATGTACCAGCTCTACCAGCAGCTCGTCAAGGAGCGGCTGACAGAGGTATACCCGGCCGTGGCTAAGCTAGTAGGTGAGGGATAGATGCCGATAACTCAGGCAGCAGTAGAGATAATCTTGATATCGCTTGGGATCGGCATACTAAATGCGGTCCTAAGACGCGTAATCATAACCAAGGAGGATTTGATAAACATGCAGGAGGCAGCTGAGTATAGACGGGAGCTGATGAAGGCCGCAAAGGAGAAAGACACAAAGACTCTGCAGAAACTCGAAAAGAGAAAGGACTATATCCAGAAAATTGAGGCTAAGACCTTCGGCAAAAATATGATCATCATGATGGCTAGCCTAGCTGTCTTCTTTACCTTTTATTACTGGGCCGTCTCCCGTTACGGCACGACACCGGTCATGCAGGTGCCTCCCGGACTATACATCCCGTTTGTCGTCGTGAATGGGAAGGTGCAGTTCTTTGGGTGGTATCTACTCACGGCTCTGGCCTTCAGCCTGCCGATAAACAAGTTTTTAAGTCCCAAAACACCGAGCGTATTTGGTGGGATGGGGAGTGCCCAAGAGGTTTCAAAGGACAAGGAAGTTAAGAAGAGTCTCGGTAAGGACTCCGGGCGGGAGAGTAGCAGTACACTACGAGGATAAGCCTTCTGGCTTCCGCCGATGTGCATGGTGTGGAAAGACGCTGTCGGGCATAATAAGAGAGAGCCTGGCTAAAGCGTCGAAGTCCGAGAAGAGGGTCTCAAGATGGTTCGGAGGATATCTCTGCCATAAGTGTCTAGAGAGTTCTCTTAAGTTTGCAGTGATTTCTGAGTGGCTGACGAGTAAGCCTACCTCAGCCTGAAGTACTGCTTCACGGCGGTCAGGACTATTTTATAGACTGCCTCCGCGCTTAGGTTGGAAGTGTCAAGTACTAGGTTAAATGGCGACAGGTCTTCTCCTAGCTTTAAGCCGTACAGTGAGAAGTATAGGTCCCGATTCTTTCTATCTCTTTCTTGAATTATTCTGACGGCTTCTTCGAAGCTGATCTTGTCTCGTCGCTGCATTCTTCGGGCCCTAGCCTCGACCGACGTCTTCAGCCATATCTTGAATCCCTCATCTATTAGCCAGGGTAGAACCCAGCTGTCAATCACCGCCGAGCCCTCGCCGGCTATTCTCTTTAATTCTTCATCGACCTTCTTGTCAAACATGGGGTCTTGCTGCCTCAATGAGAGGAACCTCATTCCTTCTTCCGTATCCCACCATTTTTTACCCACTGGGTTGAATCCCTGACTTATCGCTAGTCTCCGGAGCGCGTCACCTCCGGAGTAGTATTTTATCCTGAGCGTCGAGGCGAGGCGCTTGGATAGCGTGCTCTTGCCAGATGCAGCCAGCCCGCTGATAAGTATCAGGATCTTTTTGCGTGTCATGTAGCAAGGAATTGACGGCAGGTAAAAAACTTAAGCATGTTGAAATTTATAACCAGGCCATTTGAATGAATGGATGAATGATGGAAGAGATCGGCAGAATAGTTGTCAAGACACGGGGCAGGGAGGCTGGACTAAAATGCGTCATTGTAGATACTGCGAGTGACGGCGCAGTAATAGTTACGGGACCCAAGAGCCTCACAGGAGTTAGGAGGAGGAGAGCAAACCTCATGCACCTGGCCTTTACACCGAATAAAGTAGAGATAAAGCGAAACGCAAGCGATGAAGAAGTGTTGGCCGCCATCGAGAAGGCAGGTCTGTCCGGCTACATGAGGCAGAGAATAGAGGTGAAGCGATGGCCATTCACCTAAAATACTCCGAGCCGCCTTGGCGCTACAATAATGAACTTATCACTCTAAGAGAGGAGGAGAGCGACCCCGCGTATGGGGAGCATCCTAACAATCGACCAGTTGAGAAGCTGCTCAAGTATGGGTTTATCGCACTCGATAAACACGTCGGCCCAACTAGTCATGACGTGACTGCGCATGTCAAGCGCATCCTAGGAATCGACGAGGCCGGGCATGGCGGGACCCTAGAGTTCTCGGGGAGATCCCGCCGTGTCCGGCGTCTTGCCCGTCCTTCTGGGGAGAGCCACTAAGTGCGCAGGCATCGTGATGCGGAGCCCGAAGGAGTATGTCTGCCTAATGAGGCTTCACGGCGATGCGTCGGACGAGGAGCTAGAGTGGGCGCTCAGCCAATTCGTTGGAGAGATTTACCAGACACCACCCGTCAGGTCGAGTGTTGCTAGAAGGCCGAGGATAAGAACTGTCTATGAGATAGAGGTATTAGAGAGAGCTGGCAGAGAAATATTGATGAGGATTGCTTCTAGTGGAGGAACATACATCAGAAAGATATGTCACGACTTGGGATTGCTGCTCGGCATCGGCGCGCACATGCAGGAGCTGAGAAGAACTAGGTCAGGAATCATTACTGAGAATGAGGCATACCCACTGATAGATGTGTACTGGTCCAGCTGGCTATGGCGCAATGAGGGAGACGACAGCGAGCTGAAGAGAGTTGTGAGACCGCTAGAAGACCTCCTCGCACCTCTTCCAAGAGTTGAGATTCTCGACACAGCCGTCGACGCAATTTGTCACGGAGCCTCGCTGGCAGTTCCGGGAATAGCGAGGATCGACAGCAAGATAAAGAGGGGAGACCTCGTCGGCGTATTCACACTCAAGGGCGAGTGCGTCTCGATCGGCACAGCGTTAAAATCGACTGAAGAAATTCTGAAGGGGGGCGGAATCGCGATAAAGACTGATAGAGTGATTATGGAGCGGGGAACGTACCCGTCCGTCTGGCGCCGGGCAAAAAAGACACAGAAAAACTAATTAATGCAATAGTTATCAGGCGGGAGAGGAATCTACATGGGAAGCAGGGTAAGCCGGGGTGGCAGAGCGGACCAATGCGCAGGCCTGGAGAGAATGACTGGGAAGCCTGTGGCCCATTCTGGGCCGCGCGGGTTCGAATCCCGCCCCCGGCGTCTCAGATTTAATTCTTCAATCTCTATCAATTACTCAGGTCAAGTGACGTGCGGAGTTGGTTAGAATAATTACTTTTACCGGCCTGCTGGCAGGCCTGGGTGCTGCCTCGCTTCACTCTGAATACTACGAGGAATACGTGCTACTCAGCAGGCATGTCGATAGCATAATAGTGGTTACGGACAGTGTTAAGTCGTCTGAGAAGATCGATGTACCGAAAATGAAGATACTCAAGTTGCCGGCCATTAGAGTCCCTAAGATATATGGACTCACTAAGATTCTATTTTACTGCCTAGCAGTCATTTTGGCGAGGAGGAGATACGACGTCATATATGTGAGAACGTTCAGCCCGCCTGAGCTGGCCGCCCTATGGGTTGGCAAGCGGTTGCTCGGGGCCAGGAGCATGATCGTCCTGCCGGGAACCTGGCTCTTCGGCTCTCCGGGAGAACGAGTGGGAATCAAGACTAAGATCTTTAGGTGGATACTCAGGAGGGCATTATACGCAGCCGATAGGGTAGTCTTATACTCGTGGCTAATGCTACCGGAGGTCAGCTACTACGCGCCCAAACTAGCGGTCAGGAGAGACAAGATAACGATAATTAGGAACGCGGTGAACATTAACAGGTTTAGGCCAGGTGTCCAGCTTCTAGATGAGTATAGAAGACTCATTGGGTCATCACGCTACATAATCTATGTCGGAAGGATAAACGAGAAGAAGGGGGTCGGAGACATCGTTAGGTCACTCAGCAAGGACACACTCCGCGATGCAAAGCTCGTCCTAGTCGGTAGAGGAGAGCCAACATATCTAGAGGCATTGAAAATGGAGATTCAGAGGAGAGGGATAGGCGAGAATGTCGTGCTGCTGGGCGAGGTGCCCAACAAGGATTTGCCCGGCCTGATGGCGAATGCTAGATTCATGGTCTACGCGACGAGGGGCGGCGAGGGAATTCCAAGGGCCATCCTAGAGTGTATGGCATGCGGCAGGCCGGCAATCGCGACGAGGGTTGCGGGGATACCCGACGCTGTCAAGCACTTCGAGACTGGAATACTGATTGATCCCGCCGACACAGGGGCCCTCGGAGCCTGGATTAGACAGCTTCTTAGCGATCCCCAACTTGTTGATAATCTTGGCCAGGCTGCGAGGAGGCTCATCGAGGAAGAATTCAGCTACGACGTGGTAATTCCGAGACTTTTGGAGCACTTCCACTCCTTGGCCAATCAGCCCTCAGAGTGAGGCTGGTTTAAGGTATTATTAGGGTAGGATGAAAATGGAGAAAGAGAGTTAAAGAGATATATCATCAACCGGCCGTATCTACTCTGGCAAAAAATGCAGCATGAACCAGTCACGGGCACGGTGGATGACGTGGTATCAGAAGTCAGAATAAACATTACTCGAGACATACAGAGATTAGTAGTTGCAGGAAAGGTTTACGAGGAGTTAAAGCAGGGCGAGACTCTAAATGTACCCTACTGGGCAGCCGCCAAGCTCGTTGAGGCAGGATTGGCCCAGTATTCAGATAAGATTCTGGACGCAGCGCTATTAGCGCAGATCGCATGGAGGGAGAGAAGAAGCGTGGCTGAGCTGACTGAGCTTCCATCAAAGTTTTACAGCGAGGCCCGGAGACTACTCCGCAGAGTTAGGGACACTCAGCCTGAAAGTGTTAGGATAATTGAGAGAAACTTGTGGGACATAGTGTCAATGAGGATTTCAAAGCTACTTTCTTACGCGTCTAAGAATATACCAATTGACCGGATAAAGAATATCTCTGAAGAGGAGGCAGCTCTGTACTTAGAGGTTAAGAAACTTCTAGATACGTGGCTGCAGGGCGTGGGAGTGGTGGGTGGCAGGAATGACTGAAAGTGAGAGACCCCTCGAGGAGAGGCTGCTACAGTTCTTCAAGTCTGAAAAGTATCGAGAGCTCATATCGAGGGCAGTCCTCTCAAGCAAAAAATCTATACCCGTAGACTTCAACGACCTGCTACTCTTTGATCAGCAGTTTGCAGAGATGCTGTACGAGAAGCCCACTGACTATCTGCCAATACTCGACAGAGCCGCTAAGATTCAGCTCGAGCTCGAATATCCAGAATACGCGGAAAGAGTTGGAAAATTCTACGCGAGGGTTAGGGGGCTACCTGAGGTCGTAAAGATCAGACAGATAAGGGCAAGCCACCTCAGGAGGCTGATAATGATTGATGGAATAGTCGTCAGAGCGTCCACGGTAAGGCCAGTCCTCGAGGCGGCGTCCTATCAATGTAAGTACTGCGGCACCAAGTACAGGGTGGAGGGCGGCAGGCCGCCGGCCAGGTGTAGGAACGCGAGATGCGCAAATAAGAAACCACAGTTTGAGCTAGTCGAGGAGGAGTCCACGTTTGTCGACTACCAGATACTCGGAGTACAGGAGAAGCCGGAGGATCTGCCTCCGGGTCAGCTTCCCAGATTGCTAGAGGTTAGGCTGAGAGACGACATCGTGGACTCGGCCGCGCCGGGAGACCGAGTAGTCATCTGCGGAGTATTGCAGGCATTCAGTGAGCGGGGCGATACAAGCACTCAGCCGATGAGGATATTCCTAGAGGCTGTCTCAATTGAGACGAGGGGAAAAGAAATGGAGTCGTTGCTGATCACGCCTGAGGAAGAAGAGCTGTTTAAGAAGATGGCGGCTGACCCAGACATTCATCGGAAGCTCATAGCCTCTATTGCTCCCTCAGTGGAGGGAATGGAGCACATAAAGGAAGCAATCATGCTCGCACTCTTCGGCGGCAGGCAGAAGGTATTCAGCGACGGCGTAAAGGTGAGGGGAGACGTACACGTTTTGTTGGTCGGAGACCCTGGAACAGCCAAGTCAACCCTACTACAATTTGCCGCACAGATCGCGCCGAGAGGAGTATACACCTCTGGGAGGGGAAGCACCGCGGCCGGCCTGACTGCCGCCGTAGTTAGGGATGCTGGGGGAGGAATGGTGCTTGAGGCCGGCGCCTGCGTACTGGCAGACATGGGCGTATGTGTGATTGACGAGATTGATAAGATGAGGCCGGAGGACAGGGTGGCTATGCATGAGGTCATGGCTCAGCAGACTGCTAGCATAGCTAAGGGCGGAATCGTCGCAACGCTGAATGCTAGGTGCAGCATCCTAGCTGCGGCAAACCCAGAGCTGGGAAGATATGATCCATACAGGCCATTTAACGAAAACGTCAACCTACCCATCACGCTTCTCTCTAGGTTTGACTTGATATTTGTGTTGAGAGACGAGCCAAACGCGGAAATGGACCAGAAAATATCTAGGCACATAATTACTCTTCACAGCGGCGGTGAGAGGGGAGTCACGTCTCCCATCACGCCCAACATCCTGAAGAAGTACATTGCGTATTCGAAAAAGATCGATCCAATCCTCACGCCAGAGGCCGCCTCGGCGCTACAGCAGTTCTATCTCCAGATGAGGACCGTCTACGAGAAGACTTCAACCGTCTCGATAACTGCCCGGCAGCTCGAGTCGCTCATTAGGCTGGCCGAGGCGAGGGCGAGAGCAGCTCTGAGAAACGTCGTGACTGAGGAGGATGCGAAAGCAGCGATCGAGCTGATGAGGAAGAGCTTATCGGAGGTCGGCATCGACGTCGAGTCGGGCAAGCCGGACATAGACGTGATAATGACCGGCAAGCCAATGAGCGTCCGAGAGAAGCTGAGCCTCGTGCTGGACGTGATAAGACAGCTCGAACAGCAGCATGGATATGCAGACGACTCTGCCCTTAGGCAGGAGCTTCAGGAACAGGGACTTAGCAGGGGCGAGATTGACAGAATTATTAATAGGATGATAACTGAGGGAAGGATATATTCACCCAAGCCTGGAGCTTATAGGCTGACCTGACGGTGAGTCCTTGAAGCTAAGCGAGACGGGACTGGATGCGCGGCTAGTGGCCTCTCTGAAAAGAGAGGGCATAGAGACGCTTTATCCACACCAAGTCGAGGCGATCAAGAAGGGACTGCTCGACGGGCGAAATATGGTTATCTCTGCCCCAACAGCCTCCGGTAAGACACTGCTTGCAACCCTCGCTGCGCATCGACAGCTAGCCCTCGGACGGAAAGTCCTGTATCTCACTCCCCTAAGAGCCCTCACGACGGAGAAGTTCCAGGAGTTTAGCAGGGTTTTTGAAAACTCGGAGCGCGCCGTCAGCATAGCCGCAGTCTCCGGAGACTACGATGACCCGGGAGAGTGGTTGGGCAGGCGAGACTTCATAGTTTCTACCTACGAGAAGGCTGACAGCCTCGTCAGGCATAAGGCCACCTGGCTCAGCGATGTTGGGCTAGTCGTGATAGACGAGATACACATGATTGGCGAGAAGGAGCGGGGACCGACCCTAGAGATGACGATATCAAAATTGACCGAGATTATAAAGGACGCGCAGATACTCTGCCTCAGCGCAACGATAAGGAACGTCGACGAGATAGCTGAGTGGCTAGAGGCGGTGCCGATTGTAAGCAACTTCAGGCCCGTGCCGTTGATCGAGGGAGTAGTTAGAGGAGGGACAATCACGCTGAGCGACGGAACCACTCGGAGAGTCAAGGCCACTGGAGATCCACTAACAGCAGTAGTTTCTGAGGGACTTTTAGGTGGAGGGCAGGTATTGGTATTTGCACTGACTAGGCGTAAGGCAGAGAGCTATGCCTCTAAGCTCGCGGAGGTAATTCCATTCGTCGCACAGCTCAGTAATGAGACGAAGGCCGCGTTAGAGAAGGTGGCCGAGAATATACTAGAGTCTGAGCCGGAGTCTCCGTTCTCTGAGAGGCTTGGGCCGCTCGTCGAGAGGGGAGTAGCATTCCACCACGCTGGGCTGGGACTTACTCATAGAAGAATGGTGGAGGAAGCCTTCAGGTCTAGAATACTGCCAGTAATCTGCGCGACTCCGACGCTTGCCGCCGGAGTTAACCTGCCGGCCAGACTAGTAGTCATTCCAGAGTTGAGGAGGTATGACCCTCATTACGGGCCCTCATCAATATCAGTGATGGAGTATAAGCAGCTGTGTGGCCGTGCTGGGAGGCCGATGTACGATAAGGTAGGCTATGCAATACTCATAGCCAAGAATAAAGAAGAGGAGGAATACTTCCTAGAAAAATACGTCCATGGAGAGCCTGAAAAGATTTATTCATGCCTCGGCAGCGAGAGGCACCTAAGGTCACACATACTATCGCTCATAGCTTCAGAGCTTGTTAATTCAGAGCTTGGACTTAGAAGAATTTTAAGCAGGACATTCTACGCACAACAATTCGGAGCCAGGATAATCGAGGAAAGAGTGGACACCATTCTTGAGTTCTTAGAAGAGAACGGAATGATAAGGAGGGACGACGGAGTGTCGGCGACACCTCTCGGCCGCCGGGTCTCCCAGCTATATATCGACCCGCTGTCAGCGATAAGGATTGTCCAGTACTTAAGCGATGAGAGACGCATGACAGTGACTGGGATGCTACAGGTAATATGCATGACTCCGGACCTGACGGATTACGGATTGGCTAGGATTAGGAGGCAGAAGATAGAGAGGTACATCGAGTCGGTGATTGATGAGCTGGTTGAGCCGCCGCCCGACCCCGCCGAGGATCCCGAGGGCTACGAGTTCTTCTTAGACGCCATGAAGAACCTATCAGTGTTGAGGGAGTGGATAGACGAGACGCCTGAGAGACGTATCTACGAAGACTTCAACATCGAGCCAGGCGATTTCGCGGCACTTCGAGAAAGGGCGGAGTGGATCAGCTATGCGGCCTCTCAGCTAAGCCTAACTATCGGGAGAAGATCGCTCTTCAAGGCCTACGAGACGCTGACAGTGAGGATTAAGCATGGAGTGAAAAACGAACTCCTAGAGCTTGTATCGCTGCCTGGAATCGGAAGGGTGAGGGGAAGGAGCCTCTGGAACCATGGATTACGGACACTCAAAGACATAGAGGAAGCGTCGGTTGAGGAACTCTCTAGGATTCCAGGAATAGGCAGGAAGCTAGCCGAGAAGATCAAGAAGAGCCTCCCTAGAGTATCTTCCAGCTCCGAGAAATAGTACGCAGAGCGCCGCGTCGAGTATGTCAGCTGAGGCTCCTGGCCTGAGGTCATTACGCCTCAAATACTCGTCCATTCGATCTATCGCTCTTAGGCCCTCCCTCGTTGCCGCCCCGCCCACCCTTAAGGCTCTGCCGGCCAGCGTCATCACGATTCTAGCCTTCTCGACTCCTAACCTCCTTGAGATGTGTGTATCGGGTCTACGCGACATTACCTCTAAGAGTGCATTAACTGACGAGACCTCGAGGTTATTCGTCCTTCTCAGCCATTGCTTCAGTGCCCTCAGACAGACATCGAAGGTCATCCGATACCCATCGAGGTACTCGTCAATTATCATGTCTCTGCCCATATACGGCCTGAAGACATCTATTATCGATGCTCTCTTCTCCCTGATAAGCCGGTACGTCTCGGGCTTCTTCACGTCTAAGAACGGCACCTCGCCGAGTCCTCCAGGACTCACCCTAGATATTGCCATCAAGATGTTTCTACAGTCTCTCCAGTCAGTCTTCTCTACTATGTGGACCACTGCCCTCCTAAGCTTTTCTGGACTTCTCCATTTCTCGCTCGAGCCTAGAAGTCCCGCGGCCGAGGATAGTGGAGACACCAGCATGACGACGCCTAGATGCGTGTTTCCACCGTCCTGGACCCTAAGCATCTCCTCGACCATCTTCAGCATGTACTCTCCTAGCCTGCCACGCCACGCCTTTTTGGCGCCGCTTATGGCTGTCAGCCTAAGCCACCTGTAGAACGATACGGCGGAAGACTGCAGGTTTATCAGGTCAATTTCTGGGAGGCTATGGACTCTATCTACAAGCCCTGGCTTGGGATAAACGACAGACTCGACGAGGATGGCCGTGACGAGCCGCCTCGCTACCTCATCCCCGATTGAGGCGAGCATCACTCAACATCTCTAGCAGGTGGCTTTATATCCATACACACACTCCGTCTTCTGGTCCCAAAAGACCCTGAACCCCGCCTCCCTCATCCTCCTCATGACGCCTACGTGAATCCTTCTTGATCTAAGCCTGCCCGGGCTCCCTACGTAGTGAACTACGCGGCCGCCAGGCCTAAGAACCCTACAGATCGCGCGGTAGAATTCTGCTGAGTATAGTTCTCCGGCCATCGAGAACCTAGGCGGGTCGTGTATGATTATGTCGAATGTCTCCTCACTCGTCTCTGAGAGAAACTCTCTAACGTCTATGATGACGGTGGCTACTTTTTCACTCCCGAGCAGCCTTGACCACGGGTTTATCCTGGCCAGCTCATACACGTTCTCATCCCTCTCCACCGTTACTACTCGTCTCGCACCCATTCTTAGCGCAGTGATGGCCGTGTATCCCAGACCCATACACGTGTCTAAAACTTGTTTATCTCTGAGACTTCCTGCAAGCCTCACCTTTGCCTCTGCATCTATCTCTGGAAATGTATCCCTAACCCTGTGCATATGTATGCCGTCTATCTCGAGCGTGGGTGCGTGTCCTTTACTCGTCCTGACTAATTTATAGTAGTGGCCTGCCCTTATCTCGGCAACCTCTAGAGAGTTGTCGTGGAGAATATAGATGGTTCTTTCGTCTTCTCTTATCTTCTGGAGCTGGTCGATTCTTAACTCGTTGCCGTCGATAAATACGTGGTCTCCCTCGATGAGGCACTCGGTGGTTGATAGCTCTAGGTCGAGTGAGACTCTTGCCCTACTCATGCCCACCCTATATGCCTGAAGGATCTCCTCAGCTGAGTCACATGTAATGAGGGGGACATTAATCGGCTCAAACTTCTTCTCCATCCAGAATTATGTCTCTAATACGTCCTCATAACCATGCGTCTAGCTGAGTCATGAGCCATGGGTAGGAGCAGTTATTAGGCAATACGCATCCTCAGATTGGTGATAGGGATGGATAGGCTCTGGGCTCCTTGGAGAATGGCCTACATAGGCGGACCTAGGACTGAGGGATGCATTCTCTGCAAAAAACCCAGAGAGAAGAATGATAGGGCAAACTTGATAATAATGCGTGGAGACACTTGCTTCGTCATGCTGAATGCGTATCCATACAATAATGGCCATCTCATGGTTGCGCCCTACAGACACGTCGGCGATATAAGGAGGCTATCGATGAGGGAGTCGTCAGAACTGATGAGGCTATCCATCCTGAGCGTCGACCTACTCAGCAGGGCTCTCAACCCATCCGGGTTCAACATCGGCATGAATCTAGGAAGAGTAGCAGGCGCCGGAATAGCGGACCACATACACATGCACGTAGTTCCGAGATGGACAGGCGACACAAACTATATGCCGGTCATAGCGGAAACGAAGGTTCTCCCAGAATACTTAGACAGTACTTATTCAAGATTGATGGAGCACCTATCTCAGGAAATGAAGAACAGGCTACAACTGTCTGGCGGCTCGGAATGATGGGCTAGCCCCTAAATACAGCTTGCTTTTTATTATTTGCTCGTGAAGAGAATCAAGGCCATCATCACGGACATCGACGCAACAATCATAGATAATAGAGAGAGACGCGTCAAGGCAGTGGAGAAAGTACTGGGCTTTAGGCTTGACGGCGAGAGGAGAAAAAGAGCATACAACGCCCTCACGGTCGAGGACGTTGCGAGGCTTGCCGGCGTAGAGCTGAACGAGAAGGCCCTTAGAGAAATAATCGACGTGTTCCTCGACGACTTAAAACTCTATGAGTTCGACCGACCTGCGGACGGCGCGGTCGAGACGCTTAATCAATTATCTAGGGACGGAGTAGTCGTAGTTTACGTCACGGGTAGGCCCGGAACCGAATACATCACTCCATTCATCGAGAAGATGGGGTTTCCAAAGGGCCCGGTGTATTATGAGAGAATCACTGGAGAGGGGGCCGACGAGATCAAGAAGATACTCTTAGAAACGGCGCTGAAGGATAATGGGTTTGAGGGCAGCGAAGTTGTTTCGCTTGGAGACATGCCGCATGACGGTGTTGCCTCGCGCTCTCTGAACATATATAGCATAGGCACGACGCAGATTTCAGGCGTCCCTCCGGAGTTTTTAAGACCATATTTTGACGAGGTCATAACGCATATCTCATCCCTTCCATCAATCATTAAGAGGCTAGAGAGGCCTTGATTCGAATATGTGAAAATTTAATTTGAATGAATTGATTAGCGATCAATTGTTTATTAGTGGCTATGATTAATTCTGTAACAGGCGGGAGTAGTAGGCGGCATGGAGGTGGCAAAGTACTCAGAGGAGAGGATCAAGAAGTACCTAGCAGCGGGCTATAGGCTGATAGGAAACGAGAAGCACTCAGGGGTAGAGATATGTAGGTGGACTAAGTCGAGACTGAGGGGAGAGAGGAACTGCTACAAATCCATCTATGGAATCGACTCGAGGAGATGCATCCAGATGACCCCCACCATAGACTTCTGCAACTTTGCATGTCCTTGGTGCTGGAGACCCTTCGGCCTGCATAGAAACAAGTCTCACGGTTCTAGATGGGACGATCCCAAGACGATAGTCGACGAGATGATAAAGGCGCAGAGAGAGCTCCTATCAGGATTCGGGGGAAACCCGCTTACAAGCAGAGAAGCCTACATGAAGGCGATGAGGCCTGCGCATGTCGCGATATCCCTAGATGGCGAGCCAACTCTCTATCCCGCACTCGCCGGGCTTGTCAAGGAGATCAATAGTAGGGGCATGACGAGCTTCCTCGTAACAAATGGCTCGCTACCAAGCAGGCTCTTAGAGCTGCTGAGAGAGGACGCCATCCCCACAAACCTCTACATAAGTGTCTACGCGACAAACGAGGCTGACTACGACTCGGTTACAAATACATCGTTTAGGGGCGTGTTCAATAAAGTTTTGGAGAGCCTCAGCCTAATGAGAAGGTTCGGCGAGAGGGGCTGCAGGACAGTCTTTAGGATGACAGTCGCGAAGGGGCTCAACATGAAGGACCCCGACGGCTACGCAGGCCTGATAAAGAATGCTGAGCCCCACTTCGTCGAGGTCAAGGGGTACGCCTGGCTGGGCGAGTCGAGGCTAAGACTGCCCAGGACGGCCTCGCCTACTTACGAGGAACTCGAGAAATTCGCCGAAGAAGTGATAAGCAAAGCGGGCTACACGATAAGGATGCGTGACAGGGTCAGCAACATAGTGGTGGCTGTTAGGGATGAGGATACTTGGAGATGGAACCTCCAGCTCGTCAAAAAGATCTCCAAACTCGAGGGCGTGCCTGCGAAGAATATTAGCGACTAGGCCGCTTCCTACTTATTAAATCTTTAAGAAATAGCTATTTCTAATTTTATTATCGTTAAAGAGATGAAGCTAGTCTTCAAGTTCGGCGGCACGTCGCTCGCTGACGGTGAAAGAATTAAACACGCCGCAGAATTGGTGGCGAAATACCTCGGCGAGAATAAGATAGCCGTGGTCTGCTCAGCGATGGGCGACACGACTGATAACTTAATCGATGCGTTAGAGGCCGCCCTCAGCGGCGACAAGAAGAAGATTGATGAGCTGCTCTCCGAGCTTTGCAATTTACACTTTGAGGCCGTCAAGAAGGCCGTGAGCATTGATAAGATTAGGGAGGAGGTCTACTCAAAAATTTCAGAGAACATAGAGAACCTCAGACAAGTGCTCTACAGTATTTATTACTTGAGGGAAGCCACTCCTAGGACGCGTGACTACGTCCTCTCGTTTGGAGAGAGAATGTCTACGAGGATCATGTATGGAGCGTTGGAGAGTCTGGGAGTCGATGCCAAGTATCTAACGGGTGGCGAGGCCGGAATAGTCACTGACTCCTCATTCGGAGAAGCTGTACCGATCATGGAGACTACCCTTAAGCTGGTGAGGGAGAGGGTCGGAGGACTACTAGACAAAAATATCACTCCAGTCATCACGGGATTTATAGGAGTTAATGAGGATGGCGTGATAACGACGCTAGGCAGAGGTGGGTCAGACTATACAGCCACGCTCATCGCGCATGGAATAAGCGCTGACGAGGTCTGGCTTTGGTCCGATGTCGATGGATTGATGACCTCTGACCCGAGGATAGTTAACGATGCGAAAGTCATACCTGAAATATCCTTCGAGGAAGCCATGGAGATGGCTCTTTTTGGTGCAAAGGGACTTCATCCAAGGGCACTAGAGCCTGCCCGAATGGGCAAAATTAAGGTGAGGATAAAAAATACATTCAATCCATCTGCACCCGGCACCCTCATATCAGAGACCGCTAAAGCATTTGACAGCATCGTCAAGGCTGTCCTACTCGTCAAGGACGTCGCCATGATTACGCTGAGGGGATCATCAGTCGTAGGTAGGGCGGGTACTGCTGGAAGAATTCTCAGCGAGCTCGGAAGACTGGGTGTAAACGTAATGATGATCTCGCAGAGCGTCTCAGAGTCCGCCATGTCCTTCATAGTGAAGAGGAGACTAAGCAACTTAGCTGTAAGCGAACTAGAGAATGAATTCGTCAAGACGGGGTTGTTGAAAGAGATCGAGTGCGAGCCAGACGTAGTGGTCGTAGCTGTGGTTGGGGAAGGAATGAGGGGAACCCCGGGAGTCGCGAGCAGAGTCTTCGGGGCCGTTGCAAAGAGAGGAATAAACATCAGGATGATCGCTCAGGGATCATCAGAGCTAAACATATCATTCGTAGTGAAGGAGAGGGACGGTGTTGAGGCCGTCAGGGCAGTTCACGAGGAGTACGGCCTAGGAGGGTTAAAATCCTGAGCCGTATCTACTGATCTTCGGAAAATTAAGGTATATAAAATAAATTAAGAGTAGATGCATGGAGAAAGAGTAAGGAGAGGAGATGCCGAGAATAAAAAAGATATCTGAAGTATTGGACATACTTAGGAACAAGGATAGAATCAGAAATATCGGAATCATCGCGCATGTAGATCATGGAAAGACGACTACGAGCGACTCACTTCTGGCCGCCGCTGGGCTACTCTCGCCCGCACTTGCTGGGAGGGCGCTGGCGCTCGACTACTTGGAGGAGGAGCAGCAGAGGCAGATGACAATCAAGGCGGCAAACGTCTCTCTATACTACGAGATGGACGGCACGCCATTCATAATCAACCTCATAGACACTCCTGGACACGTAGACTTCTCTGGAAGAGTCACTAGGGCCCTCAGGGCGATCGATGGAGCGGTCGTCGTCGTGGACGCAGTCGAAGGAGTAATGACACAGACAGAGACTGTCGTCAGGCAGGCACTAGGCGAGAGGGTTCGACCCGTACTCTACATAAATAAAGTTGACAGACTGATTAAGGAGCTAAGGCTGCCTCCTGAAAAGATTCAGGAGACCCTCGGCCGAATAGTGCTAGAAGTTAATAGGCTAATAGACATGTATGCTGAGCCTGAGTATCGTGAAAAATGGAAGCTCAGCTTCCAGTCAGGAACTGTTGCCATAGGTAGCGCGAAGGATAGATGGGGCTTCACTGTCCCGCAGGCCCAGAAGAAGGGAGTAAAATTCAGTGACGTCCTGCAGGCCTTCGTCAATAATAATTTAGACTGGCTCAAGGAAACGATGCCTCTGCATGAGGCTATACTCGAGATGGTGATTAATCATCATCCCCCACCACACGTCGCTCAGAGGTATAGGATTCCGAAGATCTGGAGAGGACCGCTAGAATCAGACATTGGGCAGGCAATGCTGGAGTGCGACGAGAATGGACCAACCGTCATGGCTGTCACCGACGTCAAAGTTGATCCCCAGGCAGGAGTAGTAGCGACGGGTAGACTATTCAGCGGCACGGTGTCAGACGGTGACACCTTAGTAATAGTGGGCCGAAATATTCAGAGTAGAGTGCAGCAAGTAGCTGTCTATATGGGGCAGGCAAGAGAGATTGTCTCGACGCTGCCGGCGGGCAACATTCCCGCACTCTTGGGAATTGAAGACGCCAGGGCGGGCGACACCCTATCTGTTAAGGAGATGGTCCCGTTCGAGTCCCTAAAGTACGTCTCTGAGCCAGTAGTCACGGTCTCGATAGAGCCGAAGCATAGTAAAGACCTGCCTAGGCTGGTTGACTTCCTGCAAAAACTAACGATCGAGGACCCGACATTAGTCACAGTTGTCAGGCCCGAGACGGGAGAGTACCTAATCAGCGGCATGGGCACGCTCCACCTAGAAATTGCATTAACCTGGATTCAGAAGGCTGGGCTTGAGGTGGTTGCGGGAAAGCCGATAATACTTTACAGAGAGACAATCAGTAAGAAAGGAAAAGTATTCGAGGGCAAATCACCAAACAGGCACAACAAGATATACATGTATGTCGAGAAGCTCGACGAGGAGATTGTTGAGCTGATCAGGAGAGGCGAGATCTTCGACGAGATGGATAGGAAGCAGATCGCGAAGATCCTGAGGGATCATGGATGGGACGCGGACGAGGCTAGAGGCGTATGGACGATAGACCCAAACGGGAACATACTGGTGGACATGACTAAGGGAGCGCAGTTCCTACACGAGAGCAAGATGATGATTGTGGGAGGATTCCAACGAGTCGTCCAGGAAGGACCACTTGCGGCAGAGAGAATGAGGGGGATCAAGGCAGTCCTGGTAAACGTCGACCTCCACGAAGACCCCGTACACAGGGGATACGCTCAGATAGCTCCAGCAACCTGGAGATCACTCTACGCAAGCATACTCAGCGCTGACCCCGTACTGCTCGAGCCAGTCCTTAAGCTAGAGGTTAAGGTGCCTCCAGACCTGATGGGCGCTGTTACGTCGATAGTTAGCTCGAAGCGTGGAAGAATAATGGATGTGAAACAGTCAGAGTACATAACGGTTGTTTACGGAGAGATCCCGGCCTCAGAGACAGGCGATTTATCCGAGGTCCTAAGAAGCTCAACGATGGGCAAGGCCTTCTGGGGCACAGAGTTCTATGCCTGGAAACCAGTACCAGCATCACTGCATGAGAAAGTAATCATGGAGATTAGGAAGAGGAAGGGAATGCCACTCGAGTTGCCTAAGATCTCTGACTACGTCGAGGAGGAATAACTCCACAATGTCTTAATTAATGCTACTGAATTTTATCTACATATATTTTCCTATGACGCGGGCTTGCCCTTTAGCTCGAATTGTTTTTCATAAAGCGCCTTGAGTCTCTGGTAAGTATCGATCTCCTCCGGACTCTTGTCGTCGCGTATCCTCACTATTCTGGCAAAGCGCAGTGCATATCCACTCTCGTAGTGGGGGCTTCTCTGAATTTCGTTGTAAGCGACCTCGACCACTACTTCTGGCCTGACGACGACGCCCCACTCCCACTCCGAGGTCTTTAAGGAAAGGAGGCGCTCAGTCATTTGCTTGAACTCGTCGTCCGTCAGTCCCTTGAATGTCTTTCCAACCATTAAGTATCGCCCAGTCTCCTCGTCAAGCACTGCCAAGTGATAGTTGCTCAGCCATCCCCTCCTCCTTCCATGTCCCCACTCGGCCGCTATTATCACTAAGTCAAGCCTCTCCGCCGGCTTTATCTTGAGCCACAGCGCGCCCCTCCTGCCCGGAGTATAAGGACTCATCGGGTCCTTCGCCATTATGCCCTCATGTCCCTGCTCTATGACCTTCTTGAGGAACGCCTCTGCGTCGGCTCTATTATTGACCTCCAGCTTGGGCGCCAAGATATCTTTACTAACTATCCTCTCAAGCAGCATCCTCCTCTCCACGTATGGCTTATCGATTGTCGCCTCGCCGTTAATCATCAATACGTCGAATATCCACATCTTTAGCGGGACCTCGCTGATCGCCGCCTCAATCTCCCTCTCGCGAGCCACCCTCCGCATAGTGTCTTGGAAGGGCAGCGCCCTCCCAGAAGAATCGACCGCGACTACTTCTCCGTCGAGGATCGCTGAGTAGGCATTGATTGACCTAGACAGTGTGGCGACGATGTCGGGCATGCTCGACGTGACGTCTGATAAGCGACGAGTAAATAGCCTAATATCATCTCCAAGCTTGTGGATCTGCAGCCTCACGCCGTCGTACTTTGGTTCGAGACAGGTCTTGCCGCGATGCCTGTCAAGAGCATCCTGCACGTCGTAGCACATCTCCGCCAGCATCGGCCTGAGAGGACTGAAAACTCTGAGCTCTATGCGTCTAGACAATTCTCCGGACAGTGCTAGCCTGACTAGCTCCCCGATATCTCCGACGACCATGTCAAGCCTCCTCACCTCTTCACCACTCATTCCATAGAGCGCTGAGACCGCGTCGAGGAGTAGGCCGACGTTAACGCCGTGCCGCATCTCGCCGGTAAGTATCCTCACCAACCACTCAAGCTCCTCGCTACTGCACCTTGAAAACAATGACTGCAGCACAGCCATCTTCTTGAACCTCGAGTCATGTCCCTTAACGGTAGATAGCAGCCTAAGCGTGGACCAGAGCTCCTGGAGAGTCAATGGTCCTTGGAGCAGCGTCGAGGTGGGGCCGGAGTCCAGCGCGGCCTTAATGAGCGCCCAGCCGATGTTCGGCGGGGTCTTGTTTTTCTCCTCAGATATGCGTCCAATCAAGAGATAGGAGGCAACCTTCGCATCGTCTGGAGATAATCTTCGGAGATAGTTCGTAATCAGCTGGACCTTCAGATTTCGACCCGTAGTCTTCTCGAGGGAGCGACAAAGCTCGACGAGCTCTGAGAATAGCGCTCCCTCCATCTCTGTAGCGGAGATTACTTCAACGGTACGTACATGCTACTCTTGGTCGCGCCTACTCCGGGCCGGCCGTGGACCACGCGTTTGTTTGTGATCGCGAACTCTCCGAGTCTGTGTCCGATCATCTCTGGCCTTATCTCGACTGGCAGGAATTCTTTTCCGTTGTGGACCCAGATCGTGAGTCCAACCATCTCTGGGAGTATTATCATGTCCCTAGCGTGGGTCCTGATCGGCTTGTTGCTGTTTGTTTTCTTGAATTTTCTAATCTTTGCGAGTAGCTTTCTCTGTGCTTCTGTCAGCCCCCTCTTGAGGCTTCTCCGCTGCCGGCTTGGAAGTAGCTTGATGAATTGGTCCATGCTCATGTCGAGTAGCTGCTGTAGGTTGTATCCGCGGTAGGTGAATTCTCTGACCATCTATTAGTACCTTATTCGTCGCCATATTTAAGGTAAGTGACGAATTATTGGTCACTGTGGAGCCTTGTTGAGTGGAATGTCTAGGAGTCGGAGCCTCGAAGGGCCACGGTTTTCTGGTTAACGACATGATGTAAATAATCTCTGGAATATACTGTGGATCTATCTCTTGGCGGAGTGTGATAATTGTTTATAGCTTTTCATGGGCTTGCCTCTGAGTGACTTGGCTTGAGGATGGTTATTGTCCCGCTAGTGGGTAGGCCGAGGAAGATCGTGATCGAGACCGACTCCAAGGCGCTGGTCGCCAACGTGAAGGACGCTGTCTGCAGGATGCTTAATCTTCCGGTCGAGAGCTTTAGGCTCGCTTTTAGGGGCAGAGTGTTGGCCGAGTCTGCCTCTCTTGAGGAGGAGGGCGTCCAAGAGGGCGAGCAGTACTATCTATTCCCCGGCGTCGTCGGTGGTTGATCGTCGTTAGGGGGACGAGCGGCCCCGACGTAAAGTTTATTACCGATGGTATTTTGTAGTTTTGGAGGGGTGCTGACATGTGGGGTGAGGGTCTTCCAGATAGGTGGTCGACTTCCATAGAGGCATCGCGGTCAAGCCTAGCCTTCTCGGCGTAGATCGACAAGAGAGGAGGGCTGGGCTTTTTAAGTTCTACAGCGCCGCGCTGCTCTCTGATCTTGACTTGTTCGTGATAGATTCTGAGAGGACGCAAGATGATTTTAGTGCGAGTGATATCGCTGAGCTTGTCCGCCTGGCTGAAGATGTTGAAGGCCCAATTGTGGTGCCCACGATTCCCGTCAGGAGGAGCGACTACGAGGAGCGCATGCGCGAGGTAGTTGAGTCACTGGCCGACAGCAGTCGGGCAGGTCTCTGCATCGTTGCTGGTAACCCCCACTATCTATCTGAGGAGGAGGCGGCTAGGAGGGCCGGCCCACTTTTGATGGAGGCGGCTGCGCTATCACGGGCTAAGCTCGGAGACATGCCGATCATGGTGGGGACGGAGAACGTGGAGTCCGCTGCCCTCAAATGCTGCCTGAGACATAGGTGCACGCCTTTCTTCCTGCTCGACGAGGGCGTTGAGAACGTTGTGAAGAGCTATAGGAGCGTCCTCGACGTTCCAGTGGCGGTCTACGCGCCGTTCTTTGTCGGCGATGGCCTGAGCCGCGAGGCTGAGGAGACGATGCTGGCATACGCCTCGAGGAGGAGGAGATTATCAGTGATTGTGAAGAATTCTGGAAATTCGCACGAGGCTCTAAAGAGGTTGATGCTCATCGGTGATAAGTCAATGATCGGCGAGAGGCTGAGGGAGATGTGGCTAGGAGGCTTCGACGTCGTCGTCGGGTTTCCTGCATGCCGCGCCGAGGCGCAGATCTATCTCTTCGGAGGCGTGACGTTTTAGGTGTATCCTCCATATCATAAGGTGAGCCTTGTACCTACTGTAGGGTTTCCTAGCAGGGAGTCGACCACTCGGTCTGGATGGTTGCCGTTGACTATTCTGACGTCTACTCCTGCCTCGACTGCCTCGTATGCTCTTTCGATCTTCGCGGCCATTCCGCCAGTCACGTCTTCCACGTCTTTGTACCGTAGTCTGAGATGCTCACCCCTCTTTAGTTCTTTTATCAACTGTCCCTCACCGTCCCTGTAGTCATAGACTCCGTCTACGTCTGTCGCGAAGACGAGCGTCTTTGCTGATAGCTTCTTGGCGAGGTGGACCGCTATTGCGTCTCCTGAAAGTACGGTGAACTTTAGGATTCCGTCGAATGTTACGTCTCCGCAGGTGACTGGAGTTACTCCTATATCTAGTGAGGCGAGGAATGGATCGAGGTTCATCGACTCGATCGCTCCGCGCCTAGTCCTGAATACTATTCCTGCAGGAACTCCTATGCATGGAAGCCCAGCCTCGTTAAGTATCTCTACGACCCTGCTGTTCAGCGTCTTCACTGAGCAGGAAGTCTTTACGAAGCCCTCCAAGCTCTTGGGATCCTTGTATCCAGCGTTTAGGTCGTACTGCTTTGCGAGTGGATGTCCATAGGCGCCGGCTCCGTGAACGATTATCAGCGGCTTGGGCCAGAGAGTCCTAAGGGATCTGCCGAGCTCCCTCAGCTTCTCCTCTCTCAGCTCGGGCGTCTTACTCTTCTTGTCGGTCAGAACAGAGCCTCCGATCTTCAGCACCATCAGGGTCCGCATCTCTCATTCACTCGTTCGGTCTCTGATATTAAGTATTTGACTTGGGTCGTTTGTGGTATCGTCGTGGAATTGACGGGCGCGCTGGAGTCTTGGCTATTCGATCTTCTATGCGAGTTCTCACTTGCGTATGGCCCGCCTGGATATGAGGACAAGGTCGTGGAGCTGGTCTTGAAGAACCTGGACTCCGCGGTGGAGAAGCACTGGCGAGACGGTATGGGCAACCTCTTCGTCAAGGTCAGGTCTGGAGGCGGCCCCAGGGTCATGCTCGTCGCACACATGGACGAAGTCTCCATGATCGTCAAGCACGTAGATGAGGATGGCTTCCTCTACATCGCTCCCCTCGGCTGGCTTGACGCTAGGGTCCTCTTGGGTCAGAGGGTCGTGGTCCATGGAAAGACGCTTATCGAGGGATGCATCGGAGCAAAGCCTCCCCACATAACGACCCAAGAGGAGCAGAAGGTCGTCCCAACATTCAAGGACCTCTACGTCGACGTGGGCGCAGCAAGCAGGAGCGAGGCCGAGGCGCTCGGCATAGTGAATGGCACCTACGTTACTTTTCCGGCCCACTTCTCCAGAGTGGCTGGCTCCCGGGTCCTCGGCAAGTCCTTCGACGATAGGGCGGGATGCGTGGCCGAGGTCGCGGTCTCCAGGCTCATACACGAGGCGGGCGGGGAGTGTGAGCTCTACTCCGTCTTCACCGTGCAGGAAGAGCTTGGGCTGAGGGGCGCGGCGACGATAGTCGAGCAGGTCGAGCCAGACGTAGCCCTCGTCTTCGAGTGCACCGTCGCTGCAGATACTCCGGGCAACCCTCCTTCAGAGCACGTCACGAGGATTGGGAGGGGCGCGGCCATAAGGGTGATGGACTCCTCCATGCTGACACGCAGGGACGTGGTGGACTACCTCGTCAGGCAGGCCGAGGCTAACGGCATTCCGTACCAGCTCCAAATAATAACGGGAAGCATCACGGACGCCGGGAGGATACACATGAAGGGTAGAGGCGTCCCTACCGGAGTTATATCAACTCCGTGCAGGAACCTCCACACTCCGAACCTCCTCCTAGACCTCAGGGACCTCGAGTGCGTGGTCAGGCTTGGCTTCCACGCCGCCATCAATGCTTCCCAGCTTCTCCAGGCCGCCCATCCCTGACCTCATTACTTTCATTGATGAATATTCGAATCACTCTGGCGCCTCGATGGATAGGATAAATTCAGGCAGCTCGTCTCTATAACTGATGCAGTTTCACTGGCTCAGCAAGAAGGACGCCAAGGAGTTGGTGGAGAGGCTGAGGGCGGCTGGACTAACAGTCTCTGGAGAGCGGGCCGCCGTCATGACTGAGGAGGACGTAAAGCTCTACGAGGTTGGAGGCTCGATAATAATCGAGTCTGAGAGTGGATACATACCAGTCGTCGACGAGTCCGTGAATGGAGAGATCCTTAGACGCCTGCCGTCCGTGACTGTGGACATGGGCGCGGTCCAGCACGTGGTTAACGGCGCAGACGTCATGAGGCCGGGAATAGTCTCCTTCGAGTCGAGGTTCAATAAATCCGACATCGTCCTAGTGAGGGACGTCAAGAACAGGAGGGCGCTTGCGGTCTGCAGGGCGCTCATGAGCTCAGAGGAGGCCGAGACCCTGAACCGGGGAAAAATACTCGAGAACCTCCACCGCGTGGGCGACAAGTACTGGCAGCTCTCCAGGAAATTGATAGAACTCACTCGATGAGCAACATTATGTTCTCAAGCTCCTCAAAATAAGCTAGCAAGGACTGGTATTTTCTCCATGCATCTATGTTTATATTATTGGTATTATTTTTGGTATGGGCGTGTCTTCCGCGGTTTGTACGGCGTAGAGTGGTGTCCTCGGCTTCATTCCGTATAGCAGTATTGCACCATGCCTCCTAGTTATCTTGAGGTGCATGTCAGCTAGCGGTGCTAGGCTCTCAGCTATCCACGGCCTCGTGGGCTTCACTAGCCACATGTTGATGCCCGGCCTGTTCCGCGCCTCGTCCTGCATGCTGTAGATCATGTCTATAGTCTTCTCGCCGAAGTAGCCGACCAGCCTGTCTATGCCAAACACGGCGAGTATAGGTCTCTTGAATCTCCTCGATAGCGACGTGCCTAGCTTTACAAGTCTGTTGATCATCTGCTCGTCTGAGGTTAGCCTGATAACGTTTGTCTCCTCCTCAGACACGCCTGACTCAGCGATGAAATGAACATAGTTCTTGAAGTGCTCCTCAGTAAGTCCGTAGATCTTTGCGTTCTGTGCTAACATGCTCCAAGTCACACCACCTGAAGGCAAGACGAGACATGGCCTCTCCTTCGAGATAAAGCTCGCAGCTAGGGGCATGCCAACCATATAGTATTCTCTCGGTGTCAGCCTTGAGTCAATCTCTAAGAGAATGGTTGACCTGTCCGGTATGCCTCCTATCTCTTTGTCTAGGTCAGGTATGCCCGTGCTGTATCCGCCGGGCGGGTCTGCTGGATACTTTACTCGTTTCTCAGGAGGCTTCTCTGGAGGCTTCGTGGGCGGCAACGGAGTGAATCCGCCGTGCAGCGTGAAGCAGATCTTTGGATTTCGTACCTCAGATCCACGCATCTTCACGATGGTTAATCTCCTTATCCGCTTTTCCTCCAACGTGTCCATCTCGAGGCTGATTACTCCGTCGGCGATGAAGTCTACGTAGTCGTATTCTTTCTTCTCGCCCGGCGATTTTTCTTCCTTTATCAGTATGGTCATGCATCCGAGTTGTCTAACCATCTTTGAAACGATCGTGTGTAGGAATGTCCTTGCCTCGCCCTCATCCTTGAACATCTGGCTCATCGCTGTGTAAGAGTCGATCACGAGCCTCTTAGCGCCCAGCGACTTTATCGTGTTCATCACCATTCCTATCCCAGTGGCGATGCCTGGCTCAAGCATCGTCGGAAGCGCGAGGTAGCTAAACTTTTTCTCAATCTTTAGCCTCTCGAAATCATATCCGAGGGGCCTCATGTATGCGTAGAAGCTCTCCTCATCCTCGATCAGCGATGCGTAGACTCCCGGCTCATTACATCTCAATGCGCCGTAATAGAGTAGGCTGGTCGCGAATGCAGTCTTACCGGTTCCCGGCGTCCCGGAGAGAACTATGAGGCCGCCCCTCGGTAAGCCCTTAATAAGTGCGTCGAGACCCTCTATTCCACACTTTACAAACTCTTCACTCATTTTTCACTCACCTTTGTGGATTTGAATAGTTTTAGAAGCTCTATCCTAGATGCTTCGTCGCCGGCCTTCAATAATTCCACAACCTGGGCCGGATTGACCCACTTGATTAAGCCCTTCTGAGCCAACGTTGAGAAAATTACCTCCAAGACCTTATCCGCTCCTTGTCCAAAGATAGATTGTAGAGCCTCATAAAAATTTCGTGGGGAATCGCAAAAAACATCGTAAGGATCTCTCTCCAAGATATTAGATAGATGAAACTCAAGTGCCGCGAGGCACGTCTCGCCCAAAAGTGCATTTAGAGTTGTTCTAACTGAATTTTTTATAAATTCTCTGTTAATCAGTTCATCATCGACCAAATGATTGCACACCGATGTTTGGTAAATTATGCGGAGCGATATAAAAGATTTCATGCTTCACGAGACGATTGAAATCCCCTGATTATCTACTAATCACTG
>CAYTRT010000008.1:0-6363 GCA_964440295.1 uncultured Nitrososphaeria archaeon
TGAATAATCTTATTACTCTGAGAATCTTTAAGGAATGTCTTTGATGTATTGTCGAGAGAGTGGATAAAAATCAGGGCATTCGGGCAGTAGTGAGGAGGATGAAGTTATTCAGGCGTAAGGAAGGAAAAGTGTGGCAGAATGTTGAGAGGGTGATTGTGAATCTCTCAGTGATGAATAATAAATTGTCGAGCAGGATACAATACATGACTGGGCGGGGAAGAGAACTATTCGAGGCGTGTGTTAAGGCCCAGGCTGAGGGAGACCAGGAAAAAGCAGCTATGTATGCGTCAGAGCTCAGCCAGATGAGGAAGACGCTCAACAATGTTATCAGGAGTCAACTATCACTAGAGGCGGTCATAAATAGATTATCGACGCTGAAAGACCTTAAAGACGTGAAAGAGGCGATTGCACCTGTTAAGGCAATAGTGGGCAATATCAGTAAAGATGTTCACGGCGCAATGCCCGAGCTCGGTATGAACATAAGGGCAGTACAGGAATCACTTGAGGACATCTCTGTCGAGATTGGGGGATTAAGCGGTAATGAAACGGTTTATCACGGCGTATCAGACGACGAGGTTAGAAAAATACTAGAAGAAGCCGCAGAAATAGCAGCTAGGAGGACGAAAGAAGCAGTACCAGATATAACTAGGTAAGAAAGAGACTCTCTTGACAGATCACTGCGGTACAACTTGCGAAATCTTTATTTCAAAGAGCCACCAAAAATAATGGTAGACACTACAGTGAATCATAGATGAGAGAGCGACGATCAGCAGGGGCAGTAATATTCAACGACAAGCTAGACGACATGTACTTCCTGCTATTATTATACGGTGCAGGTCACTGGGACTTTCCGAAAGGAGGAATAGAGCAAGGCGAGACAGAGATAGATGCACTTCGAAGAGAGGTTTACGAGGAAACTGGGATAAAGGACATCGAGCTCATTAATGGTTTCAGGAAAACTATTCAGTACTTCTATAAGAGCGGCGAAGAACTAGTGAGGAAGATGGTTATTTTTTATCTCGCCAAGACAAACACTACTAGTGTCAAGCTGAGCTATGAGCATAGAGCATATGCCTGGTTAAAGTATAGAGACGCTCTACAGGTCTTGACCTATAAGACAGCAAAGCAAGTATTAGAAGAAGCAAACGAGTTTTTACGTCGAAACGCATTTAATAATAGGCTTAATGCTCTACAGAGCTGAGTGCAAACTACATGAAGGCTCTCCACCAGACACTCATAGTGCTGGCTTTAATGCTTCTATCAATTGCATTATTTGCTTACGTTGCTAAAGCCCAAGAATCAGCAGACCTAGAAGTTTTAGTAATCGATAATGACGGCAACCTCAGGCCGGGCATAGAAGTCATATTGTCTAACGAGACCTTCAGAAAATCATTCAAGACAGGCTCTGACGGCGTGGCTGTCTTCAAGCTTTTATCACCTGGAAAATATGACCTTTCAGTAATTATGGATGGCATTAGGGTCGGGTATAGTGAGGTTGACTTTCCATCAATGCGTAAAGTCGAACTAAAGCTCCAGCTCGGAGCCCTAAAATGTAAAGTAACAGACGTTGATGGACACAGCGTTGAGGCTCTTGAAATCACAGTGAGGTCAGAGAGTGGCAAAATCTTGAAGACTGGAAAGACTACGGCTGATGGATCCCTAGTGATAAAGGATCTACCGTTCTCCTCTCTTCCAGGTGTAGGGAAATATTACATAAACGCGAGGCTCCAGAACGCTACCGTAATCAGCGAAGTTATAGAGTATCCAACTAAACAGGATGGTCCATTGTCTTTGTCGGCCCGTGTGGCCAAATTGGACTTCAAGATAACTGACTCGTCGGGAGACCCGCTACAACAAGGAAAACTAGTCTTAACTGCTAATAACTATAGTAGTGCTCTCCAGATAAAAAATGGCGAGGTAGTGGCTGGAGAATTGCCCACGTCCAGCGTCGTTGGAATATACAATGCTAGATTAGTCTTAAGTTATCCTGAGTTTGGAAAAGAGCTAACACTTCTTAGCGAGGCATTCTCCCTAGATAAGGGCATCAACAAGACTTACGTTGCCGATGTTGATAGACTGGTAATAAATCTCAGAGACGACGAGGGAAACCCAGTACGCGGCATCAAAATAATACTGAGTACTGAGAAGCACGGTAACTTAACATCGTCGATAAGTGGACGCGATGGTAAAGCGATTTTTAACATATTGCCATTTTCAGTAGGCACATACGGAGTGGGAAACTACAGGGCGGTGATCCTTAAAGATAAGACACCGATAACTAGTTTTACCTTCTCTTTCACACCAGCGCTTGCCTCGGTTAACTATACTTTGTCTCGCATGGAGGTAATGTTTGATATTTTGAAGCCTAGCGGTGAGCCTCTGGCCGGAGCGGTGGTAAAGCTTCAGGATCCTATAACGGGCACGTCAAGCGAAGCCGTGACTGACAGTAGAGGCGTCGCTAGAGTTAGAGTTTTTCCGGGCCGCTTATTATACTCAGTCACATACCTCAACGACGTCGTAGACTCAGGGGAAATCAACATACAGCGAGAAAGACTGTCCATAACTGTTAGGGGTATTGACATTAACCTAGCCATAAGATTGGTAGACTGGCTTGGATCTCCTGTCGGGGACTTAGAATTGGCCGTCTATAAGGGCGACCAAAAATTACAAACAACAAAGACAGGGACAGGCGAGTACAATATTATCGTGCCCTCAAGAGGAGTTGTTACGATCGACATACTCTCTGACGGCAAGATTATTGAGAGGAGGAGATTGATTATAACTGAGCCGGCGGTCGAGACGATCAGGTTGAGGGGATTATCGATAGGTGGAGGCTTAGTAGGCATGGAGACAATAGCGGCAGCAGCTGCCTGCCTATTCTTCCTATGCGTGTCTATACTCTCTGCAGTATTTATCCTGAGAAAGATTAGACCGGCAGCACAGGATAGAAAGTAAAACCATGCAGAAATATCCAGACTCGGGAATGAATAAAAAAGATATATGGTGATTAATACTATTAATTATTCAAAACGGTTGAGGGAGAGAAGTTGGAGTGGGTTCTGAGCAGGGAACCGACCATCACCTGCAACCCCCTTTGCAGGTTCTTCAGGTGCCGAAAATTCCTGTCGCCTGGCCAGGTTGCTCTCGACTTTCGCCGCGATCCACCGTGGTGCAATTGGGTAAACTCTCCATGCATCGGATACAAGTGTCCATACGCAAGCTGCGCACAGCTTAAATTACTGCCCGACGGCAGATGTGCATTATTCGTAAAGAGAAAGACGGAGGATAGAGAGGAGCCCCACGAGGCAGTCCCCAAGATCGGCCTAAATGTAAGGTCAAAGAAGCGTCTCGAGAAGCTTGGATTTTAGGATGCGTGGAGGAGCAGATAATTAAGGAATGATTAAAAGGCTAGAGGTTATTGGCGTCGGTGAAATACCAATAATCAAGCCTGGAGACAGTCTCGGAAAAATCATAGTAGATGCAGCGACCAAAAGTGGATTGACGATAGAGGATCAAGACGTGATTTTGGTGACTCAGGTGATTGTCTCGAAGGCTGAAGGGAGGGTGTATCGGCTGAACGATTTTAAGCCGAGTCAAGAGGCCTTGAGAATATCGGCCATTACCGGTAAGGACCCGCGTCATGTAGAGGCAATACTCCAAGAAGCAGTAAGAATAGTGAGGATAAGAGGTGAGGTAATAATAACTGAGACCAGGCACGGGCTGATCTGCGCCAACAGTGGAGTGGACTTATCGAATGTTGGCGAGGGAATGGTTGCGCTTCTTCCGGTAGACCCAGACAAGTCTGCTGAGAATATTAGGAGAGAAATCGAGACTTTGACTGGAAAAAAAGTAGCAGTCATAATTACTGATTCGCATGGTAGGCCATTCCGTAGGGGAGCTGTAAACATCGCTATTGGATGCAGCGGGATCGAGCCAATATGGGATAGAAGGGGTGAGAGGGACCTCTATGGAAGAACGCTCAGAAGCAAGCAGATCTGTGTTGTCGACGAGCTGGCATCGGCTGCAGAGCTTGTCATGGGACAGGCAGACGAGGGGGTTCCAGTAGCAATAATACGAGGATACAGCTATAGCGTGAGTGAAGATGGAGCGAGAAGAATCGTCAGGCCAGCTGAGGAGGATCTCTTCCGCTGAGAGACGCGTGTTGTTATGGATCTTGAGGACGACGAGTACCGGGGCTATTGATGCCGAGAAGATAAAGGAATGGTCAAGGGCGTCGAGTGAAATCGTAGAGAACGTGTTTAAGAAGTTTAACTTGAGAAATGGACAAAACCTAACCACTGATGACTTATTGGGAATATCAATGACTCTCTTTGGTACAAGCGTATCGCCGGAAGAACTCTCAATCTCGCTTAATTGGGAATTATTTGAGGAGCTAGCTGCACGTCTTTTTGAGCATACAGGGCTTAACGTTGCTAGAGATGTTCAGGTAAGGTTTGGGAGGAATAGAGCGCAAATAGATCTCTTCGCCTTTAAAGAAGATGCGCTGTACATAGTGGAATGTAAGCGCTGGCGACGGAGCATAACCCGCAGTCTCATCAAGTCGATCGAGCCATCGATTAAAAGAAGAATACTCCTTGTGAAAGAACTGCTTAGCGAGCTCGTCGGTCCGGGGAGCTTTGAGGTCCGACTAATACCGTTACTATTGACGGTATATGGCAGTCCCTATTTTGACGACGTGTTGTTCCACTCGCCGCTTAGATCTCTGAGGAGCTTTCTGTCCGAGCCAGCTGCATCTCTTCCCTCACCTCCAGTCTTGACGATTTATCTCAGGCAGCCTCTAGTTTTTCAGGTCCTCAGAGCTCTACCTCTAAAGCCTAGTAAGGGATGGATGGCTATGCATGTATAGTCGTGGCGCCCTAGTAGGTGTAGATTTAAATTGTGATGTTTATAAAAACAATATCAAGCATGGTTGCCAAGGACCTCGTGGCAGGGCTATTCACGACGTTGCAGAACAACGAGTTCGTCAGGAACAAGGAGTGTATTTACTATTATTCTAGGTTGATAACGGATATTCTTAGGACCCTGCAGAGACACGGATACATAGGCGCCTTCGAGTACATCGAGGACGGAAGGGGTGGAAAAGTCCTAATCCAGCTGTTAGGACGCATAAACAGGGCAGCTCCAATAAAGCCAAGAATAAGCGTTAAGAAGAACGAGTACGAGCAATGGACAAAACTATATCTGCCTAGCAAGAATGTAGGAATACTGGTCGTAACGACGACCAAAGGCGTAATGTCGCATATCGAGGCAGCAAAAATGGAATTAGGCGGAAAACTACTCGGCTACGTATACTGATATAGAGTAACTCGATGCGAAGAATATTAAAGGTACCACATTTTCATACATACAGAAAGAAAATATGCAAGCGGTCAGCAAGCCAAAGTACGTCGAGAACATGGTTGAGATACCCGGCGACGTACAGGTAAGCCTCAACTCGCCGAACACGTTGACAATCAGCGGCAAGCTCGGCCAACTTACAAAAAGCTTCATAAACGCAGGAGTCGAGATAAGCATGTCAGATGGCTCTCTAAAAGTTAGAGTCTATGGAAGGGGACGACGCGCAGTCGCTATACTTAACACAGTCATCTCAGTCATCAAAAACATGATGACAGGAGTAACCTCTGGCTTTACCTACAAGATGAAGATAATTCAATCCCACTTCCCAATAAGCGTGAAAATAAGAGGGAGTGAATTATTGATCGAGAATTTTGTCGGCGAAAAAGTGCCTAGGAAAGTAAAGCTTCCTGAAGGCGTCAAAGCTGCTGTGAAGGGTGATGAAATAATATTGACGGGGCTTGATAAGGAAAAAATCGGGCTGGCTGCCGGCTTAATTGAAAACGCAACTAGGGTTAGAGATAAGGACCCACGAAAATATCTTGACGGAATATATCTCTACGAGAAGAAAGTAGGAATTGAGACGTAGGGAATAACTTCGTACAAAATCGGTGTTCTTACACTTAGGTCGGCATCGATAAATTATGAAGTACTCCTTAAGACTTAGCGAGGCGATTATGCAATATTAATGACTAAACGATGAAATACCTTTATTGAGGTGATCATTTAATTAGGATTGAGAAGCTTGAAGGAGCATAAAGTTGAACACAATTATGCATATTTTCGTCTAATCTCTTTAGAAGATGCTTTAGCCGCAATTCAGGGCTCGCTGATAAATCACAGGCCAGAAATAGAGGAGATAAGCATAGTTGATAGTCCTGGAAGAGTTTTAGCTGAGGACATATATGCGCCTAGCAATGTTCCAGCGCAAAACCTAGCAGCCCTAGACGGCATCGCTGTCAATAGTGAGGACTTGACAAACGCATCGCACCAAAACCCCGTAAGGCT
>CAYTRT010000008.1:6463-46622 GCA_964440295.1 uncultured Nitrososphaeria archaeon
TCGCTGTCAATAGTGAGGACTTGACAAACGCATCGCACCAAAACCCCGTAAGGCTTTACTTGAAGAAGTCATACGCGGACTCAATAAATAGGGGTAAGCCAGGATTAACAAGCTTCATTCTTGTGGATCTAGAGATTAGGAATGACGAGCTGTATGCGATACCGCTCAGATCAAGCTCATCATCTTTCAAGAGTTTACTCAAGGCTGATGGATACATATTGGTAGACAGTGGTAAGGTGCTCAGAACAGGTGAAAAAGTCCTCGTCAACCCGGTAAGATGATTTATCAAAGTTTTTAATCGCTGCGTAATAGTTTTAGAGGGTCTTTTGACAGTTTATCGGAACTGGTCTAGACGTGACTTTATATAGTTAATTTTTTCATCGATATTATTTGCTTTGTCATTGCTGATTCTCCTGTAGCACGTCTTAGCATCCTTGTAAGCGTGCAAAGCTAGTGTGTATAGCTCTTCTTCATACCTCGACCCCTCTGATAAATAGTACTCCGCAGTTAGAGATGCGTCGCTTTTTAACAGGTGTGTCGCCTGCAAAAACATGGACGTAGTGCTTTTATCGATGCACTTGGCTTCGTTGCTGGTCGATAAATCTATCATTCGAATTTTTTGTATGTCTTCCGGAGTGTTTATGTTGATGAGGGTTTTACTATCCTTGGTGATGCTGGACACCGGGATGTAGCAGGCATTATATGCCGCTCGCAGGGGGTCTGAAGGCCTAGACATTTGTCCCCTAAGAGTTGAAAAATTTATGTTCTTCACTGCGTCTTCTCGTCTATGATACTGTAGAAGTAGGCTTACCCATCCGTTCGGCCAATAAACAGATCCTGAGGACGCATCTAGACCTCTACAGTCGTCAATAAACTTGGACAGGGCCTCAGAGCTCAGAAAAGGCATGTCTCCGGGAATAATTATGACTTCCTCGCACTGTACTGCTTTGAGTGATGTTATTATCCCGTTGATTGGGCCGCTGTCCTCTTCATAAGAATCCACGATAATTCCTCTAAACTTGTCTCAGACATTTTGTAAAGTGTCCACCTGCTCTCTGTTTTGTACTGATAAATAGACATTCTCGGTGAGTCCCGAGACTGCCTTGAAGACTCGATTAATAATGGCTTCTCCATCAATTTTATAGAGTGACTTATTTGTCCCGAACCTTTTTGAGAGGCCTCCAGCTAAGATGACGGCTGCAAGCATAGCAGTTTTTCCATCATTATCGAGATGGCTGCGACATATAGAATTATTGTCAGCTCGTTTATGGACGTGCAGCAAGGCATCGGCGCGGCTCGTTACTTTTTAGATATTTGCCTGCTTATGATTACCGCTCTAAGGAAGGTTTTATAGATGGCTAATTATTAGGGGCTTAGGAAGGCGAAAGTGAGCTCAGAGAAAGAAGTCAAGAAGCCAAAGGCAGCCATCAAAATACCACGTAAGGTACTTAGGATTAGGAAGGAGAGACCGGAGTTCAGGAGGCAGGAGTCCTGGAGATATGACAGGTTAAAAGATAATTGGAGAAGGCCTAGGGGCAAGGACAGTAAAATGAGGCTGCAGGTCAGTGGCTGGCCGCCGCTCGTAAAGGTCGGCTACAGAGGTCCTAGAAAGTATAGGGGGCTACATCCATCAGGCTTTAAGGAAGTTCTTGTGAGCAACGAAAACGAGCTTAGGGGACTTGACCCCTCTATACATGCCGTGAGAATTTCTGGAAGGCTAGGGAGAAGAAACAAACTAAAGATATATGAGGCTGCATTATCGGCTGGCTTGAGGGTTCTTAACCCGCCGAGAGGTGCGTCGTAGATGTCCATGAAGATTCAGAAAAGACTGGCGGCAGACATCTTGAAATGCGGTGAAAATAGAATAAGGTTTGATCCAGAGCGGCTTGACGATATTAGAGATGCGATAACTAGGGCAGAGGTCAAGGCGCTGATTAAGGACGGTGTTATATTTGCCAAGCCAGTTAAGGGACAGCAGAGAATACGCGTAAAAGAAAAGCGTGGGCCCGGCAGGAGAAAGGGTGCTAAACATGCGGTAATTAGTCGTAAAAGAAAGTGGATCATGCGTGTTAGGTCTCAGAGAAGATACCTCATGGGCCTTAGGGCTGCCGGGCGATTGAAGGAGGGTGCCTACAGGAAGGTATACCTACAAATTAAAGCTGGTAGGTTTAAATCAATAGCAGACCTCAAGGCATACCTCACAGAAAACCAGCTAGTAAAGCATGCAATAAGTTGAGGTGATGTAAATATGCCTAGGCGCGTGTTTTATCGAAGGTTTCCGCCTCGTAGGAAACGTGAAGGGAAGACTGATTATAGATTGCGTCTGAAGCTCGTCAAGTCTGGTCTGCCGCGAGTCGTAGTGAGGCGCTCTAACAAGTACATAATCATACAGATAGTAGAATCTAGACTCGGCGGAGACAGAACATTGCTAACAGTAACCTCGAAGAAGCTTATGTCATATGGCTGGAAGGGCGGAACTAAGAATCTGCCGGCGGCCTACCTTACTGGACTGATTGCGGGTAGGAAGGCAGTCGAGATGGGTGTAAAGAAGGCTATTGCAGATATTGGAAGGTACAGCCCGGTACCGGGGTCCCGTGTATTTGCTGCGATAAAGGGAGTAATTGACGGTGGACTGGAGGTGCCTATGTCTGATGAGGCGGCGCCAAGCGAAGAGAGGCTTAAAGGAGAACACATATCGACTTATTACCAGAGCATCCCACATGAGGGGGAAACCGTCCAGTTTTCATCGCTTCCCAGCGAGGTTATAAGCTCATTGCCGCAGCATTTCGAAGAAGTAAAATCAAAGATCCTTAGCTGACTTCATACCTTGTCTTGTTAGCCTGTTCCGGGGTATTTGTGGATGGACAAGGCCATCCCTACCGACTCGGCCCGTCCCTAGAAAAACATCGCCACACTTAGCGACGACGTATTTAGAACTTGAGGGAGCATCGATTTTTAGGGCCTCTCCACGCATCCATCTCTCGGCATCATCTAAGCTGAGATCGACTATGTTCTTTTTAATCATCCTTGAAAAAAGCTGAGCGCCCTCGATGGATAAAGGTAGCTCATTCTCGGAAAGTTTTGCTACGTAGAGGCCAATATTTGCAACATTTTTCAGCCTCCACGAAAACTCTAAAACTTCTCTATGCGTAATTCTTATTCTATTTTCTCCGCTGGCTATGACTACATAGTTTTTTAGCCCATCAACTATTCCATACTGATTAGTCAAGAGCTCCTCTAGTTTCTTCTTCTCATCTTCAGTCAATACTCCTTTCATGATTTACGACCCCTTCTTGATTTTCGCTATGAAGAATCCCTCGGCGGAGTTATCATGTGGATAACACTTAAAGCATTTTTTAATTTCTGGCGAGAACTTTATGCCCGCCCACTCTTCAAGTGGTTTCCTTGACTTGACACCATTTAAATAGATTGGTTGGAGCTTTGCATCTGTCTTCTTGTCTAGCAGGTAAGTAACTACTCCCTCATTCTCTACCGGATGTAACGTGCATGTCGAATATACTAGTATGCCCCCCGGCCTCAAACAGTCGTATGCAGACATTATTAGGGATTGTTGTAGCCTACCAATCTTGTTTGAGATTTTCTCAGAATAGTGACTTGCGGCTGACCAGTCCTTGGCTACTATGCCCAACGAACTACACGGCGCATCTACCAATACTCTATCGAATTGCTCTTTAGTCCACCTATAGAAGAGGCGACCATCCGTCTGAGTGACAATGACATTAATCACTCCGCATCGTTGAAGATTAGCTACAAGAGGCTTTATCCTACTTGACGAGACATCATTAGCCACCAATATGCCCCTGTTTTCCATCAGCTGAGCTAGCTGAGTTGATTTACTGCCAGGCGAGGCGCAAAGGTCAAGCACGGTCAATCCCGGCATAGGCTCCAGCACCTCGGCCGGAATCATGGAGATAGGGCCCTGAATGTAGATAAGTCCCAACATATGCTCCATAGAAGAACCTATACCAGCCTCGGGCCCATCTATCAATCTATAACCGAACTTGGCCCAAGATATTCGCTCAAAGCTCCATCCTCGACTTTTCAGCAAATCTATTATTCGGCTCTCTGGGAGCTTTAGCGTATTGACCCTAAAGCATTCTGGAAGAGGCTTAGAGACGGCGTCTAGATACGACTCGACATCCATATCTGGCAACTCTCTGAGAAGACGCAAAAGATCCTCAGAAGGACTAACACCACTCTGCTTTTCCCACTTATTCACTTGAACACTTCACCCGTTGCCCTGTACCATAGCAATAAATCAAGACTCTCAGGACTCATGCCTAATGTTTGGGCGGTAGCAATGAATATTTCCTCAAGATCGAGATAACGTTTCCGTGTCAAAGACTTAGGTATCTCCTCTATGACTCCCATATACAGCATATTCCTAAGAATGTGCCTATCAAGAATTGCCAATCCTGTGAATCCTATATTCCTCAAGAAATGAGAAGCTTCCTTATAGCCAAATCCCCACACATTCTCCACTAATAATTCCCTACACTCAAAAGGGTTCATCCTAAGCATATTCTTAAGATATTCTCCATCATCTCTCAGAAGATATCTATTTTTAATAATGTGGCGGGCCTTAACTTCGTAAAACCTGACTCCCCATTTCTTTAACACTTGAGCTAATTGACCATAAGTACCACTAAACAGCAACTCACTCGTCGCCAGTTCATTCACAGCAGCATCCGCAGCCCTCGCCCTCGACTGCGGAGTTAATACGCAGAAGCTCATCTCTGCAAATAGCTTATTAGTATCGTTTCTATCGAATGATTTAAATTCAATCAGTCTCGACTGGATAATGCCTTCTACTTCAGCATATAGATTTATAAGCTCGGCGCGAATGCTTTCGGGAATTTTGATAAAGCGGCCTTGCATATCACTAATAATTAGTCTGCCTTGCCTTAAAAAATAGCTTAGTCTCGCCCCTCATGTCTAACTCCGAGTCTTTTACGTTCAATACCACTGGGACTCCATAAGCTACTCTTCCAATAACCATGGCCTGCCCCCTCTGGAGGCTTGGCGAAATCTTCTTAATCGTGTCTGAATCAACGTGACTATACTTAGCAATAGCTTCTAGGTCTGCATCATTTGTAAAGTTGAACAGAAAAATGTTGTCTGCCTGTCGATAAATCATCTCTGGAATAGTGTCAGGTTGATTGGTTATGAACACTGGCGAAATACCTATATGTCTCATCCTCGTAACTAGGTCTTCCCAATACGTATTCCTAAGATATAGATGAGCCTCCTCAGCGAAGAGAAATACAGGCTGAATTGTGCCTGAAAATAGCAATGTGTTCAGCCTGCTCAATAAATACTCCACCACAACCCGACGTAGATGAGGCGCAACCTTGCTCAAATCAACAACAAGCAATAATCCATCCCTATGGTCTAAGAATATGTCTGTAAGGCCGTCTCCCTCGCCATCGACGAAAAATCCAGAATTGATCAGCGACATTAGACGGCTGAGTAGAGCCTCCCTCACCGCCTCATTCATCTGGAACCTACTAACAGCATTAATTAACTCGTGCAACGATACTGTCCCTCTACTCTTAAGAGTAGTCCAGATCCTAGCGAATTCGCGAAGACTAGTAATGGGCGTGCCATACACATGATCAAGTATGTCTAATAGAACGCTAAGATCAACGTCAGATATACCAACCCTGAAGTTTTTCGCCGGTTCAAGAACAACAATTTTTTCTCCTATTGGATGCCTCCTCCCAGATCTGCACTTCCCCAGATTGACGTATTCACCATTTATGTCGAGGACAACCACCCTTCCACCGTTAATTGAGAGCTCTGTCGATAAGATCTTCGCTAGATGAGACTTCCCCGACTCTTTCTTTCCAGTAATGATTGTGAGTTTGCCCTCCAGCTCCATTGCGTCAATGTGAAACTCTTCGTCGCAAGTTTTTCCAATAAGTATAGGTATGTTTGGCCTTCCGCCCAACATTCCTAGGACGGTGTTCACGCTTACCTTTTCAAGCCTTGCAGTAAATCTTGAGGGCATCCATATCTTACCCATAGAAAGTCTGCCATTGTCTATGACCGCTCTTATCTTTGTCAATATTATCCTCGAGTCCCTAATAATCATGGTTAGAGAAGAGATGTTAAAGGGATCAAATAGTCTAGTCTCGCCCATCGACTCGATAGAGACTTCTCTTAGGAGGTCCTCAAGAACTCCAGGAATATCAGCATACTCCATGTCTATTACTTGGAGCAACAACGATCTACTGCCCTCACTCGCTAGTAAGAAGTCGCCTCTCTCTAGGTCGGCGTCTCCGGGGAGCGCCAGAATCTCGACCGTGTTGTTGTGTTTACGAAGGATCTTCAATCCACATCATTCATGAGAACGGCGACAACAACGCGACCCTGCACTCCGGCTCATTTATTAGTATCGATGCAGTATCCTTAACTAATGCTCTCTGAAGCCCAACTACGTCAAGCCACGTGAAGGCGCACATCGAATGAGCGATGGAGAGTGTCTCCGGATAGCCATATATCAATGCGTCAGAGGATAGTAATGATCCGAAGCCTTGGAGCGCTGCTGAGCGTGGATAGACGTCTACGCGGTAGGGAAATAACTGTTTTGATAGCCTTGAGAGATAGGTGTTTCCAGCGAGCTTCAGCGAGGGTGACTTGTACCTTATGGAGCCTGTAAGATCAATTATGAATGGTGGGTCTGCGTCGTTGTCAATGCTGTATAGGGCATTGCCTGAGAGTATTATGCCGCTATCTTTTGAGAATGCCATGACTATGTTTGAGTTGCTGCTAGCGGTCTCAAGCATATCTAGGAGTAGGCTGCCTGGTTTGTCGGGTGTGACCGTCAGTGAGTGGTCTAGTAGTATGATTGCGTTTTTTGTCTTTGAGGCGGCGTAGAGTTGGATTAGTCTTTCGAAGATTTTTAGTTCTGTCTTGATTGTTGATTCAATGTTGGTTGTGCTTGTCATGCCTTCGTAGCTTATGTATCTCATCATTGGTCCTATGATCTCTACTTTAATGTTGTTTGATCTGTGTATTATCGATCCTCTCAGGGCTATTACGGTGCCTTTTCCTGAGTCTGCCAGTCTTATTACTGACGCGTCTATCGCGATGATGTTTTTTGGGTTTGTTGGTGTGATTTTGATTGGTTTTGTATTTTTTGGGTCTACTAGTAGTTGTGGTGTGTCTTCTTCGTTTTCGTTTATGAGTGGTTTGGTCCATGTTTCTTTGATTTTTGTGTTTTTGAGTTTTTTGATTGTGTGTAGGCACTCTTCTGAGTAATCTATAAATAGGCGCATCTCTTGGTTGATGTTGGTGTGCAGGTTGATCATGATGTTGTTCATGGTCGCATGTGTCACGATTATTTGTTGGTGTTGGTTGCTTATTAATGTTGCGCAAGATGGTCAAAATGAACACGAGTGAGCGCATAAAGGTAAGGATCACGGTCGGCAACGCGACAGTCGAGATTGAGGCGCTTCCCGACCAAGTTGAGGAGGTAGTTGGGCGAGTTATTGCGGCTTTGGGGCGTCAACAGGCCGGGGCTGGTGTAGTTCAGGAGCGGCGTAAGGGAGTGACTACTTGTAGAGACGTTTTGGAGCGTCTTATTGATGAGGGTTGGTTTTCCGTCCCTAGGAGTTTGTCTGACGTTGTGGCTGAGATTGCACGTAGAGGATATTCTTATGACTCGACGGCTATTGCACATGGCCTTCTTGACTTGGTCCGGGAGGAGCGGCTTGTGAGGGAGGGTGCGCCTCGTCGGTATACTTACAGGGCGCGTCAGGCCGGTGGGCCGGTTGTGGGCAGCGGTCTTGAGGAGAAGGAGGGCGGTGGTCTTGGCGCTGAGGTGGTTTAGGGGGTTTCAGGCCTTTTTAGCTTTAGAAGCTCTTGTAGGCCAAGGGTCGTTATTGCGTAGTCTCCTCTCTCTAGTCTCTTGACCATGCCTTTTCTTATCAGCTCCGTCAGTCTTGAGGACGATGTTCCTTCTTTTAGTCCAAGTTTTTCTGATATCTCGCGCATGCTCATCGTTGGTGTCTGAGTTATGCCCCAGATGTTTTCGAGGTGACGAGTAGCTAGTAGAAGCAGTATCTGGTCTGATGAAGGTAGTTGCTGGAATCCTGGCTTTAGAAAGAATCCATCCTCCTTGCTGTAGCCAACATATGATTCTAGTGCGTCTATAAGGGACTCTATATCAACTGTAAGGGTTATTCTGCGTGCTATCGAGTATGCCGGGATGTTCTGCTCGATGAACCTGACTAGAAGCTTCATCACTTCTTCGGGCGTGCCCTCGAACTCGGCCTTCAGGTCTCCGTACTGGAGGCTTAGCCTCATCTTATCATTCATCGTTGTATCCATTCTTAAGGGCTATATAAAAAGCTCTTTGGATGGCAGCAACAAGGCCCATTCTTTCCACAAGTTTTTCCTCGACATCGCGGTTTTTTGGATCTCCAACTGGGATTGATCGTCCCTTAATTCTCAACAGATATAAATTATTGGAGAGATTGAATGCGTTTCTTTGTGATGATTTTTAGTAACTTAAAGTTTGGTCCTTATCACCTCACACTCAAGTAATTTATGGTTTGTGGTGTTATTCTTGCTGTAGTGCTTTTTTGGCCTTGTAGAGGTCTCCGACCTTGGGGCTGAGATACGACGTGAATATTATGTTTCCAATAGTTAGGGCTCCTAATAAGATTGCTATTGGTTGTTCTGTATAGATTAATGCGTATGCGAAAGGGATCAGTGGTGAGAGCATAGAGGCGAGGGCTCCTGAAGCGTATGTTATGCTCCTGCCGTATCTTGAAGTGTTTGTCAGTGATGATTTATCAATCTTTATTCCTAGTACTGGGATTAGTTTTATCAGGGGCGTCATGATGGGTAATTTTAATTTGATGAGGCTCGACCTACCAATGATGTAGTAAAGAAATCTTATTCCTAGGAGTTTTCCCACTATGAAGTGGGCTAAACAGTGGGAGAAGTACCAGAAACAAAACCAGGAGAATAGCAGTGTTATAAATTTTAGAATAGATATGGACGTAAGACTTGTCAGGTATAAAAAAGCAAAGCCAATAACTAGTCCAGTAATTTCTATGGCGCTGCCGGCCCACGTCGAGATTATTCTTTTAGGATAACTAGAGCTTTCCATGTTTTGTAATTCTTGTGAGTACTTAATTTGGTTTTAGGGCGATATTATCATTATTTATGCCGCGATATATAATATTTTGGCTTAAAGTCGTCAAGCCTATTCTATCATGTATGGTATGATCAATTATTTTTTAGTCGCATCATCCATATTCCTAGTATTATTATGGGGATTGAGATGAGGCACATCCATTGTGATACTTGCTCAAATGGTCTTCTCTCGATCATCGTGGAATCCACCATCCTCAGATTAAGGTATAATGTCTGATTTGTTAGGTTTTTAATCTCTATGGTTATTGGGCCTTGAAAATCATATAGCGTCCACGCGAAAAATGTGTGTACCTTTGTCTCGACTAATTTGGCCCTGGCATCAGAGATCGCCACGTAAAATTTACTTATGATTCTGTCTTCTGAAATGTCTACTACATAGCACTCGATTGAGACCGTTACCTCGTAGGTTCTTCCTTCCATAATTTCTCTTATCTCGTGACTTGCGACGCCTCCTGGCAGCATTGAGAAACGCCTCGAGAAAACCTCCTTGTATGCTGGTTCGGTTTGTGTGAAGGCGAAGTACAGGTAGCCGGCAGTTATGAGTAGGATGGCCGCGATGGTTAGGACGATTGCTCCGCCAACGTTAGGTCTCATATTCTTCAGAACAACTTTGATGCTTATAACAACTAGCTAGAAACTAGAAAATCGTTAGAATTTCCTGGTTATTAGGAATTCCGTGAGTGCCCTTAGGAGTTCTTTTGCTTTTCCTTCGAGGAATATGCCTTCCACGTCTCTCCAAGCGTTGGTTACGAGTTCTCTGGCCTTATTCTCTGCGTATCTTACTGCTCCTGATTTCTTGATCAGGCTGATTGCTTCTTTTATTAGCTGTGGGTCACTTGTCCTCATCCTGAGTATCTCCTCCAGACGTTCTGCGTCCTTCTTCTCCAGCGTCCTTAGCGCGTAGACGACCATTAGTGTTCTCTTTCCCTCCTTTATGTCGCCTCCTATCTCCTTGCCGTAGACTTCTTCCTCTCCGGCTATGTTTAGTATGTCGTCCTGTATCTGGAAGGCCACTGCCACAGCGTCTGAAAAGTTTGTGACTTTTTCCTCATCGCTTCTTGAGACGTTTGCTAGGCTGCAGGCCATTCTTGCCGCGAGCCTGACGAGTGATCCCGTCTTTAGCCTACACATAGTGAGATACATCTCCTCGGTTATTGGGCCGCTTAGTGATCTATGCCATGCTATGTCGAGGGCCTGGCCAATGCTGAGGTTAAGCATCTCTTCTATATACACTCTGGTCAGCTTGTCTATTACGTCTTGACTGTACTTGCCCGTCCTCATGAGCTGAACTAAGGGTAGGTAGTAGAGGGTGTTTCCCATGTTTATCGCTATGTCTACCCCATATATCTTGTGAATGCAGGGCTTTCCTCGCCTGAGGTCGCTGTTGTCCTCGACGTCGTCTACAGCGAGTGTCCCGTTGTGGATTAGCTCCGAGACGATTGAGAGGTCAGCTATCTCGGCTGGGTCTCCTCCGAGTGCTTCATATGTAAGCAACATGATTACTGGTCGCCATCTCTTTCCGCCTCTTGATAGGAGGTCCCAGGCGGGCCTGATGATTGACTCGTTGATCGCCGTCTCATCGAATACTGCATCCCTTACACCCGTAAGCATCTTCAGATATTCAGAAGTGGCTTCTATTGGGAAGTGTCTTGCTAATGCATTGTTTACTAGCTCAATGTATTTGGCTAGCTCCTTGTCCAGATCCACGTAGATATTCAATATTGACTAACTTATATTCGTGTCTTTCGTGTAAAAGTTTCTTTCATATCTTGACGCCATTGGAGTTTAGGAAGATCGATATCTGTGAGTTCAGCTTCTCGACCTGTTTGTCCATGCTTATCTTCTCTAATAGGAACTCGGAGTATGTCTTATTGACGTTTGCATATTTTTGGAGGTAGTTCTCCTTTGCGAGCTTCTTGGCCGCCTCCTCGATGTATCGTCTCAGCTCCTCTACGCTCGGCTCCTTGTAAGAGTCGAAGTGAAGAATCATGTCTAGTGGGAGCCTGGGCCTTAGGGGCGGCTTCTCTGCGGGTGCACCGATGCATAAGAATATCAGAGGCGTTACTCCCTTGGGCAGCCCGAGAAGCGATGATACTTCCCTGCCCATCCATAACGCATAGTCGAGCATGACTGAGCCGTATCCCAGTGCCTCAGCCGCTATGACGATGTTCTCAGCGAATAGGCCGGCCTCGAAGATCGCCTCGATCGTCTCCACTGGATGCTTATCGCTCCTCAATACGTGTCTCTCGCTCAAAGTGTCGAACAGTAGTGATGTCCTCCTGAAGTCTATGCATATCAGCAGAAGTAGGGGAGCCTTGACGAAGAGTTGGTCGTCGGCGAGTTCTGCGATCTTCGACTTTAAGTCTTCGCGATCAATAACTATTACGCAGTATGACTGGTATGTGCATGGCGCTCTCTGGCCCGCCTCTACTAATAGCCTAACCACCGCAGGGCTAATCCTGCCCTGTTTAAAGGCCCTGATTGACCTTCTACTCATCAGGATTCTGAGTATGCTCCTGCTCCTCGCAGCCATAACCAACAGAGATAAGCACGCGTAATTATTAATCGCTAATCTGGTTGGAGGGCAACCTCTTATATAATGGGACTGAGCAACTTCATTTATGCCGCTAACCGGACTTGAGGAGGCAATCACAAGCGTGGTCGAGAAAGTGACGCCGAGCGTCGTCAGCGTGAGTACCGTCAAGATATTTCACGACTACATATTCAGGCCGCTGCCAGTCGAGGGCATGGGCTCAGGTCTTATAATAGGCGAGAAGGGCTACATAGTTACCAACTACCACGTCGTCGGGAGATCCAAGAAAATACAGGTGATACTCAGCGATGGAAGAAGATTTGACGCAGCAATTATAGGAGGCGACCCATCATACGACGTCGCCCTACTAAAGATAGACGCAGACGGCCTAAAGCCCGCAAAGCTAGGAGACTCAGATAAGCTCAAGGTCGGACAGATAGCAATCGTCATAGGAAACCCACTCGGATTCATGCTCGGCGGACCCACAGTAACCGTAGGCGTCATAAGCGCGCTGAAGAGGAAGATAAAGACAGAGGCAGGATATATCGAAGACCTAATACAGACAGACGCGCCCATAAACCTTGGAAACAGCGGTGGACCAATACTCAACACTGACGGCGAAGTGGTCGGAATAAGTACCGCGATAGTGCCGTACGCGCAGGGCATAGGCTTCGCGATACCTATCAACATCGTCAAAGACGTCCTCGATCAGCTCCTAAAGTATGGACGCGTGGTCAAGCCGTGGCTGGGAATATACGGAGTAACAATAACGCCGCAGCTCTCAGAGTACTACGGGCTTCCAGTTAGCAGCGGAGTACTAGTGGTGGACGTCGCGCCAGAATCGCCAGCAGAGGAGGCCAGAATATTGAAGGGCGACATAATTACAGGCATGGACGGAGAAGAACTAAGCGGAATCGAGGAGCTAAAGTCTAGGATCGAGAGGATGAAGCCAGGCAGGACGGTCAGCCTAAAGATCATCTCATACTACGGTGTCAGGGAGCTTTCCATCAAGCTCGGAGAGCAGGAATGAGTCTTGCCTACTGAGACATTGCGAGCGCTAGGAATCCACCATCAACTACCAAGACCTGCCCAGTAATGTAGGAGGCATCATCACTGGCGAGGAAGACCGCGGCCCTGGCTATCTCCTCCGGTCTCCCAAGTCTGCCCAGCGGGATCCGCTTGAGCGCTGCGTCAATCTTTATGGAGCCCTCCGCGATCCTCTGCTTAAGCATCTCGGTCTCGACGAGGCCCGGAGCGATCGCGTTGACTGTTATTCCATAGGGCGCCAGCTCGACGGCAAGCGTTCTCGTCAGGCCGAGTATGCCTGCCTTTGATGAGTTGTAGGCAGACCTGCCTGGGAGACTTACGAACGAGGCGATAGAGGCCAGGTTAATGATCCTACCGTACCGCTGCTTCTTCATCAGTTCTGAGGCATACTTTGAGCAGAGGAAAGGCGCCCTGAGGTTGACGTTGATGACTTTCTCCCAATCATCGAGCGAGGTCTCGTCAATGTTCTTGACAATGTTTATTCCCGCGTTGTTGACCAGCACGTCGATCCTACCCATAGACTCTGCAACGGCCCTGATGAGTCCTAGGCATCCATCCGTCGTTGAGAGGTCTGCTGGAACCAAGAGGTAATCGACGCCCATCTCTCTCAACTCTTTTTCAAGCCCGGCTAGGCTGCTGCTCGAGGTTGCGTTCCCCACGATTCTTCCACCCTCCTTAGCCATCTCTATCGCTATTGCCCTGCCAATTCCCCTAGACGCTCCCGTGACTAGGCAGACTCTATCACTAAGCTTTCCCAATACTCATCTACCCTCTAGCTTAGTATTTTCTTGTCCATACATAGTCATATAAGGATTTGGCATGGGAGGAATCTCAGCAGCTAGAGGCAATACTTTTTATCTTGAACTGCTTCGTTATAGCTTAATATGCCTGAAATTAGGCTTGAGGCTGTGGCGTTTGGTGCAGAATTCTTCGCATTCATAATATGTCTGATCATCTTTTACGATCTTCCGCGTTATCATTTACTATTTACTATGTATTTCTTAAGTTAATATAGCGCTGCTAATCGCTTGAGAAGTTCTTTAACCTCATCAGATTCTCTAAGATAGTATTTTGCATTTGTTTGGATCGGGATGCTTGCCACCAAGATAGTTACGCCTCTGCTTAGCTGTAGAAACGCATCTTCGTCTGTGCTGTCGTCTCCAGCATATATCGGTAGGCTCTCAGGCGCTACTCTCTCTATGAGAAGCTGTACCGCTCTTACTTTATTCCAATTTAACTTAGGCTTCACTTCAAGTACCTTCTTTCCGTAGGTAAACTGCTCTTTAATTTTTTGTCAGACCAAAATTTACCTGCCCTAGTTTAACACCATTTTTTGTAATTGTACAACTCTAATTAGCAAGAAGAGTTAGAAGAAATACTGATGAGTATACGTGAGAGACAGTCATTCTCGACCCTAAGGAAGGACCATGAAGTTATTTTGAAAGTGATAGATTCTCTAGAAGAGAAGATTAGATGCTTCAGGGTGAATGGCTCGATCGATGTAGAGTTTCTTCAAGGGTTTTTAAATTTTGGTAGCACATTCATAGACAAGTGCCATCACGCAAAGGAGGAGCATTGCCTGTTTCCATGCCTAGAGAAGAGAGGAATTCCTAGGATGGGCGGACCAATCGGCGTCATGCTGATGGAACATGAAACAGGTCGGATGATGCTCAGAAAGATCAGAGAGAGTCTTGAGAACTACTTGAAGGGAGGACAAAGAACCGTGCTTGACGAAATAATAAATCTTTGTAGTGATTATATTCAGCTACTTCGACAACATATCTATAAAGAGAATAATGTGCTCTTCCCATTGGGCGACAATGTGATTGACCATGTTGACGACAGAGAGGTCATGAAGTGCTATGACCAAAAAGAACTCCCAGCCGAGGTCCATCACAGTATGGAAGAACTGGCAGAACGGCTGACTGCTAAAAGATATTAACAGTTGAAAAATAACCCTTTCCAATTTCTCCAGCATTCCTTATTTTTTAATTTGATAAACTGGTCTTCAGGACCGCATTAACTGTTTACAAATGAACCATAACATATTTGCTTTGATTGTGGAGCAATATTTTTTATCTTGATTTTACATCGTTTTATCTTGATATGGCTGAAATTAGGCTTGAGTCGGTTAAGGTCGAGTTTCCTGAGGGATGCAACGTCGTCTTCGGGATAACCCACTTCATCAAGAGTGTAGAGGACCTCTACGAGGCAATCGTCAATACTGTTCCCGGAGCGAAGTTCGGCGTCGCCTTTGCCGAGGCAAGCGGCCCCTGCCTAATTAGGCACGAGGGGACGGACGAGGAGCTGAGGAGGCTGGCGGCCGAGAACTTGCTGAGGATAGGGTGCGGACACACCTTCCTCATCATCCTCAGAAATCTGTACCCCATAAACATATTGGGCAGGCTCAAAGAGGTGCCTGAAGTATGCACTATACTCGCGGCCACGGCTAACCCGCTGACAGTTATAGTCGCGGAGACTGACCAAGGAGAAGGCAAGACTGGAAGAGGCGTGGTCGGAGTTATAGATGGCTACAAGTCAAAGGGCATCGAGGGTTCAGAAGACATCAAGCATAGGAGAGAGTTCCTAAGAAAGATAGGATACAAGTTCTGAATCAATCCAAATCAATATCTTCTATTTTTGGATATTTATTAAATTGTTGATTTTGTGAAGTTCACGTTCCTTATCAGTGCGTATGGTGCTTTCACAGGAGTATCTACTTCCCACCATTTTATCCAGTACTTTTCATGAGTCATCGACTCGATGTTTTGCATCATTCTCAACATGTTATCGCTTATTCTCAGCTCCCTTATCGGTCTCTCAATGCTTCCATTAACTATCAGGAACATTCCATCTCTAGGAATCGTCGAGAAGTCTCCGCTCGTGGTGTCCCTGTACCTAAGGTACCAGTCATTCGTCACTAGTATGCCTCTGTCCAGCTTGGATATTAGCCCGCTCAGCGAGTCTGCTCCTCCCTCGACGACCAAGTTGAAGGGCGTTGGGACCAGTAGTCCTGCATTAGCAGTACTCTCGACGTTGAATTTCTTGGCGGTGTAGGAGTTGTGAAGATACGTCTTCAGCACTCCATTCTCGATGATTATGTTTCTCCTAGTTGGTAGTCCCTCGTCGTCGAAAGGCTCTGCTCCAAAGGATCCGTGGATGGTTGGGTCATCGACGAGCGTAAGGATATCGGAGGCTACTTTCTGTCCGAGCTTATCTCTGAGGAAGGAGAGGCCTGAGTCCACGTGGAAGGCGGAAGCCATCTCTCCAACCTCCTCCAGAATGTTCGCAAGCGTCATCGGCCCAATTATCGCGTCGTAGACTCCAGGCTCGCCCGGGATGGGCTTATCAGCCATCTTAGCTATCTCGCCCGCGGTCGAGCCCACGCGTTCTGGTTTAAACTCGTCTAGTGTGCCTGTCGCTGCTGCGAACTGTCCACTCGACTCTCCATCTAGGAATGCCCTGACCGAGATCTCGACGGTGTCCTTCCTATTCTCTGCCTCAACCTTCTCGGAGGTCATCAAAAATCTGTAACTCCTCGAGAATACTAAAGATCCGGCGACTCGCTTAGCTCCCTGATTCAGTGCGCCGCTGATTGCCTCCTCGACCCAGCCGACGAGTTTATTGTGGCTTATCCTTCCGAACGATTGGTCGAGCAGTTTCCTATCATACTTGAAGGGCCCCCTAGGGAGAGGTGCATAGACCTCGCCGGGCGGGGCATTCTTAGCAATCGAGACTGCGTTGTCGACTAGCTCCTTAAAAGACTTTGCAGATATGATGCTTGTAGAGGATACTGCGCGTTTCTCCCTCAGTGCAACGTAGAAGTCGGCCGACTCATCCATGAAGACCTTTGATACCGTGACCTCATTATTCGAGAACCTCACCATGTACGTCTTCGTCGAGTAGTAGTTCAGAACCGCATCTGTCGCTCCTAACTTCTTAGCCAGCCTCAGCGCCTGTCTTGAAAGCCTCTCGACGTCCACCATGCCCAGAGACATAACTAATCATTCATTCATATTAATCATTTCTCGTGACGCATCGGGTGGCAAAACAATATTTAATGGGCATGAAGTACATTTTATGTATCGGAGACGAGTTTGAAGACGAGGGAAGGCATCGCTGCCTGCATAGAATATCCGGTAAAGACGCGGAGAGGCATAAAAAACGAATTGCTCGAGATTTATCAGAGTCCAAGAATAGCGATATCCACGACTGATGACGGGGAGTCAAGGAGAATAATCGTCGGTCTAAACCTCATGGTGAAGGACGTGGAAAAATCAAATATGGGAGAATTCTTCGCTTCTAGACTCCTGACACCATACGAGATACTTGCAGGCGAAGAAGAAGTGAAAAGCCTAACGCAGAAATACATCCGGAGAGCAATACGCGAAATAGTTTACGACGCAGTCAGCGACTACGGCTTAGGAGTCTTCAACATGCGCTTTCTCCCCCAATACTTTTTATACAAAAAAATCAAAGCTAGAATATCGCTTTACCCGCCAGCGTATCGTATCTACTGGTGGATCACCGATGAGTCTAGCGACCTATTAAGGACCGTGTTGAAGAGGGTGGAGAAGGAGCTCGAGAGTCTCTGCGATGAGGGATTACTGACTAGGAGCGTTGATGGATACTACTCGGTCAATAGGGAGGTAGCCAAAAGCCTAGACCTCAGTAGCCTGGACAGGCCACTCCCAAGCCTAAAAATAAACTCGCGGATAACCACTCTATTCAAGGCGGGAAAAATAGGGCTCACGAGCCCACTACTATTAATCTCGGAGACCGTTGATTTGCCGATTGAGGATCAGCAGCTAGATCCAGATGAGTACGCATACATCACAACCTCGACTGGCATCCACTCATTAGCGTCTAGCCAGGACATCTACGAACTAGTCAGCAACTACTCGGGAGTGAAGAGTGAGAGAATAGAGATAACGAAGAGGGGCGCGCTCTTCAACTCGACGTACGTGGCATTCGTCCGCAGAGACTCGGAACCAGCGGCAAGTCTCTTCATCAAGAGGTACGAGTCGTGGACAGACGTCAAGTGGGTAGTCGCTAAGATATGGACCATGCATCTCAGGAACTTCTACTACTCGGCCTCTGTAAGGCTTGGGAATGAGTTGTTCTTTCTAAGCTACCTGAGAGAGCGTGGATTTAACGTTCCCAAAGTCATCCACGTAGACTGGGAGAGAAAAATAATAGTGGAGGAGGCAATAGACGGCGTCGATCTCACATATTCTTGGATTAAAAAATCGAGGAAGGGCCTAGAAGAAATAACGGGGGCCTGCGGAGCGATGCTGGCCAGGATTCATAAGAGCGGCGTCGTGGTAGGCGATTGCAAGCCAGACAACTTCATCATCGATAGCGATGGAAAGGTGTGGATAGTAGACTTGGAGCAGGCGTCCCTGAGGGGGGATCAGTCATGGGACGTTGCCGAGTGTGTCCTATACATGGGACACTACTTAGACGGCGACGAGTTAGAGGAATACGCCGAGTCACTCATCTCTGGGTACCTCTCAGAGGGCGATCAAAAAACAGTCGAGAAGGCGCTAGATCCTAGATACCAGTTCGTGATGCTTCCATGGACGCCCATCTGGAACCAGCTAAGAGTGGTGGAGGTGGTCAAGAAGCTCCTCAAGAAGTGATCAATTAGTCTGACCCGAGGAGCTTGATGTATTCACGGCCAGAGCCACTGAAAGAGCCTACTAGGAGCTGCCTCCAAGCTAGTTTTCCATTTCTGTATGCGTCCTCGAGCTTGCCTGAAGCCTCGACTAAGTCGCCCGGCCTAAACTTGCATGCAAGCATCATGTCATAGGTAACCAACCTCTCGACTCCGTGCTCGTTATCATCGAGCATGTATATGGCGGGTGTAAATCCTGACTCCTCAGAAGACTTAATCCTAAAGACGCCTTTGAGACTCCCCCTAGATTTGTAGATGACCTCGCCGTAGCTATGGATCGGTCTAGTCCTGACGCCGTAGATCGAGAACTTCCTGCCCCTAAAGAATCCCTTATTCACCACCCTCTTGGACAGTTTCTTGACGTCCTCTGGTCTCAGCAGCGGATACTTCCTCGAGGCCCTCTGGATCCAGTCATCAATGCCGAGGTCTCGGAGCAGCCTGAATTCGCCGCTCCTCGAATACTCATCTATCACCTCCATGACCCTCCAGAACTCTTCGCGTCCATATACAACTAGGTCGACGTCAGATCCCTCGTGTTGATTTCCAAGAAGAAGTGACCCAGTTATTCCAAAGCTAGAGAGTGGTGTGCCAGAATGCTCTGAGAGGAACGATAGGAGCTCCGCGGCGACTTCCTCAAGGCCGCTCCTATTCTTGTTATTCATTATTCGCCACACGGCCTCGTCTGCGTAGAATGCCCTGCGAATCATGGATATGGGCGGCGCAGTGATTGTCTCCGAGACAGTCTCGTCGTAGAATAGATACTCGGGCCTCGACTCCCTGATGAGATTCATCGTCGCCAGTAGCTCCTCGACGCTGTATATCTTCATCAGCCGAACGTAGCTCTTCTCCGAGAACCTCCACGGCCCCTCTCCGGGAACATACTTCAAGAAGCTGAAGACCCTGCCCGGTGGATGTACATCGCCGATCACACAGAAGATCCAATAATCAACCGTCTCGAAGTAGTCACGATCCCTGAGGGGCCTATCCATCTCCAGCCATTACTGGATGCGGCGTTTAATAAATCTGGGATGTGGCGAATTGAATATATATTGAGAGACGCGTGTGAATTATCTCATGAGGATCGAGCCTTGGATCATCTACGCATTACTAGCGATATTTTCTTGGGGGCTTTGGGGCTTCGTCAGTAAGCTGGTGCTTGAAAGGGCTTCGTGGGCATCGATAATCATCTACAACCTGCTAGGCTCCTCTATTATCCTGCTAGCTTACATGTTTTCTCAGGGGCCTCCGAGATTGCCCGTTGGTACGACCGCTATGTTCGCAGTTCTCTCAGGCGTTTTAGGAGCAGTTGGGACGACGTGTTTCATGCTATCCCTCAGCGGTGGGAGGGCATCGATAATTGTGCCTCTGACTTCTGTCTATCCAGTCGTCACTGTCGCCCTTTCGGTTCTCATTCTCGGAGACGTTCTCTCTCTAAGGCACGCGGCCGGGATAGCGTTTGCAATAATCGCGGTGGCGCTCCTCTCATATGATTAGATATCTATGATGTGTCGCTAAGCGTTAGTAGATAGTCCTCCCGGTGGTTTCCGATGAATATCCGGTAGCTCCACGATTTGAGGTCGACTTCAAGCCTTCCAGAGACTCTCACCCTCTCCCCAATCTTGGCCTGCTCGGCAAACCTAGACCTCAACGAGGCCAGGACGCCGCATCTATATCCCTCTTCTGGGCCTCGAACCACTTCGAGCACCCTTATGCCATATTCGTTAGGCGTGAAGATTGACCTAGAGTCGTCAGTTACTTCAGCTGTGAGGACGACTCTGCCGAGCTCCCGCCAGATCGCTGAGCCATACGTTTCCCAGTACTCGTCTGGGAGTGGCACAATCTTCGCAGAGTATACTACGCCTCTGTAGGTGCCGTATAGGAGTTTGCGGGACTCATGTCTTATCCACTCGCTGAGAGGCACCGAGCTATCACTTCTCTTTGCTTCTAAGTCGTGAGAATGCCTTAGGTCGACTGGTCTCGTTTTTCCTTCTTTTCGAAGCGTGGCTAATGCCTCGATGACTGGGTATGCGTTTTTCGCGGAGTAGAATACGAGGTCTATGTCTGAGGAAGGCCCGTGTAGGCCTAGGAGTATCGAGCCCGTGAGCCCAACTATCTCCATCTCTATGCCTGAGTATCTACAGACCGTCTCGGCGAACTCAGCGGACAGACTGGCCAGCCCGTCTCTAGGCTGATTATTCCTGAACCACCCCCTAGCTACTATGTGCCTAGATATTTTCTCTATTGGTATCTGTGGCAGTACTTGTCCTGAGTGGTCGTCAAAGACTATCGCCTCCGGCATCCTCTCTCTTAGATATGCGTAGGCATCTTCTAGGTTTACTATCTTCGATATATATCGGCTGCTCTCTGGGTATTTTGGAATCGCGACAACCCTCCCAGGCGGATGCACGACTCCCTTCACGGCTAAGTATCCGACTCCTTTTGAATAGATGTAGTCGCCCTCCAGCGGCGTGATCACACTTATAGATTCGCCGTGCTACATGATAAAACTGATGCGTACTCGCTTTGGAGAGGTGCTACTAGACGTCTGGAGCGGTGTCTATCCCCCACGCAGGTCGACGAAGATGCTCGTAAAAAACATGGGGGATCTATCTGGGCGAATTGTACTGGACCTCGGCTGTGGGTCGGGAATAATCGGCATTGTGGCGGCGATTAGGGGTGCTGGCCGCGTCGTCTGCCTCGACATTTCTCTGAGGGCTTGTAGAAATGCCGTAAGAAACTTCAGACTGAATGGTCTCGCTGAGTGGGCCGACGTCGTCGTTGGTGATGGATCGTCGTGTCTGAGAGACTCTGCTTTTGACCTCGTAGTCCTTAATCCGCCTATGACCCCGTCTCCCAGACCGCTACCGAGGTACACTTGGGGAGGGGCCGATGGCAGGGGATTCCTGAAGAGATTCCTAGCAGACATCTCGAGGATCCTTAAGAGTGGTGGGCGCCTCTTGGTTGCTGCATCATCGCTGGTCGGCGTCGATTGGGTTGCCTCTACGCTTGAGAACCATGGACTAAGCGTGAGGGTGCTAGATTGCGAGCTGGTAAGGTGCGGCAAGATGCTGAGAGAGTTGTTAGACTACATACACAGCCTTAACCATGCCTCGATAATCTCCCTAAGTGGTGAGCCACACTGGCTCCTAGCCGTGCTAGAGGGAGAGAAGAAGGAGTTAGAACCTCCAGCTCCTTTAAAGAGCTAAGCATCCCAGACGGACCCATGATCGCTAAGCTTTAATTATCGTTGATTCATCTTGGCTTAGAGTGTCTAATAGATGACTGAGTCTTGGCATGGATATAGGGGCCTGGCTCGGGACCTACTAATCAGTGCTGGAGTCGACGTAGGAGATGAGGTCGAGATAGTCAAGCCCGACGGCGAGGTCTACAGGGGATACCTAATGTCTAGATACGAGCATGCCGAAGAGGGATACATCGTCTTAAAGCTCCGGAACGGATACAATATAGGCATAGCGATCACGAAAGACATGATAGTGAAGCGTCTCGGCCCTGGGCCTAGGCCTGCCTTTAGGAGGCCGGAGCCGCCACACTTAGATCCGAACCTACCCCGCGTCTCGATCGTCAGCACGGGAGGAACAATCGCGAGTAGGATCGACTATAGGACAGGCGCAGTCAAGCCCGCGTTAACTTCCGAAGACCTAATCACGCTTGTTCCAGAGATCGCGGAGATAGCGTACGTCGAGGCAGAAGTGCTGCTCTCAAAGTTCAGCGAGAATATGACGCCCAGCGACTGGGACATGATTGCCCGTAAGATGGATGAGAAGATACGCAATGGGTATTCGGGAGTAGTGGTCTCGCACGGCACAGACACGATGCACTACACAGCGGCGGCGCTCAGCTTCGCGCTGGCGGGCACGCCTATACCGATAGTCTTGGTCGGAGCACAGAGGAGCAGCGATAGGCCTTCCAGCGACGCCGCTGTAAACCTAGTCGCAGCTGTTCGAGTAGCGGCACATGCAACTTTCGGAGAGGTTGTGATTGCCATGCATGACTGGCACTCTGATGACGTCATCGCTGTCCACAGGGGCACGAGGGTAGTGAAGATGCATACGAGCAGTAGGGACGCGTTCAAGAGCGTTAATGCGAGGCCGATTGCCTACGTCAGGGACGGCGAGATAATACTTAACGATCAGGCAGTCAACAGGCGCGGAAGCGACAACTACGCTTTCAGGCCAGGCTTCAGCGATAAGGCAGCCCTGATCAAGTTCTACCCATCGCTAGGCCCCGGAATAATTGACTATCTTCTAGAGAGGGGGACTAGGGGGATCATACTTGAAGGTACTGGACTGGGGCATGTTTCGTCAGAGTGGATCCCAGCCCTGAGGAGGGCGACGAGTATGGGCGTATTCGTCGGCATGACATCGCAGTGCCGCTACGGAAGGGTAAACATGTACGTCTATGAGAATGGGCGAGACATCATGAGGGCAGGTGTGACGCCCCTCGAAGACATGCTCTCCGAGACAGCTCTGGTCAAGCTGATGTGGGTCCTAGCGAGGGCGAGCGACTTGGAGGAGGTGCGGAACTACATGCTCACGCCCATTGCCGGCGAGATAAGTCATAGGACTCTTCCAACAAGAATGAGGCCGGATGCAGCATGAACTACCAAGAACTCGGCCTTAGGGTCGGCGTAGAGATTCACAGGCAGCTCGACACAGAGAGGAAGCTCTTCTGCCACTGCGGGACTTCTCCCACCGGAGGGAAGGGGATAATCGAGTTCACGAGGAGGCTGAGGGAGACGCAGTCGGAGCTAGGCGAGATAGACCCGGCTGCGAGGTTCGAGATGAAGAAGATGCGGCGAATAATTTATAGGGCAGACCCTGGATGCACTTGTCTCGTCGAGATGGATGAGGAGCCCCCGCATAGGTTGAACGAGGAGGCAGTAAGGATAGCGCTCACAGTCGCTAGGCTCCTAGACGCTAGGCCGGTGGACGAGATACACGTGATGAGGAAGATAGTCATAGATGGCTCAAACACGACGGGCTTCCAGAGGACATGCATAGTCGCGGTGGGTGGGAGAGTGGTGGTTGATGGCCAGGAGATACCGATACAGACAATAACCCTCGAGGAGGACGCCGCGAGACTAGTAGAGGCCAAGCCCACGCACGTCGTGTATGACCTTTCGAGGCTTGGAGTACCGCTGATAGAGGTCTCAACAGCTCCAGTAATCACGAGTCCGGAGCAGGCGGCAAAGACGGCCTACGCGATTGGAAAGATACTGAGGGCGACCGGGAAGGTAAAGAGGGGAATAGGTACGGTCCGCCAGGACCTCAACGTCTCCATAAGGGGCTCGGGAATAATTGAAGTTAAGGGAGTGCAGGAGCTCGACCTTATACCAAAGATAATCGACTATGAGGCTAGGAGGCTCAGCCACCTGTTAGGGCTCGTGCAGAAGCTGAAGCAACGAGGAATAACTCCAGCGATGGTACATTCAGAGCGCCCAATCGACGTGACCGATATCTTCGCATCAACGTCCAGTAAAGTAATCTCGAGGAAACTAGCTGAGGGCGGAAGAGTGTATGCGCTCAGGCTCCCAGGCTTCGCTGGGCTGCTGAAGAGCCATGGAGACGAGGCAGTAAGGCTTGGACGTGACCTCGCAGAGTATGCAAAGGCGTGGGCGGGCGTCGAGGGAATATTCCACTCGGACGAGCTACCAGGCTACGGCATAAGCCACGTAGAGGTCAACTCTGTAGCCACGAGGCTGGGGTTGGGAGAGCATGACGCTTTCGTCATGGTTGCCGACAGACAGCACGAGGCCCTCGAGGCGCTGGAGGCCGTGAGAAATAGAGCCGCGGAGGCAGCAGTAGCCGTGCCTGGCGAGACAAGAGGCCCGAGACCGGACGGCACCACTTTCTACATGAGGCCTAGACCTGGCTCGGCTAGGATGTATCCGGAGACAGATATTCCTCCACTCGTGGTTACTCGGCGTCTATTAGAAGAGATCGAGGCCCGATTGCCTCCAACCCTAGACGACCTCGCAGCTAGGCTCTCAGAGAGGTACGGATTGAGCAGGCAGCTAGTCTGGGAGCTGATAGACTCTGAACGTCTCTCAGAGTTTGAGGAGCTTGTGGAGATAGGTATTCAGCCGAGCTTCGCCGCCAGCTTCCTTACTGAGGGCTACAAGGAGCTGAGACGGGAGGGCCATCCAGTCGACGAGGTGAGCTTCGATAAGGTCAAAGAATACTTCAGGCTGGTTGTGGAGGGACTGACCGCGAAGGAATCAGCGAAACAGGTCCTCACATACCTCTCCCACAACCCGGAGGTGTCTGCGTTGGAGGCAGTTGAGAAGCTGGGTCTCAAGGCGCCGCCCATGGAGGAGGTGGTGGAGCAGATAGACCGGCTGATAGCCGAGACATTGTCTGCTCAGCCCAAGTCAGACCCTGCCGGACAGGTGATGGGCAGACTCATGAAGACCTATAGAGGAAGGGTTGACGGCTCCCTCCTAAATGAGCTCGTTAAGAAGCGTCTCAAGCTGCTCAGAGAAGGACGGGAATAGAGTTGAGGTTTAGCATCAGAGGAATATACTCCACCTCGATCACGAAGTACCTCCTAGATCTCGGACACGAGCTTGTTAACCCGACGAGGAGCCAGGAGGAGAGGTTCGGGCCCCACTCGTCCACGACGGCGCCCGAAGTAGTGATAAACGACACAGGCGATAAGGAGGGCGTCAAGCTTCTTGGAAGTCCAGACGCGGTCGGAGAAATCATGCAGGAGCTCAGAAAGATATCGTGGCAAGTAGTCACCACTCCAATAAGGCTGGTCGGAAGAGTGGCCAGTGCTAGGGCCTACTTCCCGGCGGAAGCCAAGGCATTTCTAGACGCTATCAGGTCGAAGATTACGTACACTCTGCCCTATCATCATCTATGCAGGGCCGGTGGAGAGACGCTCTCAAACGTGGTAAGCATGCTTGAAGAGCTCGTCGAGTCGGGGGCGCTGGACAGAGAGCTGGCCGAACGTAGGATACTCGACCTTGTGAACAGGCTGGCTCCGAGGAGGGGGTGCTCAGCGATGATCCACCACACAAAGCCCCTCTCAGGAAAAATACTACTAGGTCCGTTCAGGTTCTATCGCAGTGGAGACGTACTGATAGGTAAGCGGATAATCAGGTGCTTCGGGAAGTACGACGGCCTCGAGGTTGACAAGACTCCGGGCGACGTATCGATAAGCAGGATCAAGAGGTTCAGCTGGCGGATGGACACTAGGTACTATGGATTGGGCAACGCTGAGAAGGGCAGATACATAAACATCTCCACGCCTATCCACGTCTACGAGAGCCACGCGTGGTACATCGACCTAGGCATAGACGTGGTCGAGAAGCCCAATGGTGAGAAGAAGATAATAGATGCTGAGGAGCTTGAAAAGCTGTTGGAATGCTCATGTATAAGTAGGGAGCTCTACGAAAAGGCGATGAGCGAGGCAAAGAACATAATGAATGAGTAGGCTTCAGAGATTTTTTGATCCATCTCCACCTATGGCCCTGACCATCCACGCGCCACGGTAACTAATCACCGAGCCCTCGCTGGATATTTTCTTGACTAGCAGGGCTGCGGGCATCATTGATAGGGGAGTGTGCAGGGCGTTGAAGACCGCTGTCAGCGCCAGCACGATTACCAGTACCTCTGTGCCTGACGAGAGGCTCCATCCAGTTATCACTCTCATCAGGCTGGCCACGTACTCGACCTGCGACGTCATGGTCAGGACCGCGTAGTTGCCTAGCGTCATGGCGATTATCCTCAGAGTCATGCCGAGCAGTGTGAGCTGGGTAAAGAATGAGGCGTATCCACCCCTCCTAACTAGGCGGTAGGCTCTGAATCCGAGATACATGCCGACTATCTGGGACGCTACGGCTAGGAATTTGAGGAAAGGCCCGATGGGCCAGAGCCACTCTCCCATAGTTATTGGCAAGAGGACTCCGAGGTACGTAATACTTGTAAGCAGGCCTGCCAGCGGCCCATATAGCATAAAGACAACAAACACCGGTATCTCGGCCAGGTCAAACCTCAGGTAGGGAATGAGCGGGAAGGGAAAATCAAGCGGAAAAACCGTGAGGAGCGCCGAGAGCCCGCCGAAGAGCGCGACGACAGAGATCCTGAGCGTCGAACTGAGAGGCGCCGTGGGCATCAGCATGCCTATATTAATTGTTATTTATCAATCATGGATAGCTACTCAAAAAATTGTAATCGATAAAAGCTTTTATGTCTCTCTTTTTGCATCGTTCTGCGTGAATGAGGAAATATTAACAAAAATTTCAGTAATATTTAACGCACTTGGAAATCCAACTAGATTAAAAATACTGAAGATAGTTTCTGAGAGTAATAGGCCTTTGCACATAAAGGCTATTTCAAGGATGCTTAAGATGAGGTACACGGCGGTTTATCGCCATGTATCGATTCTTAAGAACGCTGGCCTAATTACTATCTACGAGGTTGGGCGATCAAGAGTTGTATCAATAGCTAAGCCAGAACTGATAAATGAGTTGTTAAATTTTGCAACAAAATTAACATAAAAATTTGTTATAGCTACTAAATTTTTTGTCAAACATTATCCTAAATTGGTATAATGAGTGTCACAACTAAATATAGGGAGACTTGTATATCTGTGAATGTAGTTGAGGATGGGAAGCAAGGAGTGGAGCTTCGTCCTAATGATGTCGGCGCTGGGCAACGTGCTTGCATTCATAACCATCGCTCCCACAATGATCCAGCAGGTAGCCCTTGACTTCTCGCTCCTTCCAGTGTTCGTCGCCGCGATTTTCGGAGGCCCAGTCATCGGAGGAATCACGGGACTGCTGGCAGGCATCGTCCCTTCGATATGGTTCGGCCCCCTCGGCAGCCTCGGCCCCCTTGGAGTAACTACGTCGATAGGTAAGGCAATCGTCGGAGTCACTGCGGGACTACTCGCGAAGGTCTTTAACCCAACAAGCAGGAGCAGCCTCTACTACGCACCAGTCGTCCTGCTGAGCTACGTTCCCGAAGCAGCATGGATCTACGCCGTCTTCTCCATCTTCGTGCCGCTGCTTCTTCCAGGCGCGCCTGAATTTCTCTACGGGCTTTGGCTCCCGATCCTAATCAAGGGCACTTTCGAAATATCTGTTATGGCAGCCTTCATGGCCGCGCTCGGCGGACACGTAGGATTCAGAAACTTCGTCCTAAGTAGTCTGAGATCAGTGGCCTTAAAGCAGTCTGAGCATGCTAAGAGCTAATCATCATTTTTCTGGAAGACTCAACGATAGGAATAGCTCGTTCTTTATTATTTCTTCCCACCTTAGCTTTCCGACTGCGACCATTACTTCTGATGGCAGTAAGAGTGGCTTGGAGAAGCGGGCCTGGTCCTCTATGCTGAGTCTGGGGCAGGCCGTGTTTACGTAGGCGTCGTACCTGCCCTCCATTAAGAGGGTCTCAGAGACCTCGTCAGTCACTAAGATGTCCGCCTCGTATCCATGCCGTCTCAGCATGTCTCTCAGTTTTCTCGCGAGTCCGAGATGCATCTGGCCAGGCTTCACGCTCACAATCACGCCTATCCTCCTAGCCTCCCTGAACTTGACAATGCTGGCATACCTCTGGGAGTAGACCTTTCTAGCAGTCTCTTCCATCCATTCGAGTCTCTGAGACTCTGGATCGACGGCAAGCACAGGCTTCGGCGAGGTCAACGCGAGGCCCAATGCGTGAAACATCGATCCAACGACGACGAAGCAGTCAACCATCTCCTCTATTGACCTGAGCGACGAGTAGTCGCAGCCAAGCACTTGCCCCTCATGTATGGCCCTCGCTCCCCGTCGGCCAATTAAGACCCTGAGGTCAGACCTCTTCAACTCTTCCGCAAACCTCGGTAGGTGTATCGTCCACTGAGCCGTCGATCCTAGGCCCACGGAGCTATAACCAGAGAGCGCCTCGACGACCCTAGAAGCAAGTCTCAGAAGAGGCCCAGCGTCAGAGTACCAAGCCTCGATGAACAGTACTGGCAACGGATGACTTGTTAGGAACTGCGTGTGTCCGACGTGGATTAATCCGTCAGCGCCAATTTCCTTGGCCTCCCTGACTGCTACGTCGCATCCACCCCAAGTTGCGCTCATCGAGACAAAAGCCTCAATACCCCTCTTGCCAAGAGCATCAACAATGAGTGGTATAGCCTGCTTCAGTCCCAGCGGCGCCTGTATCAAAACGCGCCTAGGCCTAACCTCATCTATCCACGCCTCTAATCTCTCAATCGGAACCACTACTTCGACGTCATTCAAAACTAGTGCATATAGAGATATTGTTCATCGATATAGATTTTCCACTATGCGTTATAGATGCGTAGGTCTAGCTCCTCCTCAATCCACGGTCAGCGACGAGGACGCCGACACCCGCAAGCGCCAAGGCAAAGGCCGCAAGTACTCCGAGGTCTAGGAGCAGTGTGGGGGTGCTTGCAGATGATCCCAGCAAGAGCGCCTGTCTAACCGCGTCGACCGCGTAGCTGATCGGATTCACCGAGGCGACAACTTGAAGCCAGCTAGGCATTAGTTTTATCGGATACAGCGCATTACTCGCAAACATCAACGGCAGGTTCAGCAGATTCATTACCGCCATCTGCGACTCCCAGCTCTTCAGCCTAACAGCTAGCGAGACGAAGAGGGATGACAGTCCAAGCGAGAGGAGCGTAAGTGCGAGCAGGACCACGAGAGGCGCCAGCGGCCCTGCGAGGTTGTACTTTGCGCCGAGGGCGACTGCGAAGAGCATTACGAGCACGGCCTGTATCACCGACCTGACAACGCCTGACAAGACCTTGGAAATAATTATTGATCCCCGCTTTATCGGAGATACGAGTAGCTTGTTGAGGAAGCCTAGACGCCTGTCCCAGGCTATCGACATCCCGCTTGACATTGATGTGAACAGTATGACTATCGAGAGCATGCCGACCGACATGTATGAAAAATAGTCCAGCTCCGCGGTGCCGAAGAGGCTCACCGTCATCCTATTGAAGAGCTGAGCGATCTGTGAGGTGACGGCTGGTGGCAGCTGACTGAGGAGCTCCTCAGGTATCTGGAACATGCCTGTCAGGTTCAGCGCCTTTCCGAAGAGTCCCATCCATATGACTGGCTGGATGATCGTCATCGTCATCAGGAATGGCGACCTGTACCACTTCTTGAGCTCCCTGTCGAGCAGGACGTAGACTTCAGTCAAGACGTCCATCAAGTCCTCATCCTCCTGATTATCGCGTATTGCCTACGAGTCTCCTCCCAGCTGCCCTGCTCCTCCCTGAGCGTCCGGCCAGTGTATTCAAGGAAGACCTCGTCAAGCGTGGGCTTCTTCATGATTACCTTGGTTACTCTGAGTCCCTTTCTCAGCAGTGCCTCAAGCATTATCGGCAGCGTCTCCTCTCCCTTCTCGACTGTCACTCTGAATACTCCACCCGTGTACGTAGACCTCTTCACAGCGTCAATCATGCTCAGCAACTGCGTGACTTCTTCAGGATTATTATGAATGACCCCAAGCTCTATTATGTCTCCTCCGAGGCTGTTCTTGAGGTTCATCGGCGTATCTATGGCCCTTATCCTTCCATGGTCTATTATTGCAATTCGGTCGCAGAGCGCGTCAGCCTCATCCATGTAGTGAGTCGTCAGGAAGATCGTCATTCCCAACTCGCTCCTCAGCTTCTTCACGTAGTCCCAAATAGCAGACCTCGTCTGCACGTCTAGGCCCAGCGTAGGCTCGTCTAGGAAGAGGATGCGCGGTTGATGCATCAGGCCAGCCGCAAGCTCCAGCCTCTTCCTCATACCTCCCGAGTAAGTCTCAACCTTTCTATTCGCGGCGTCAAGCAAGTTGACGAGCTCCAAGACTTCCCTGGCCCTCCTCTTTGCCTCCTGCCTCCCGAGGTGATAAAGCCCAGCATGGAGCATCAGGTTTTCCCAGCCGGTCAAGTCGTCGTCAACAGTAATGTCTTGGGGGACGAGTCCAACTATTCTCCTCACCTTATCCGCCTCTGTCACGACGTCGAAGCCTCCGACGATGGCCTTGCCAGACGTAGGTCTGATAAGCGTCGTCAGGATGTTGATCGTCGTTGTTTTTCCAGCACCATTCGGGCCGAGAAATCCGAATAGCTCTCCATCTTCGACCGCGAAGGACACATCGTCGACTGCTACAACCTTTCCATAACTCTTGACTAGTCTCTCGACCGTTATCGCAGTCATCTACTTCATCATCAGCTCGGCTATTCTTCTCCTCGCATCCTCAATTATCCTGACTGCTTCTCTCAGCTGTTCATCGGTCGCGTCGGGCATCAGTAGGAGGATTGTCTGTGCGAGCCTCCTGCCAGCGTTGAACAGCTTTAGCCTCTCATTCTCCATGATACTTGTGCATGCATCTAGCAGTCTCTTGACGCTTTCCTCTTTCTCCTCTAGGAATTTTAGTCCGTTCTCCGTTATGCTGTAGACCCTCTTACCGTCTACCTGCTCAGCCTTGACGTATCCCTCGTCCTCCAACCACTGAAGCGTAGGATAGACCACTCCTGGGCTCGGCTCGTAGAAGCCTCCGAACATCTCGCTTATCTCTTTGGCGACCTCGTATCCATGCATCGGCCGCTTCTTTAGGACTTCAAGCACTAGTAGTCTGAAGTCCCCCCTCCTCAGCGGCTTTAAGAACCTGCCCCATAGATGCTTGACTCTTTGTATTCCGCCCATGGTCCAGGGCTCGAAGAAATTCCCCGTATGCATGAGATATATCTCGTAATATCTCTATATATAGATAACATACGTCTCCAACTATAATAGATAAAACCTTAAATACCATAAGTGCGTCTACAAAAGTCTCGCCGAATTTATGGCTTAGCGAAGACTCAGAGAAGTAGAAATGGTGGACTGTGAGGCTTGGTTACGATTATGTGGGGGCGGCTTCTAATATCTGTCTTAGCTGCTTATGCGCTTTGGTTCTTTACGTTCAGTACAAGCCTATCCACGTTTTGGCTGCGCCTAGCCTTCTCGGTTGCTGCCCTAATCCTGATCTCATTTTGGATGAGGGGCAGAAGGCTTCTCCAAAGCTTCAGAAAAACTAGGCCGCTGAGCCTGCTTAGCGGAGTATTGGTTGGGCTTGGACTATACCTCCTACTCCTCGCTGGCTATGCATTGCTTGAACCATACGTCGCTTCGAGCGCTGGAGAAGTATATCTATTGAGGAGGGAGGCCGAGCCGCTCTACATTGCTCTCCTACTAATCTTCACGAGCATCGGCGAGGAGATTTTCTGGAGGGGATTCCTACTACAAGAGCTCAGAGAAGCGTTGGGGATTATCTACGCGCTGCTGGTTGCGTCGTTGATCTACTCCACTGTACACCTCTGGACGATGAATGTTCCCTTAATGATGATAGCCTTCATCGCCGGCATGGTTTGGGGACTACTATACGTCAGGACCGGCTCGTTGTCATCTGTGTCCATCTCACATATAGTTTGGACAGAGCTAGTATTCATAATTGCGCCTCTTCAATAATTCTTAAATAAAAAGCACCTCACTCTCTTTTCTTGATGGGCCTGAGTGCTTGGATCCAGTATGCTAGGCCTTGGTCATTCGTCATGACTGTCATGTCTGTGGGTCTCGGAGGTGTCCTCGCATTCATACGGGGCTGGCTCGACCCCCTACTCCTCACGCTCACGCTCATCGGCCTCGTAGCGTTTCATGCCGCTACTAACATGGCTAATGACTACTTCGACGTCAAGCATAGAGTCGACACGACGGAGGCGCCGACCGCTAGGTACAGACAGCATCCACTCCTCGGCGTCGGCATATCTCCCAGCACCTTCACCCTAGTCGTAGCTGGGCTATACATATTCGTGCTATCCGTCGCGACGTTCATCGCAATCTTTAGAGGACCAATAGTCATGTTATTCACTGCGGCCGGGCTCTTCTTCAGCTACTTCTACACGGCGAGGCCGCTGATGCTTAAGTACCGCGCGTTGGGCGAGCCCTCTGTCATCCTGATCTGGGGGCCGCTAATGACTGGCGGAACATACTACGTCCTGACTGGGCAGATAGACATAGGCGTAATGGCTGCCTCACTCCCGCTCGGCATACTCGTCGGACTAGTCTTGTTCGCGAACAACATACGCGACATCGAGTATGACCGCTCAGCCGGCATAAAGACGCTTGCAATAATGCTCGGCCAGGAAAGATCAATAAAACTCTACATCGCGATGATAGCCTCGACATACGTAATCACTGCTTTGCTAGTCGTTGGGAGATTTCTGACACCACTAACATTTCTGACCCTACTGACGCTGCCGAGGGCGATCAGGCTCATCAAAATATTTAGACACGCTGTTCCAGACGCCGCCGACCCGATGACCGCGCAGTTAACTATGAAGTTCGGCATAACGATGATCGCAGGAATACTCATAGGCTCATTGATCGGGATTTAACGAAGCAGCTGGACGCTAACCGGCCCAGCTAGCCTGCATAATTTTATGTTTCTGCTCAGATAACCTAGGAGTCCTCATCTATTCAGGACTCGGCAAAATCATCACAGCGTATAGAATTTTTTGGCTGCCTTATTTAAATTTATTCAGGCTTATAAGATTCACATCTAACGCCATCCTGCGGTATAACTACCTTGTAGACGTTGTAGCTCCTCATCAACTTCTTATAAACCATGTCGATCTCCTCTTCCTTTACGACGGCGATCAGGCATCCGCCTCCGCCGCCTCCCGTCAATTTTCCACCGATCGCGCCTGACTTCACTGCGAGCTCTAGAGCGTTGTCGAGGTCCCTTGTGGAGACTCCGATCGCCCTCAGAATGTTGTGGTTAATAGTCAACAAGTCGCCCAGCCTCTCGTACCTGTTATTGATGAGCGCTAACTCGCATTCCGAGGTAATCTCCTCGACGGTCTCCCTGAGCTTCTCGAAGACCGATATGTACTGTTCCCGCAGTTGCGATACGTGTCTAACCATGTCTCCGGTCCTCCTCGGCGTTCCGACGTCTATCAACAGCAGGGAGATCGGCTTCTTAATATTGATCATCACTGGGTGACTTCCACGCCTGTAAGATATGACTCCGCCATAAGTAGAGACGGCTAGGTCGACCCCCGATGCCCTATAGTGAATGATCCCCTCAGCAATCGATGCGAGGTCTATTATCTCGCTTTGGGACGGCTTGTAGCCATAGGCGTGAAGGCCGGCAGCCACGCACGAGACAGAGACAGCGGCAGAGGAGCCGAGTCCAGAGGCCCTCGGAATCTCGGAAGTAATGCTCACGGAGATTCCATTGCCGCTAACTTTGTTGAGAACCGCCATTAGCGCCTCTCGGAGGGGCCTAAGCCTGTCTGAGACGCCGCGCTTAGACTCTTTTACGAGTTCGGCTCCACGCCATTCGGCGGAGATGCCCATGTCCTCCGAAGAGATCGAGACTACTCCGTCGTTCCTAGTAGTAGCCGTGGCGTATGCCCTGAGATTAATGGCGCCAGCGATGGCCCTCGCTCCATATACAACGAAGTGCTCGCCCGTCAGTATGACCTTACCAGGAGCAGAACACGTCGCCTCTCCCAACTCTCAACGAATAATCAATCATGAAGTGGTAATTTATAGTTTGAGTATATAGAATATGAATCCACGCGAAAAAAACGGCTTTCTGGCTTCTCTAAGAATTTGGTTAAGCATCGGTTATAAACAACTTTGACGCTCAATAATACTGATGCTGCATGAGCGGGGAAATAGGTGGCGAGAAGGAAATTAAGGTTGGCTCACTAGCCAGGCGGGTAGACATAATGATAGACTCCGAGAGAACGATAAGGGAGGCGGCAATAATGATGGACCGCATGAATGTGGGCTGCCTCCTCGTCACTAGTGAGAACAAGATAGTCGGAATAGTGACTGAGAGGGACCTAGTCAGACGAGTACTAGCGACTGGAATAAACCACACATCTATAAAGGTCAAGGAAATAATGTCCTATCCAGTAATAGCCATAGAGCCTGACTCCAGCCTAATAGACGCAGTCAAATTAATGGCGAGCTACGGCTTCCGGAGACTGCCGGTCATTGAGAAGGACGGCAAGCTTGTCGGAATAGTGACGATCAACGAGCTGGCAGAGGCATTAGTAGAGACTAGAGAGCTATGCAGAGAACTACTAGAAATGATGATGAAGGCAACTAAGCCGCCGGAAAGCATGTATCAATAGCATCAACGGCCCGCAGTGTTTTCATGTATCAGCATATCTCTCTAGTCCCTTTCTTAGCAGGATAGTTGCAAGCCACCCACCTGCTGCTCCTCCTAGGATGCCGGCCACCATGATGATGAACTCCATCACGAGACTCCTCGGCAGCATCTTAATGGTGTAGACCGTGAAGTAATATGACGATATCCCCACGAGAGCCGTACTGATGATGGTTGACAACACAAGCCTGCGATGCCTAATTCCCGATGATGACTTAACTCTGAGAAGGAGGAAGCTTCCGTCGATTAACAAGCCGTAAACAACTGCGAATAGGAGCGTTAATGGAAAGAATACCGGCCTTATGATTGTCGTGAGTAGTCCACCGATGAATGCTGTGTATGTAGCCCCTAGCCTTCCAATCAGAATACTCGCTAGGCTGAGAACCAGTGCCTGGGCGATTATAAGGATCTTATCGAGCGGAGTTGGTAGAATGAGCTTCGGGATAAATACTAAGACGCCGAGCAGAGTCATCAGGACTACCTTTCTAGTCTTATGCCTCTGGGCCGTCATCTGCATATTAGTTGCCCCTAAATTCTAATAACTCTTAGGAGTAATTACTCTAGCAGTACTCTGACGTCTGCGACTATTGCTCCGTCGGGGTAGGCGAAGACTGGGTTAAGGTCTATCTCCTTTATGCTTGGCTGCTCCATCAATAGGTCTGAGAGCCTCGTCAAGATTCTTGCTAGGGATTCCTCGTTGACTGGGGGCTGGCCCCTGAATCCCCTGAGGGCTCGGTATCCCCTTATCTCCCGGATCATCTCGAGGGCCTCGAACTCTGTTATCGGAGACTTCCGGAAGGTGACGTCCCTCATAAGCTCCACGAATATTCCTCCGAGCCCGAACATCACGACTGGTCCGAACTCCTCGTCCCTCACTCCTCCGACTATCACTTCCAGTCCCTGAGGCGCCATTCTCTGGACCAGTATGCCGACGACTCTGGCCCCCGGCGCCCTCTTCTCGACGTTCTCCAAGATCGTCCTGTATGCCTTTTTTACCTCGTCTCTGTCTTTCAGCCCGACGACGACTCCTCCCACATCGCTCTTATGGATAACGTCAGGCGAAACTATCTTCAAGACGACTGGATAACCAATACTGTCCGCCAGGTCCGCGGCCTCGCTCTCGCTCCTCGAGATCCTACTCTCCGCAACTGGGATACCATAACTCTTCAGGAGCTCCTTCCCCTCGTGTTCGAGGAGGACTCTTCTCCCATCGCCCAGCGCGGACTCGATGACTCCGTGAGTCCTCCCAGCCTCGACCTGAATTTCCGGAGCCTTAATAATCGCTCTCTTATCGATCGTCGCCCTATACTCGCTGAGCCACATCATGTATGACGCGACTGCTATCGCCCGCTCCGGCGACCTGTAGAAGGGTATGCCACGCATCTGGAGCTTCTTCGCGATTTCCCTTCCATAGATGCCGCGCGAATAAACTCCGAGTATTGGTTTTCCATATCGCTGCATCTCTGGCAAGACGTCGATTATTCCCTCGTCGAGTGGCGTGTCCTGAAAGACGAAGAACGGCATCACGAGGTCTATGCCATCGTCGCCCAGCAGGGCCTCCATCGTGATCTTGTACTCCTTAGATGTAGCGCTTCCGGTCAGGTCCACGACCTCGCGAACTAGAGCAAACTTCGGAAGTGCATCCTCGAGCTTCTTTCTCGTCTCCTCGCTGTAGGTCCCGACGAGTATTCCTCTCTGCTCTGCTGCGTCGCAGGCCGAGACAGTCATGCCCGCTCCGTTTGTAAGCATGCCGACCCGCCTACCCTTGGGGAGTGGTTGGAGCGCGAGTGCCTTTGCTGCGTCGTATAGTTCCTCGAAGTCCTCAGCGACGACTATTCCTGCCTGTTTGAAGACGGACTTGGCGACTTGGTATGATCCTGCAAGCCAGCCGGTGTGCGATTTTGCAGCCTTTACTCCGAGGCTTGTCCTCCCAGACTTCAGTATGACTATTGGTTTTTTTGCGCTGACCTCGCTTACGGCCTTTATGAATCTTCTACCATTGACGACTGCCTCCATGTATATTGCAATTACCCTCGTGTCTTCGTCCATTCCTAGATATCTGATCAGGTCTGCCTCGTCTACGTCCGCCTTATTTCCGAAGCTAACCATCTTGCTTATACCCACGCCGTCCTCTGCAGCTTCTTCGAGGAAGGCGACGCCATAGGTCCCACTCTGAGTGATGAATGAAATTGGGCCGTGCGGAGGCCTGACCATTCTTTCGCGAGATTGGAAAAACGTGTCAAACCTGCTCTTGCCGTCGAAGACGCCTATGCAGTTTGGGCCGATGATCCTCATGCCGTATCTCCTCGCGATGTTGACGACCTCTGTCTCGAGGTCCACGTTTGATCCGCCCACCTCCTTGAATCCTCCAGAAACAATTATGACGTTCTTCACTCCCTTTTTGCCACATTCCTCGATTATCTGGGGTGCGAGGCTTGAGGGCAGTGCGTAGACTGCTAGATCTACTGGCTCGGGGATCTGCGAGACAGTCTCATAGCACTTGAGCCCTAATATCTCCTTCGCCGATATAGTGACTGGATATATCTTTCCACCGTATCCTCCTTCGACAATGCTTCTCAGAATCTCATGACCTATCTTTCCCCTCGTCGCTGAGACGCCGATGACCGCGACCGATCTTGGCCTGAAGAATAGTTCAAGCTGGCTAAGCCCCGACATCGAGTCTTCACTGACTCCTCTCATGATCATCACTTGATCGTGATTCTTTTATTAATAGTTAAATAAAGGACGGCTGCATTATTAACGATGAGCTCTACTCCTTGGATTGGTGATAAGTGGTTCGTTAGTCCTTTTAACTTTGCTCCAGAGGTTCTCTCCAGCATGAATTTGCCGAAGAAGGTCGAGATATATGACGTTACGCTTAGGGACGGCGAGCAATGTCCTGGGGTCGTCTTTAGGTCTGATGAGAAGGTCAGGATTGCCCAGCTACTGGACGAAGTCGGCGTGCATAGAATAGAGGCGGGTATGCCCGTTGTCTCTGAAGACGACTTCAAGGCAGTCAAGCAGATCGCGCAGCTGGGATTGAAGGCTAAAGTAAAGGCATTCTGCAGGGCTAGAAGAGACGACATAGACACTTCACTGAGAGCAGATGTGTGGGGAGTATTGATAGAGCTGCCCTCTTCAAAGACACTGATAGAGCGAGGATACAGATGGGACGAGAAGAGAGTCCTAGAGATGGCCGTCGACGCGGCTCAGTACGCGAAGGCTCATGGACTGCACACTACTTTCTTCTGCGTTGATAGTACTCGTGCGAATCCTGAGTATCTCAAAGCACTGATAACAAAGGTGGTTAAGGATGCCAAGGTTGATGCAATAGCGATAGTAGATACGTTCGGGGTGACTGCTCCTTGGGGCTTCGCCCACCTGATCAGGCAGGTAAAGTCTTGGGTAGACGTCCCAATAGAGGTTCACTGCCATAACGATATGAACCTCGCAGTCGCCAACTCTGTTTCCGCAGTTACTGCAGGCGCGGAGGTAATTCATACGAACGTGAACGGCATAGGTGAGCGCTCAGGCGGTGCGGCGCTTGAGGAGGTCGCGGTGATTTTGAGAATATTGTTGAACATGGATATTGGTCTTAGGCTTGAGAATCTGCGAAAGCTCTCGAAGTACGTCGAGGCTGCGTCTGGAGTGAAGATGCCGCCGATCAAGCCGGTCGTGGGTGACCAATCGTTTGCCTACGAGGCCGGAATAGCCGTGATGTTCTCCGTGAGGTTCAGGGACGAGGGATACCTGCAGGGGGCCCTACCATATCTTCCAGAACTAGTCGGCAACGAGTTCAAGATTATCCTTGGAAAGAAGAGTGGAGGACACTCGATAGCGGCCAAGCTGAGAGAGCTCGGCATACAGGCAACCGAGGAGCAGATAAACAATATCCTAACGCAGGTTAAGAACCTCTCAATCCAGAAGAAGGGACCAGTGACAGACGAGGAATTCAAAGAGATTGTTCAGAAAACGCTCAAGACATAATTTAATCAAAATTTTAATTTTATTATAAATATTTAAATACAGCATATATATTTTAATTACCGTGTGATTGTTATTGCCTCGTTTTAGGGATCTATCAATTCTGTACTACTTGCCGGGTAGGAGGCTAGCTAACATTGGTTTAGTCCTCACTCATCCCACTCGCGGAATCTCAGATCTCTGCGAGGTCATGCGCGGCTTAGATGTAGATGTAGTCGCAGTCGATATGTGCCGCAACATTGAGAACTTTGACGAGGCATTCTTATCCCTCATCGTAGATATATCAAAAATTAGCGATGAGCAACTAGAGGATTTAGCCACGGAGATCAGGCGGTCAGAGAATGTCAAAGAGCTGGTCATTCATCACTCACAGATTCCTGGACTAGTCAGCGACATGTTCTTCGACTACAGAGGAACGCTTGGTAGACGCTCATTGATCATAAGCTTCCCAGCACTGACCGGCTTCTTTCAAGGACTATACGACATACTCGGAGACTCGGCTGGGGCTTTTCTATACCATGCAGGGAAATTAGCTGGAATAGAGGGCGCGACAAGTCACAGGGTGCTTCTCAACGTCTCCGACATCGACCTATGGCTCAGAATTGCGGGGCTATTCCTACGTTCGCTCGGCTACGCAAGAGAGGTCAGCATCACGAGGATAGATGATAGAATCGAGGCAACATTGAAAGACTGCCTAGAGTGCCAGATACAGGCAAGGCTTAGACGACTACCGTCGAGCAACTGGACGCGTGGGTTGATTGCCGGAATAGCGACAAACACGATGGGCAGAGATTACTCAGCAGAGGAGGTTGAATGCATTAACCTCGGCGACCAACACTGCAGAATAGTAGCCAGACCTACGACCTGAATTTTTGCGATGATACAAATGGTTATTACCGGGATAGTGTTAAATATTATTTGATGTCGTCGTCGGAGCTCGACGAGATTCTCGACCACTACAGGAATCCGAGGAACTACGGCGAGCTGGAAGATCCAGACATACATGTCAGGGACTCAAACCCACTCTGCGGAGACGTGGTTGAGCTCTTCATAAAGGTGAAGGACGGTGTGATAAGCGACGTAAGGTTTAAGGGCAGGGGATGCGCTATAAGCCAGGCCTCCGCCTCTAAACTCACGGAGAAGATAATCGGCATGAGGATCGAGGACGTCAAGAAGCTCAGCAGGCAGGACATCCTCGAGATGCTCGGGATAGAGCTTAGTCCAGTCAGGCTTAAATGCGCTCTCCTCAGCCTAAAGGTCCTAAAAGTCGGAGTATACTCATACTTGCACTCAAAAATGTCCGAATAGGCGCCGTACTGGCTCTCGTGGCGAAATACAGGTTGTTCCTCGAGGATGATCAGGTTAGGCGTTGGTTTAGGAGCGTGGCTCGTGGCAGCAGTCTTACTGCGAGGGTCTCGGCTAGGAGGCTTGTGAAGCTCTCTGAGCTGCTTGGAATGGGTCCGGGAGAGCTGGTCTTAGGCGAAAAAAATACTTAACGGTAACGTTCAGGTTCAAGGGAGATGAGAAGGAAGTTAAAGG
>CAYTRT010000009.1:0-43561 GCA_964440295.1 uncultured Nitrososphaeria archaeon
CCTTGCGACCTCCTTTATACTCCAAAATACCAGTTTATCGGAGAGTATCTTCAAGCTAGATGACTCATTCTTTATCTTTTCGAGTTCCTCTTCGTTTGCAACGGCCACAACTTTCTGCACGGCAGGATCCTGGGATGCCCTGACTAAATTAATAAGTAGAGAATCTATGCTACCTTTAATTTGGACTTCGAAAACATATTTTAACTCTCCTAGATTGCCTATTTTTGCCAACCATACCACGTCTATTTTTGTCCCAGATACTAATGGAGCTTCACTAGAAACATCGAAGCCTAAACCCTTCCCTATATTTAACAACATATTAACAATTTCGTCATGATCATATGCTTCTTCAGGTTCATGTTCCTCTTCCTTAGCAATCATTGAAATATAGTATAGAAAATAATCAACATCTAATAAGTCCGGATTTGGCAACTTTTCAGGATCTCTTAAAAGACTCGCTATATCTCTAAGTGTTTTAATGATTGAAGCATATTCTTGCCCGGTTAATTTGTTCGGCGATATTTTGCTGACATCATCCATACCAAGTCTAATCAATGCTTCCTTCACTCTTCTGTTCCATGTGCCGTAATCTTTTGGATTAAAATATGTGAGTATCTCCGTTATCATTGCGACACCTATGCCTTTTATATTTCTACGGAAGGTGTCGAATCTCTCAGGCAAACTGCTATCAGAGTATAGCAGTCCTTTCAAATAATGTCTCAGTCGGTCTAAGCCTCCAGCTCCCTTTATCCAATAATCTACCAGATATTCCTTTCTGGTCCACCACATAAAGGCATAAATGTTTTCAGACAACGACAGAAGAGCACTTTCATCTAATCTGTCAATTGATTCTCTACTGAGTATCTTTTTTACATTTTCTTCGTGCTCTCTTCTCTCCTTCTCAAATTCTAGTCCTTCTCTTGTACTTCTATAGTCGATGTAGGCTTTCTTACGTCTCAAAATATTTTCAGACACAACTTTAGGAAGGATCATTGGACATCTCAATGAGAAAATAACGCAGAGATATATATTTTTAGAGCTGAGTAAAGCAACGATGTGTAGCTAAACCGACTCTAACGACGGCGCTAAAACTTTCAATACAATTACTCAAAAATTAATGGTTCTATACTTTAATATCTTTCTCCTCCTTTTTATTACTATTATGGTTGATAATGACTCGCGTGTGGATTTGCCGAGTAGTGATAGGTATTGGGGCATTCTGAACGCGCCTCACAGGGCCTTCCTCAGGGCCGTTGGTTTCAGCGACTATGACTTTGGGAAGCCAATATGCGGCGTCGTGGTTTCGTGGAGCGAGGTGGGGCCGTGCAACTTCCACACACTAAGCCTGGCGAGGTACGTGAAGGATGGAGTAGTGACTGGTGGGGCGCTGGCTCTCTCAATGCCAACGATAGTCGTCAACGACAACATAACTATGGGAACAGAGGGAATGAAGTATAGCTTGGTGAGCCGCGAATTGATTGCTGACTCCGTTGAGGCGCAGATCGTCGCTCATGCCTTCGATGGCTTTGTATGTATTGGAGGCTGCGACAAGACTCAGCCAGGATTGATGATGGCGATGGCCCGGATAAACAGGCCGTCGATATACCTCTACGGAGGCTCAGCCGAGCCTGGATACTACAACGAGAGGAAGCTCACGATAGAAGATGTTCACGAAGCGGTCGGCGGATACATAGCTGGAGAAGTATCGGAGAAGACGTTGACCGAGCTAGAGAAGATGGCCCACCCAACCATAGGGACATGCGCAGGGCTCTTCACTGCTAACACGATGGCCTGCCTCTCCGAAGCGATGGGGATATCCCTGCTCGGAAGCGCCACTCCGACAGCCACGTCTTCGAGGAGGATCACGTTTGCCTACGAATCGGGCATAGCCCTGACTAGGCTGATAGAGAATGGGATCAAGCCGAGAGACATATTGACCTACGAGGCATTCCTCAACGGCATATCCCTCCTGATGGCTATCGGTGGATCGACAAACGCTATCCTTCACCTACTAGCAATTGCGTATGAAGCGGGCGTAAAGCTGACTCTGGACGACTTCGATAGGCTTTCAAAGAAGGTTCCATACATCGTGAGGATGAGGCCAGCAGGGGAATACGTAATGGCAGACCTCGACAGGTATGGCGGCGTGCCAGTCATACTGAAAAAACTTCTAGATAACGGGCTGTTATACGGAGAGACTCTCACCGTCACGGGAATGACCATGAGGGAGGCCCTCCTTAGCTATAGGTTTCCGGATGTCAGCCATGCCCACGTCATACATGATCCTAGAAGCCCGATAAGGCCTACCGGAGGCATAAGGATTCTATGGGGCAACCTAGCGCCCGATGGCGCCGTTCTAAAAGTCGCGGCCACTGAGATAAAGAGGTTTGAGGGAACTGCGAGAGTATTTGATAGCGAGGACGAGGCGTTCCAAGCTGTTAAGAATAACGAGATTCAGCGCGGAGACGTCGTCGTCATTAGGTATGAGGGGCCTAAAGGTAGTCCGGGGATGCCGGAAATGCTTAGAATAACTGCGGCCATAGTTGGTGCGGGCTTAGGAGAACACGTAGCCATGGTTACTGACGGTAGGTTCAGCGGCGCTACGAGGGGGCTCATGGTCGGACATGTATCTCCAGAAGCGGCTGAGGGAGGACCAATAGCAGCCGTGAAAAACGGAGACCCAATACTCATAGACGCAGTAGAAGGCAGACTAGAGCTATTACTGACCCGGGACGAGCTCAAGGAAAGGATGGAGAAGCTGAAGATACGCCCGCCAAAAATAACTACTGGGCTCCTGGCGAAATACGCATCACTCGTCACATCAGCATCGAGCGGAGCAGTCACTAGGCCCAGGCTCTAAGTCCATCTCTTCAACTCATCAATGATTGCGTCACATACTTCGTGAGTGGTAGAACTCCCACCAAGATCTGGAGTGATTACGGCTCTCTTTGACAGTATGTTTCTAACTGCTTGCTCTAACAGCTCTGCGGACCTCCTAGCCTTGGCGTCGTTCCTAGTATCTCCGAGCCACTCAAGCATCATGGAGGCTGACAGCATCATTGCGAGTGGGTTTGCGTATCTGGGATCTATGCTTGGCGCGGAGCCATGCACTGGCTCGAATAATCCATAGCTATCCCCGATGTTTCCAGACGGGGCCAGTCCTAGGGTTCCGCATACCCCCGCTGCCTCATCGCTCAGTATGTCTCCAAACATGTTGGTCGTCAATATCACGTCGAACTGCGTGGGGTTAACTACAAGCTGGTACGCCGCGTTGTCAACATACATGTAGTCAAGCATGAACTCGCCAAGTGACTTAATCATGGATGACGCGACCTCCCTGAAGAAGCGGTGAGCCATAATTACGTTTGACTTATCTACGATCGTTATCTTTCTCCTCCTCCTCGACGCGTATTTACAGGCCACCCTCGCTATTCTCTCGGTGCCGAACCTTGAGAACGACATAAGTGCTACTGCGTAGTCGCGCCCCACGTCCTCTACTCCTCGATAAACATCCTCGGTGTTCTCCCTAACTATTAATAAGTCGACGTTGCTGTAGTTGCTCCTTACACCCTCGTAGGTCCTTGCTGGCCGCAGGTTGGAGTAAAGATCAAGCCTCTGTCTGAGATAGACAATCACGTCTTTGGCTGATTCTCCGACCGGGCCCTTAAGACATGCGTCGGCCTTTTCAATCGTCGAGATGCTCTCACTGGGCAGGGCCGAGCCATACTCCCTGAGAGCGCCATCACCGGCGGGAGCATCTATAAACGTAATGCTCAGACCCATCGCGTCTGATAAAAAGCATAGAGCCCTAAGAGTCTCCTCAACTATTGTTGGTCCTATACCGTCGCCCCTGATGACCGCGACTCTGTACATTTTCTGCAGTCGCTTTATTGGTTGGGGGAATATAAGAGTTATAACTCTGGGTAGGAAAATCTATCACGGTGAGGCTGCTAGCGCTCTTCTCAGGCGGCAAGGACTCCACGCTCGCGGTGGAGAAGGCCATCGGAGCTGGACACGAGGTAGCGTGCCTAGTGACGGTTAGGCCGCGAAAGCCCGACTCATGGATGTTTCACTCAGTATGCCTCTCAGCCACTCCACTGCAGGCCGAAGCGATGAGGACGCCTCACATATTCATAGATGTCAGTGGAGAGAAGGAATTAGAACTCGCAGAATTAGAGCAATCAATAAAGGAAATGATAGATAACTATCGAGTGGAGGGCATACTGAGCGGCGCAATAACCAGTAGTTATCAGAAAAAGAGAATTGACGCCATCTGCTCGAAGTACTCGTTGAAGCATCTCTCCCCGAACTGGGGATCACCTGGAAGAATGATTCTAGAAGAGGTCGTCGACAGGGGGTATGAAGTATTGATAACGTCAGTAAGTGCGTATGGGCTGGGGCGAGAGTGGCTAGGACGCATAATCGACCGAGAAGCAATGAATGAGATTATAAAAGCATCCAGCATCTATGGATTCAACCCCGGAGGCGAGGGAGGAGAGTACGAGACACTAGTCCTAGACTGCCCAATCTTCACTAAGAGACTCGTAATCACGGGGTACGAAGTGGTGTGGCGGGAGTCCTATGGATACATTCAGCCAACATCCCTCAGGCTGGTACCAAAATCATAGCCCAGCACAGTCAATTAATTCCTGAATTATCCGCGCCGTTATCCCCCACACGACGTTGGTCTCATCGAGGAGATAAACATCCGTCAGTTCTTCGCCCCTTGAAGTCTTCATAACTCTCTTCTCACACACAAGGCTGGTCAGCGAGACCCAGCAGTAATCAGTTAGCTCATCGTTGAGCACTATTTTTAATCGACTGCTCGTTAATAGGATGAGCGGCATGATTTTCATCTCAGGACTTATGCGGGGAGACCTAGGCGGAAGCCAGCCAGCCGGTCTGAGACTAGAGATGTCGATGGAGGTCTCCTCCATGACTTCCCTCTTGATGCTCTCGTAAAGATTTGCATCTCCCTTCCTCCACTTGCCTCCAGGCATGGCCCAGTCGCCGCTCCAGGGATCTCCGGGCCTAACCGCCCTCTTCACCAATAAGACCTCCTTATCCAGAGTAAGTATCGCTGCAACGCCCGCCCAATAGTCTCCACCCTGAGGTATAGGGTTTAGGGGGAGTAAACATCGCTCCAGCCTCGAGGTCCACTCAGACAAGCTTATCTCTTCATATTTTTTACCTGCTTCCTTAATAACGTAAATCGTGGAATCTACAGCGACAAGAGCCGTCTACATCGGCTGCTGCCCAAACTGCGGTGGCGATATAACAGACAGTGAATTATTATCTAGGGGCGTCTGTCAATCATGCCTCTCAGGGCCTGTTGAGAGTCAATTAGATCTGTATGAAAAACTACGCAGAAGCGGAAAACTGATCAAGCTCAAGGAGCCCCTCGAGGTTAATATCTGGATCAACGAGTTCAAGGAATTCTTTAAGAGGCTTGTCGGTGCGAATCCGTGGTCGCTTCAGGAGACTTGGGCTAGGAGGGTTTACTTGGGTAGAAGCTTCTCGATAGTTGCGCCCACGGGGATGGGTAAGTCAATGTTCGGACTAGTGATGTGCATATACCTAGCAATGAAGGGGCGAAAATGCTACTTCATAGTTCCAAGCAGCCTACTAGTACAGCACTTCCTAGAGAGGGCGAACACGTTCCTCGAGAAGATAGGTGATAAGAAACTCAGGGTAATAGGGTACTATTCCGGCATGCCTAAAAAGGAAGGTGAAGAAATTTTAGTGAGCATAAGAAGCGGAGACTTCGACGTCTTAATAACGACCGATAGATTCCTCTACGGAAGATTCGACATTCTTAAGAACAATAGTTTTAACTTCATCTTTGTAGACGATGTCGACTCATTCCTCAAAAGCCCACGCAACATCGATAAAGTAGTCATGCTCATGGGGTATGAGCCCGAAATTATTGATAAGGTCATGAGGATAATTGAGCTGAGGAGGAAGAAGAGGCCGACTGAGGGCGAGCTGGACGAGCTAGACATGCTCGAGGAATCGATGCTTGACTATAAAGAACCAGCGGAGAGAGTCTTAGTAGTGTCTGGAGCAACGCTAAGGGGCACTAGAACTAAGCGTCTCCAGCTATTTCGATATCTATTCGGATTCCAGCCGGGATACAGCTTTGAGTTTGTCAGGAACATCACAAACTTTGTTATAAAGCCGTCACGACGGATCGAGGAGGAAGTATACAGTTTGCTAAAGAAGTATGGTGCTGGATGCTTAATATTTGTTCCCCAGACTGAGGGAACTGACTATGCATTAAAGCTGTCTGAGTATTTGAACGAGAAGGAGATCCCCGTCCATGCATATTCTAGAATGAATCCCAAAATGTTAGGCAAGTTCATTGGTGGAGAATACCTAGCCCTCGTAGGAGTAGCGAGCAACAGGAGCCCACTCGCTAGGGGGATAGACTTGCCCGAGAACATTCGATACGTGATATTCGCCGGGGTCCCTAGAAGGGAGATAAGAATATCGAGAGACGAGTATAATCCTGCAAAACTCTTGACATTGCTTAGAAACATCTCCCCACTCATTGAAGATCAATACTCAGCCGAGCTGCAGCGCGTCATGGCTATGCTCTCTAAGACCGTGCCGACGCACGCAGAGATCGTCGAAAAAGTGAGGGAGGCCATAACAAATGGTACAGAGCTGAGCGGATTTGAGGCGTTCGTCCTCCAGGCCGTGAAAGAAGCGAGAAGGCTAGTCACAGAAATACTAACGGAGGACAGGATAAAGATGCTCTCAGAACGCGCCGACGTATACATCAAGGTCCTGGAGAGTGAGTATAGACTCATAGTCCCAGACGTCGACGGCTTCATACAAGCGTCTGGACGCTCCTCAAGACTATTTGCAGGCGGAATAAGCAGAGGAGTCTCATTCATAATAGTAGACGACGAGAAGGCTCTTCATGGGCTACTGAAGCGTCTCAAACTACTCTACGAGGACGAGTCAATCATTGAATACTCAGAAGAAGCTGCACGCAGAGAATTTGAGTGGGTTGATGAAGATAGAAGAAAGATAATAAGCATAAGGAAGGGAGAATTTAGGGCAGAGGAAGTAGACGTAATAAGGTCTGCGTTGGTCATTGTCGAGTCGCCCACCAAGGCTCGGACAATCGCCACCTTCTTCGGCAGGCCAGTGAGGCGGAGAGTTGGGAGCCTAACCGTGTACGAGTCACTTAGCGGCGAGATGGTTCTGACGGTTGCCGCTTGTCAGGGACACCTGTTTGACCTCACGACTATCCACGGATTTCACGGCGTCGACGTTCGAGACAAAGTCTTTGTCCCCAAGTATACATGGGTGAAGAGATGTACTAGATGTGGTGAGCAGTTTACTGACTATGATAGGTGTCCAGAATGCGGATCTGGAGACATATTCTCCAAGGAAGAAATAATGGACGCGTTGAAGCAGCTCGCACTGGAGGCTAACAGAATATTAATAGCTACTGACCCGGATGCGGAGGGCGAGAAAATCGGCTACGACATATACTGCAACTTATATCCCTACAACAGAAATATTGATCGATTAGTCTTTCACGAGGTTACGCGTAAGGCGCTTAGAAAATCGCTCAGCCTACCAGAAAAAATGAGGATATCGCTGGTCGAGTCGCAGACGGTCAGGAGGATCGAGGATAGGTGGCTTGGATTTGAGCTGAGCAGAAAGCTGTGGGAGAGGTTTGGGAGGAAGACGCTCTCGGCTGGCCGCGTCCAGACACCAGTGCTCGGATGGATAATAGAGAGGATGGAGGAGGCTAAGAAGAAGCAGACAGTGGCGACGTTTTGGCTTGAAAACGAGCTGAGGATCGAGCTCGTAGAGCCGAAGGATCTAGAGAATCTGAGAGAGCGGGCTGACAGCAACGAGTTATCAGCAGAGGTGGAGGAGCTCTCTCTTAAAAAGGACACGGTTCATCCCCCGCCCCCATATACGACCGACTCTTTACTCAGAGACGCGGCAACAATCCTCAGAATGGGCACAGCTGATACAATGCGAATCGCGCAGACGCTATTCGAGTCGGGTTTAATCACTTATCACAGGACTGACGCTACAACAGTATCGAGCACAGGCTTATCAATTGCTCAACAATACATTGAGGAAAACTATCCAGGCATGTTTAAGCCAAGACAGTACAAGAGTGAGGGAGCACATGAATGCATTAGACCAACGAGACCGATAAGCAGGAGGCAGCTAGAGTTCTATCTACGTTCAGGCGTCATGAGGTTGCCGACGAAGCTTGGAGATAGAGAACTGAGGCTCTACGACCTCATATTCAATAGATTCATTGCCTCGCAGATGGCGGAGGCATTGGTCACCGTTCAGGAGCTTAAAGTAAAGCTAAACAGCAACACAACCAGCTTGGAGAGAGTCGTAGGCATCGAGGCGCCGGGCTTCCTCAAAATCTTACCAATCGTTAAGGCCCAAGAGAAGGTCTCTCCCGGCAGATACAGAGTTGTGCGTATAGAGGTTAGGCGCGTCCCATCCAAATGGCTCTTCAGCGAGGGAGAACTAGTCTCAACGATGAAGCAGAAGGGGATCGGGAGACCGAGCACTTACTCAAGGATAATCGAGCTCCTATACCAGAGGGGATACATATTTCAGAACAATGGAAGAATACTAAGCACAAGGCTGGGAAGAGCAGTATATGAATACCTGTCAAGCAGGTATGGAGACTTGGTCTCAGAGGAATTGACGAAGAAGCTCGAGGAGACTATGGACAAGATCGAGAACAACGAGATCAACTATCAAGACGTATTGAGACAGCTCTACAACGATCTATCGAAGCTAATGAGTGAGAAGCATTGATCCATATCGCTCGAAAAGGTAATAAGATCCCAGCCTTATCCATTACTACGAAGAGATGACACATAAATGAGTCTAGAGCAGTACGTTGATATGCTGTATTCGAATGCTTATTACATCTTCATAATTGGCGTCGCACTATACGTTGCATACGTTATCTATTCCTCAGTCAAGGAGACGAAGTAGCCCTCAGTTGGAGCAATTCTTCGACGACTTGGCAAGCCCTGCATAAATCACCCGATGTTTGTGAAAGACATATCCGGCATCTATTCTTGCCGACTTCTCTCTCATATCTGCTTATTAGCTCCTCGAGTCTAGCCATTGCTGCGTAGAGAGATCCAGGGTGATTATCTTCAAACTCTGTCAAGAAACTCCTTATCATGTCTCTCTGGGAAAATGACGCGTAAGGACACGGCGTTTCTTGGAAGAATATTCCAGAGAAGTATGCGTAGAGGACGACTTCGTTCTCCGGAGTTAGCCTAAATGGTGCTACTCTAGGAATGGATACGTCCCTTGTCCTAACACCTATCAGGCCTTTAGGCAGGTCTCCCCTAAGTATGTCCATGAAATATGTTTGGACAATGTCGTCCAAAGTGTGTGCAGTAGCCACGACTGTCGCATTTACTTTCTCAGCGGCAATGTCTATGGCCCTGCGTCTAAGGATGCCGCAGAGGCTACAGGGTCCAAGCCCAACTCTCTCGCGGAGTGAGGTAGACATATATTCATGAATTGTGACGTTGAATAGTTCCCTAAACGTGTAGACATGGTGCTCGACACCCATCTTTCTGCAGAAGTCTACTGCTAGTTTAAGGGACTCGTCCCTGTAGCCCGGTATGCCCTCGTCAATCGTGACGGCCACAACCGAGGCCATCGGGAATTCTCTCTCAAGCTTCCACAGCAATTTTAATAGTGCTAGGCTGTCTTTTCCTCCTGATAGGGCGACTGCTATCCTATCATCTTCCCTGAATAAGTCGTATTTGGAGATTGTCTTTCTCACTCTTTTCTCGAAGCTCTCTATGAAGCAGGATTTACAAAGCAGTTCTCCCGATACTGCTCTCTTGTATACGGCTCTATCCGATCTGCATCGATTACATATCGACATGTATCTGCCTACAGAACCAATAGTAAATCGTGGTTAAAAAGATGTTGTTGTATCCACGCAAAAATAACGATAAATAATGAGCAGTCAATAAGGATTTGTGCATAGAATTGCCATTCACTGAGATCATGGATCCTCCCCGAGGGATGGACGACCTATTACCAGAAGACTACGCATTAATCAGTAGAATAATTCAGAACGTCAGGAAATTGTTTAGGCTCTATGGCTACAGCGAGATAGAGACACCGCCGGTGGAGTACTACGAAGTATTCGCGGCCAAGTCAGGGGAAGAGATACTTCAGCATATGTACGTATTCACTGATAGGCACAATCGCAAACTTGCGCTTAGGCCCGAGATGACGGCACCGGTCGCCAGGCTGGTCGCAGGCAAACTCAGCAGGAGACCACTCCCACTCAGGCTCGGATACATAGCTGACTGCTATAGGCTCGACGAGCCTCAGTGGGGTAGGAGACGCAGGTTCTATCATGGTGGATTCGAATTATTCGGCTCCGGAGACCCGATAGCAGATGCAGAGATCTTAATAATAGTAAACGACTTTTTTAGAAATGTTGGGATATCCGAGTATTTCTTTAAGATCGGACATGTGGGGATTCATAGGGCCCTCATGAATAAGGCGGGAATAAACGAGGAAGACCAAGATCAGATACTATCACTGATAGATAGGGGAAGAGTAGACGATGCGATGGGTCTGGCGGAGAAACATGCAAGAGATCAATCACCGCTAAGATTATTTGAGGAGTTAATAATGATTAAGGCCGACGAGGCGGGGGGGCTCATAGAAAAAATACTATGCATGCTCGAAGATTACGAGGAGGCTAGGTCTGCGGCTAATAACTTGTCTGAGATCGTTCAACTCGCTTCGAGTGTAATCGATAGCAAGCAGCTTATCTATCATCCAGGCTTCTCGAGAGGGCTTGGATACTACACCGGAATGATCTTCGAGGTCTATGGCTCCTTGGCCGACGTGGCTCTAGCAGGAGGCGGCAGATATGATAAGCTCGTAGAACTATTCGGCGGAAGACCAATACCCGGCGTCGGAGCAGCCATAGGCATTACTAGGGTCCATCAATACTTGATCGATAAGATGGGAATATCTATTGAAAGCGCGCTGCCTGACGTATACGTCGCCCCGCTATCTAAGAATGCGTGGACTCACTGTCTCAGAATCTCAGATAAGCTACGTATGCATGGTGTTGCGGCAGAGGTCGGGGTCACCTCTCGGAGTATATCGGACGTCATTAAGACGTGTGAGAAAAGAGGCATAAGGTTCTTAATCATACTTGGAGACAAAGAAGTTGAGCATTCCCAAATCACGCTTAGGGACTTAGTCAAGAGGGAACAGGCCCAGTATCCGGTAGAAGGGATTGAAGAGGTCGTAAGAACAATTAAGGGAGGTACATAATTCTTGATTCAACTCTCATTAATAGTGGAGTCAATCGTAGTTATCTCAATTCTTGTCTTCCTCTCAGTCAGGTTCAAGGTACTGGACTGGAAAGGAAGCGTGACCGCTGCGATAATAGGATTGATAATATATCTCACGATAGGCAGGACAGGGATAGTGGCCCTCTGCACCTTTATGTTCATATCTGGACTGGCCACGAGGTTTGGGTACCAATACAAGAAGAGCATAGGCGTCATAGAGTCAAAGACAGGAATCAGAGGTTGGCGAAACGTAGTAGGTAACGGGCTGATCGCGGCCATAATCAGCGTCCTCTCGGTCTATTATGTAGAGCAATCAGAAATGCTACTGGCCGGCTTCATCGGCTCGGTCTCAGCAGTGTTTGCCGACACGCTAGCGACAGAGATCGGACTGCTATACAAGGGACAGACAAGACTGATAATCGGGTTCAAAAAGACCAGTCCCGGCACTCCCGGCGGCGTCACGACATATGGATATGTGGGAGCGCTCTCCTCCTCACTATTCTTAATAATCATATTAACGCCATTTTTAATTAACAGCAAGTCGCTCATACTATGGAAGCTCGCATTGATTATCATAGGTTCTGGAGTCGGCGGCACCACCATTGATAGCATTGTCGGACAACTCTTACAGGCGACGTATAGATGCATAAGGTGCGGCGTAGTGACTGAATACCCAACTCACTGCGATGCGAGGTGCGATAAAATAAAGGGCCTTAGCTATTTTAATAATCACGTCGTTAACATAGTGTGCTCCGCGTCTGGGACGTTATTCGCAATAGCTTTATACGAATTGGCGTAATTTCAGTTATTGATAAAAAAAGTGGTCTATGCGGCCTCAGCCTTCTTGTAGTGCTGCTTTATGTACTCTGGCCTTATTTTAGTAAGCTCTGACTCTGGCAAGAATGATAGTATCTCCCAGGCAATCTCTAGTGAATCGTCGAGGGATCTGTTCTCGTCCTTGTCTTGACTAAGGAACCGCTGTTCGAATAGGTCGCCAAATTCCAGATACCTAATGTCAGTGCTGGTTAGTCCTGACTTTCCAACAATCTCTGCAAGCGATCTCAGCTGGACTGCTCGCGAGTACGATGCGTAAAGCTGGTTACTGACTTCTCCGTGGTCGGGCCTAGTCTTCTTAGGCGCTATGATTCCTGGACCCATTAGTCTGCTTAGGGACATCAACACGTTGATCGGGGGATATATCCCCTTTCTGTACAGCTCTCTGCCCAGGACAATTTGTCCCTCAGTTATGTAGCCAGTCAGGTCTGGGATTGGATGGGTAATGTCATCGCTAGGCATGCTGAGGATGGGCATTTGGGTGACGCTTCCCTTCCGATTCTTAATTCTTCCAGCCCTCTCGTAGATTGACGCCAGGTCAGTATACATGTAGCCCGGATATCCCTTTCTTCCGGGGACCTCTTCTCTGGCCGCGCTTATCTCTCTAAGAGACTCGCAATAGTTGGTCATGTCCGTCAAGATGACGAGAATGTGGTAATCCTCCTCAAAGGCCAGGTACTCGGCAAGCGTCAATGCGACTCTAGGCGTAATTATCCTCTCTACAGCTGGATCATCCGCAAGGTTTAGAAATAGAGCCGACCTACTCAGAGCTCCGCTCTCCTCCAAGCTTGTCTTGAAGTATCTCGCCTCGTCGTTCTGCACTCCGATGGCTGCGAAGATCACCGCGAACTCCTCTTCTTTCCCCGGAACCATGGCTTGCCTAGCGATCTGTGCTGCCAGCGTGTTATGCGGCATACCTGATCCGCTAAAGATCGGTAGCTTCTGCCCCCTCACTAGGCTATTCATGACGTCGATGGCCGATATGCCGGTCTGAATAAAGTCGCTTGGATAGTCCCTCTCCTCTGGGTTTATTGGCTCGCCGTTAATATCTCTATAATCAGTCGCTATAGGAGGTGGAAGCCCGTCAATCGGTCTCCCAAGCCCGTCAAAAACTCTCCCCAACATGTCAGTCGATACTCCTAGCTTCATCGTCGTGCCGAGAAACCTCGCTTTTACTCCCTCGATGGATAGGCCCTGAGTGCCTTCGAACACTTGGACTACTGCCCTCCCATGACCTATTTCTAAGACTCTTCCAAGCCTGACCTCGCCGTCAGGCGTCTCGACCTCTACGAGCTCGTCATACGCAGCGCTATGGACATTGTCAACTATGATCAAGGGTCCCCTGATTTCATATATACTCGTATACTCGACGCCTACTTGTTTAGAAGCGTCTCGCTGCATCACTTTACTCAATGAATTAAAGGGTCAGCCAGGCTAAATAACCTTATTTTTTGGACTGCTACATTCAAAGAGCAATAAAGAGCTCAATATTTATTTCAAAGACATGACGTACTAATTTTCGGAAGAATAGAATGTCAGTCTCGTTTGGAGGAGGGTACCTAAAAACCAAGCTAGAACTGATTAGACTTAAAAGATCTGTGAGAGTCGCTGAAAGGGTCTACAGCATCCTAGAGGACAAGCGGGACGTACTTATTGCAAGGCTAAACGAGCTGATCGAACAGGCTCAGCGCCTCCGAGAACAGCTAATCGAGACACTCTCAGACGCCTACACAGCAGTTCAAGACGGCTACATGAAGGTTGGACCCGCGAGGTTTGAAAGCATCGCGACGACAACTCCAGAAACACTCAAGATAGATATCAGTAGATACACAATGATGGGGATAACACTGCCTATTGTGGAGGTCAAATCAGTAGAAGCCCAATATAACTACGGCATAGGAGATACATCAGTCAACTTGGACGAGGCGGTCAGAAAAATGAGAAAGATTCTCCCCACGATATGCAACGCAGCGGCCGCAGAAAGCGCTATTTTCAGGGTTGCTGAAGAACTAAAGAAAACTCAGAGACTATTGAATGCATTAGAATATGTTGTAATACCTCGGTACAAATCTGCCATTCAAGAAATAACCATGACGCTAGACGAGATGGAGAGGGAATACTTCACGAAGCTAAAACACATAAAAAGAATACTCGAGAAAAGAACAGCAACGACTAGCCTTAAATCCTCCTAAACAGAATAAAAAAGCATGGAAGAGAACATAGAAAAACAAATTAACCAGATATTCGAAGAAGCTGAAAAGACATTAATCAATAAGGCATCATCTTTAAAGACAGAGTTAAGAAGATTGGCAGAAAAAATAGTCAAAGAAAATAAAGATTTTACGTGAAGCAACAGATAATCCGGGGCCCGTGGCCTAGCTTGGATAAGGCGCCGGCCTTCGGAGCCGGAGAACGCGGGTTCAAGTCCCGCCGGGCCCGGACATTGCAGACAGAGAACTTCATTTGTGAGAGTTGTGATTAGTGAATGTTATGTGAATTTATGGATGATTTAATTAGCAATGGTTTTATATTCCTTTTAATCCATCGTCTTTGATGAGTGCTGATTACGATGTGATTATTGTTGGTGGTGGGGTGGCTGGCAGTCACACTGCGATGAGCATAGCAAGATTTTCAAATCAGCGATTGAGGATCCTATTGGTTGATCGGAATAGTAGGGAGGAGTTTGGTAAGAAGACGAAGAGTGGGTGGATATGCGGCGACGCAGTAAGCAAGAGGAGTATCGACTATGTATGTAGTAGTCTCGGGATAAGCTATGGTTATCCAGAAATTGAGCACAGCGTTGATGGAGTTCTGCTTTACTCACCTAGCCGTGAAGTGAAGGTCCTCTTCGATGGTGAAGGATACATTCTAAACAGGAAGGCATGGTCTCAGAGACAATTGGCATACCTCGAAAAGATGGGTGTTGAGGTAGTTCATGGGGTAGACGTGAGGAAGCTACTAGTCAGGGATGGATATGTCTGTGGAGTTGAGGGAGTAGTGATGGGCGAGAAAAGCCCCTTCAAGAAGACGGCTAAAGTCATTGTAGACGCCTCTGGGTCGGCATCAATACTTAGAACAAATCTCTCGATAAAGAGCTGGATAGAGAGGGAGATTGATAAGGAAAACGACATAGAGCCCACCGGCAGATACATCCTAGAGTTTGAGCCAGCGGCCGAGGACGAGACATGGTTCACTCCTAAATACTGCATAATACATTTCGACCAATTCCTAGCGCCTGGAGGATACGCGTGGACGTTTCCAAAGGGAAAGACAAAGGTCAACATCGGTCTTGGAGTCCAGAAGAAGAGCCTACTCCGTCGAAACATGTCTCATGGACTTAATGATACTCTTAAGTCCCTAATCGATAAGTACGTACAGATGAATAAAGTGCTCGGAAATCCTAGAGAACCAGGCAGTCAGCTCGATCTGGGCAATTCTTATGGAATTTGGCAAGTCTCCGTGAGGAGGCAAAACGACTGCTTAGTTGCAAACGGCTACGTCATAATCGGCGACGCAGCATGGATGCCTAGGCCGATAGATGCAGGGGGAATGGGGCCAGCCTTATACGCTAGCGTAGTGCTCGGGAGATCGATAGTAGAGTCTATAGAGTCTGGAGACGTGAGCGAGACATCGCTCTGGAAGTATAATGTTGAGTACGTAAGGATGTATGGTTACCAGATGGCGAGCTTCGAGGTCCTGAGGAGATATCTACAGACACTGTCAAACGACGACATCAACTTCGGGATGAAATATTTTCTATCAGAGGACGATATAGAGAGCATAAAGAGAAGAGAACATCCAAGATTTCCCCTTATCAGCAACTTCCTACGACTCATTACTAATGGTGAATTGAGGAAGAGAGTGATGGAGAGGCCCAAACTTGCCCGTGGCCTCAGCTACGTGGCCAAGAAAAGCAGGCGCCTAATTAGTCTGTATGAAGAGTATCCAGAATCGCCCACCCAGTTTCCGAAGTGGCGTAATAAGTTGATGCAGGAACTAAATGAGGCCTACACTCGGCTCGGGCTGTAACACTACTCGCCGATAATCGTTACTATTACTTCTCTGTTTCGAGGACCATCTAGCTCTACGAAGAATAGGCTCTGCCAGGTTCCTAGCTGTAATGACCCGTTTATCACTGGAATTATGAGGAATGGCTGCATCAGGCTTGACCGCAGATGAGCATCCGCATTGTTGTCGATCTCGTTGTGCCTGTAGTCAGCATCTGACGGGACTATCTTCTCTAATAGCTCTAACAGGTCCCTCTTCAGTCTGTGTTCATCTTCATTTATCGTTAGCGCAGAAGTTGTATGTTTCGTGAAGACAACTAGTAATCCATTTTTTATTCCAGCCCCACGCAGAGCCTCGTTGACTCTCTGCGTGATGTTGACCAGCTCCACTCTATTATTCGTGGCTATTTTAATGTTAGCCGAGTGTGTCTTCATTCTTCTGCTCACCTATTATCCTTAGTAATACGTTGAGGAGTCTCTGATTCTGACGCCTCGTGCCTATGGTTACTCTGAGACAACCAGTGGTTGGGGGCGATGCAGCCAAATTCCTGACCACGATTCCCTCCTTCAAGAGATGCTCATAGACCTTATCTGCAGGTGGGTCTATAAACTTTATCAGGAGAAAGTTTGCCTCGGATGGATAGACCCTTAGACCATTAAGTTTTGACAGTTTCTCAAACAGCCTTTGTCTCTCACTATTGATTAGCTTTACCAGCTCGTGCATGTAATTACGTCTCTTCAACGCGAGGACTCCTAGCTCGATATTTATGACTCCTAAGCTGTTAGGCGGTCTCGCTTTATTCAGCAGTTTTACCGTCTCGCTAGATGCTAGTATATAGCCAATCCTAGCGCCTGCTAGGCCGAAAGCCTTCGAAAGCGTCCTCACGATTATCAAATTCTCATATTTTTCAACAAGACTAGCAGCGGTTTTACCAGCGAACTCGTAGTAAGCTTCATCGACTACGACTGCTACGTTGCTCTCTCTGCATATCTTTTCTATCGCTTCAATTGGAGTGATGTTTCCTGTTGGGTTGTTTGGGCTGCATAGGAATATGAGTCTGGTCTGACTGTTAATTGAAGATAGGATTGACTCTACGTTGTCCGAGAAGTCTTCCCTCCTAGGCACGGCTACGTACTTTCCACCCTGGAGCTCTGCCGCTATCTTAAAGAAGGAATAGGTAGGCGTAGACGCGATTGCTTCATTTCCAGTTTCAAGAAATATTTTGCATATAATGTCGATGGCCTCGTCTGCGCCGTTGGTTGGAATTATCGAGTCGACAGGTAGTCCACTATGGTCTGATATGGCTTCTCTGAGCGCTGAATAGCTGGTGTCTGGGTAATGGTTGATTGGTATCCTGTGCAGCCGTCTGCCGACTTGAGACAACAACTTTACTGGTGGGATTGGAGATGTGTTGGTATCAAGCCTCAAGACTCTTCCAGGCTTCATCCCTATCTTGGCCGCTATCTCGTCAGTCGATGGCTCCCACTCATATGGAACAAAACTATCTAGCATCGGCCTGTACTTCATACTGCTCACCATTATATCGGAGGACGACAATTAAAGCTCTAATTTAGGTAGATCAAATTATAGGTAGATGCCAGGGAGGCTATACGTAGGGATAGACGACACAGACTCTAAGCGATCAATGTGTACTACCTATGTCGCGGCCATGGCATTGAGGGCGCTTGAGGAGAAAGGATATCGGAGGGCTGATTATCCATGGCTCGTTAGGCTCAACCCCAACTGTCCCTACAAGACGAGAGGGAACGCCGCGCTATGCATCGTTCTAGAGACGGATAACCAAGACATCCAACCCATAATTGACATAGTTGCGAGCATAGTGGAGCGGTACGCTGACCTCGAGAGTGAAGGTACTGATCCGGGAATAGTCTTCGTAAATGAAGAACAGAGGTCTAGGTTGCTGGACCATTACTGGAGGTCGCTGAGAGAAATAATAGACCTTGAAGATGCGTATAATCTCTGTTCTGAGCTGGGCATAAGATACAAGCTCTACAAGGAGGGAAGAGGCATCGTAGGAGCGTTGGCCGCTGCGGGCGCCGATGAGTTAACGCTCAAGACTTACGAGCTCATAGCGTATAGGACGCCTGATAATTGGGGAAAGCCACGAAGAGTAGACGAGGGCTCAGTAATCGCGATGGACATCTCTACCCGGCCATTTACTTTTGACAACTATGATTATGAGAAGGAGAGTATCAGAATTACTCCTAACACTCCCTGCCCAGTCCTGCTGGGAGTGAGGTCGATAGACGACGAGCACGCGCTAATAGGGTATAGGATGCTGAAGATATACGAGCCGGTGGCTTTCTATGAGATATTCAAGACAAATCAAGCCACAGACTCGCACTATGTACGAGCAAAGATAAGAGACCTGGCTCCTCTACAGTCAGCGATAATTACTGGAAGGGTTGCATCGAGGCCTAGAGTAATCAAGGGTGGACACGTGTTTACCGATGTTGAAGACGACACTGGGAGAATAACGCTGGCTGCCTACGAACCCACTGGAGAGTTAAGAAAAGCAGTATTGGGACTCATCCCCGGAGATCTAATAGAGGTATATGGAGCCGTTAAGACGAAGCCTCAAGGAATGACGCTAAACGTGGAGAAGCTCAGGATAATAGAATTGGTGCCTAAGCTGGTCTATGAGGCGCCGACCTGTCCGAGCTGCGGTAAAAAGACAAAATCCATGGGTAGGGAAAAGGGATACAGATGTCCTAGATGTGGATTGAGAATGGATGAGGCAAAACCAATTCCGAGACAAGAGACGCGAAAAATATCAATTGGCGTTTATGACGTGGCGGTCTCGGCTAGAAGACACTTGGTTACTCCTAGCTATCTATGTTCCCTGCTCTCCACCCATGACGAGCATCGTTAGAGTGGACCGTACCTTCTCCAGCCGTCTGATATTCCAAGATACAATCTCCTTGAGTTTATCCATAGTGTCTGCCTCGACCTTAGCAACTATGTCATAAACGCCGTAGACTAAGTATGCCTCCTTGACTGCGGGCAGCTTTTTAATCTGTTTAACAACTTCCTCCTCAGACCCTATCTCCGTGTTTATTAATACGAATGCGATGGGCATGAATCCTCATATAATATTTTTTCTCCTCTTAGATAAATATTTCTATCAATAGCCACGTAGTGCTACAGCCCTCATGAGTCCCAACCATGGTATTAATTATGCTACGCCGGTTTAAACAATAGAAAAACCATGATGAGCGCCCTCGAGGCTTACAACGTCTCAAAAACATACGACGGAAAAAATTGGGCGCTACTGGACTTTACCCTGACTGTTAAGCAAGGAGAATTGTTATCGCTTCTAGGGAGAAACGGAGCGGGGAAAACGACGTTCATAAACATCGCGACTACACAGCTGAGACAGACGCGTGGTACGGTTAGGGTCCTCGGCTACGACGTCGTTAAGGAGACCAAGAGCGTAAGGAGGCTAATAGCCATCGTTCCTCAAGAAGCTAGGCCACTCAGCTTGGCAACTCCGTGGGAGCACGTGTACTACTACCTGCTCGCCCGAGGATTAAGCATCAACGAGGCAAGGGAAAGGACTGCCAGATATTTAAGGGAGATGGATCTCTGGGAATACCGTAACGTCATTAGCTCAAAACTTTCAGGTGGGCTTCGTCAAAGGATCCTAGTCGCGATGGCTATAGCCACCGAGGCTGAAATGATCTTCCTAGACGAGCCAACGATTGGCCTCGATCCAATAGGCAAGATGAATGTCTGGAGATACATCGGACAATACACAAAGATGGGATGCACCTTTGTCCTAACTACTCAAGACATGGAGGAGGCGGAGATATTATCAGACCGAGTCGCAATAATGGATAGGGGTAAACTAATAGCGTATGGGGATTTACAGAGCCTCAAGTCTAGGATCAAGTCGAAAATACGCATGGAGATCAGGGGAAAGGTCTCAGAGGAAAAATTGAGAGAATACGGGAGCGTCATCAACCTAAGCGATAAGCTACTACTCTACACAGACGAGAAATTTGCTGACGAAGCCGCGAATTTAGCCATAACTAATAATTGCCAAGTAACCATCTCGCCAATCAGGCTGGAGGACGTATTCATATCACTCGTAGGTGTCGAGCCCCATGAAGAGGCTTAAAGACATATTCAACGCTATAAAGACCATCTATGCTGTCACGGCTCTGTTCGGCATCATGCCGTTCAAACGCAACCCATTTTGGAGCATAAGCTACGGAATAACTCCGCTCGCGCTACTATTCTTCATAAATCTCTACGGTGGTTCTAGATACCTTCCATATGTGTTGATAGGAGGCATCATAACGATAACAGTTGCTACCACAATTTCCTTGGAGACCGATGCAGCGTTTTTAAGGATCGTTCTTAAACTTCAAGGAATGTACGTGGCCTCACCTGTAGGACCACTAACCTACTCACTCGGGCTGGCGATCGGCGACTTCATCATGGGAGTGCCAGGAATACTAATCTTTTTCATGCTTCTCCACCTTTATGGATACCTAAACATCGTTTCCGGAATTATTCTCCTTACTAGCATTGGGTTGACTTGGGCGTTGATATCTGCACTTGGATTTTTAATCTCAAGCTTCCTCAACGACATTAAGGATCTTTGGACCTATGGGCCAATCCTAGCTGCTGTCCTCTCCTTCCTCCCACCAGTGTATTATCCAATCGAGTTGATTACCAATCCTATTTTAAGAATGCTGGTATATATAATTCCAACAACTGCGCCAGCTAGAATAGCGCAAGCCGCAGTAGGAGCCGCCTCAATAACCTTCTTTGAGACGATGCTTATGTGGATCGGCCTGGTCCTCTACACGTTATTAATAAATGCAATGTTAGTAAAATATGCTAGGTGGCGACAGCCATAGCTCATAATATTTTTATCAAAGCAAACCAGTATTGATGCCGAAATGTCGCTACAGTCAAGCAGCGTAGGATTCATGAATCGCATAATCAAAAACTTATCAGAGCTTGATATGCGGCAGCTAGAAGACTTATACATTGATCTTAAAAGTGCGGGCGTGATTGTTCCTAGCGGGGAGGGGAGAAGCAAGGGAGCATTGAGCATCGTGTGCAGCGAGATGGCAAAAATGGATAGGGGTAAGATCATCGTAGACAGGGGCGACATTGGTTTTCCGGATAGAGACGTCGATATGGCGGCGCCCATCCTTAGACAGAGATATGGTCAGGTCTCATTACTTATACTGTCGGGAAGCGGTAAGTCGCTAATACCACTAGTAGATGCGCAGAAGATGGCGCTCTTAATATCTAAGATTGAAAATAAAAGAGATTACAGGATTGACGTAATTACCAGTGACCCCGAGTCTCCATTAGGGAGGCTGGGAGAAAAGTATGGTACGCTGACAATCCTAAAGGGAAGAGAAATTTACGACGACGCGGCAGAAGCAACAGAGTTTAAAGCAGTAGGCATACTCGAGGACGTGTTTATACTAGGAGCTGGACTGATGCTTCACGCATTAGCAGAGGCAATATTTGAAGAGTCAGCTCCATCTGTCATTCCTCAAAAAATTACGAGGCTTTTAGGCGAGACTACATCGATTGTCGAGGGCATCGTTAGGTCCGACTTTCTCAAGACGCTTGTGGATTTGCTTGAGCGTAGGCATGTCTGCTTTTTTGCAGGTCTTGGAAGCAGTCAAGAAGTAGCTAGGATGACTGCAGTAAGGTTAGGACACGTAAAGAGAGCAATCGGAGACCAAGTGTATGTGGGAGGTGAGTCGAGCACGCCCGCACCAAGGGCCGGTGATATTCTAATCGTAATCTCTTACAGCGGCGAGACAGAGGTGGTCGCTTCATGGTGTAAAAACTTTAAGAAGCTGGGCGGAGTAGTTGCATCCATCGTAGGCACGAAGAACTCGACAATCGAGAGTCTCTCGGACTATACGTACTACATAGAATCGAAGCATAGGCCAGGTTCTCCCAACGATTTCTATATTAAGGCAGCATACGCGACAAGTCCGCTGCCATTATACCTCGTCGATAGGCTGAGAGAACGAGGACTTAGATTACCAGAATACATTCTAAAATGGTATCACTCCGTAATATCCTAGGAGTGAGCAGTTAGTAGCACTATTCTGCAGAAGCCCTTATTGGCACTTTGAGGCTCTCGTAGTACTCCCTCATCCATGGAAGGATCTCTCTGCCGAGTAGGTTTAGGAATTTCTCTTCATTAGGCGAGGCGCTGTGAATATAGACTCTGTCAAAACCCAACTTTAGAAACTCGCCTAAAGATTTGTAAATATCATCCGAGTCGCTGGTTATTAGCCATGTTTCCTTTATCTTCTTCTCCTCCTCGGGGCCCACCATTGCCTCAAGCTCTCGTGGATCGGAGATCTTCTCGCGTTTCTGCCTTGGAATTGCTGTTGGTGCCCAGAACATCGCCGCCCTGAATGCCTTCTCATAGTCAACGTCGTATGATACTTTGAACTCCATACATCTATGAAGCGTGTTTGGGTCTCTTCCAACCCGCTCAGCCGCTTTCTCCATGGCAGCAGCTATTTCGAGATAATTTTGGAGCCCCCTTGGGTTTGTTAGTATGCCGTCTCCGTGTTCTCCAGCTATCTCAGCAACTTTGCTGTTAGAGGTGGCTACGTATAATTTTATCTTTTCTTTAGGCTTCGTGTAAAGCTTTGCTTTAATTAATTTATAGTATTTTCCGTCATAGTCGACAAAGTCGCCTTTCCATAACAATTGTATTATTTCTATTGCTTCCTTCAATCTTTCGACTTTTTCCTTAAAGGATGGCCACTGAAATCCCAGAGGTACCTCATTCATTGCGTGGCCAGTTCCGACAGTTATGAAGACTCTGCCTGGATATAGATAGTCAAGTGTTGCGAATGCCTGTGCAACTATGGCTGGATGGTATCTAAAAAGAGGCGTAGTCACTGCAGTTCCTATCTCAACTTTCTTTATTCTTTCAGCGACTGCTGTCAACCATATCCATGGATGGCCAGCTTGGCCTCCCGTGTCGCACCATGGATGGAAATGGTCGCTTGTAACTATAATGTCAAAACCTATAACTGATGCGTGTGTTGCGAGTTCTAGGAGCCTGTCTGGAGGATATTGCTCCTGCGCCACCCAGTATCCAAGCTTTAGAGCCTTCTTCATCCATCAACAATACATTATCATTGGTAAATATACCATTCGTCTAAAAATTTATGAGGATTGATACCAATCGATTTTAGATTTGCTTATAAACCTAGTATTTCTTAAGCATGGCCAATGCACACGAATCTTAGCGAATTGAAGAATAAAAAATAGAAGCGGCAACATTATTTATAATGAGTAAGGTAGTACTACTCTCTCACAGGCTTGATGTCAACACTCCTGTCTATCCCGGAATGAAGCCGCTAAGCCTATCGCCGATTAAAGCGATATCGAGGGGTGATTCAAGCAATAGCTGGCATCTCTCGCTTGGAAATCACGTGGGGACACACGTAGACTCTCAGAGACATTTCTACTCCGATGGAAAAACAATCGCTGAATTTAACGTTGAGGATCTTATATTCACTTGTGCGGTGATTATAGACGTGCCTAAAAATCCAGGCGAACTTATTCTTCCCAGCGACTTGGAGAAACATCGCAGAGAAATAGCCGGCGTGAGTATGCTCATGATACGGACTGGGATTCAGGCTTTGAGGACTCTCAACCCGGAGGTCTATGTCAATAGGGGGCCCTGCCTATCAGGCTCCGCCGCAAGATTCCTCTCGGATTTTTACCCAAGACTAAGAGCGATTGGCGTAGACTCGATAAGCATAAGCTCTCCAGAGCATAGAGAGGAGGGAAGAGAAGCCCATCGGATTCTTCTTAAGAATAATGACTTCCTCATCGTAGAGGACATGGACCTAGAATCAAAGCCACGCCACTACTCATCAGTCATAATTGCTCCGCTGATGATCAGGGACATAGACAGCGCTCCATGCACAGTCATCGGCTTCGTGGAATAATGGACCCGCAGTTTTTGCCAAGTAAAAATTTATACAGACGCTCACATTCTTCTTCAAAATCCAGCCTGCCATGGGTTATCAGCCCTCCGCTAAAGGATCGAGGGATGTGTAGGAGCTCGTGAATAATGACCTTAATTTTCTCCTCCTCACTCAGTTTATCGAAATTGTCGCTTATGAACTCAATTACGTACATGGGAGGCATCCCTACCCCCGCAAAGAAAGCCCTCGAAGCTGTGTGGATCCTAGCATGGGTCTTCAATGACTTTGATTGGTAGCTCTTAACACACTTTATTCTTGATGAATCGATGTAATGAAGCGATAGATCCTCGATAATTTTTCTCACAACCATCTCCATCTCAGGAGCCCTGACGTACCTAACCACGAAGATGACAGCCTAAATAACAGTAATAAGTTTTATCTCGGAAGAATCTTCGATTTGAGTTACATATATAGGATGACGCTTAACAAGATTCGTGGAGGGAAGAAAAGAGAGATGCCTAGAAGTGACGTAGGGGTATATGGTCTCGGCGTGATGGGTGAGTCAATCGCGCTGAACATGGCTAGAAATGGATACAGGGTCTCGGTATATAACAGGACTCCGGAAAAGACTAGAAGATTCATAAGCGATAGAGGAGCTGCGAGAGGGATTGAGGGCTACTATGATTTAACAGAGTTCGTTAAAAGCATTGCTAGGCCTAGAAAGATCGTCATATTCGTCAAGGCTGGGTCACCAGTCGATGAGGTCATATCCCTCCTTATGCCACAGCTAGAACGCGGCGACATACTGATTGATTGCGGAAACTCCCACTTCAGGGACTCTGATAGAAGATATAAAACACTATCAATGCATGGAATACATTTTCTGGGAATAGGCGTTAGCGGTGGAGAGGAGGGAGCCCTAAAGGGCCCATCAATGATGGCGGGGGGAAGTGCCGAGGGATACTCAGAGATGCGCGAAATCCTAGATAAAATATCTGCAAAGTATGAAGATTCTCCCTGCGTAGCCTATTTTGGCGAGGGAGGAGCCGGACACTTCGTCAAGATAATACATAACGGAGTAGAATACTCGATAATGCAGTCAATAGCAGAGGCATATCAATTCTTATCAATCGTCTACGGACTGGGGACAGAAGCCATAGGAGAGATATTTGCCGAGTTTAATCGAGGCGAGTTATCATCATTCTTAATGGAAGCAGCATCTAGGGTATTGCTATTCAAGGATGAAGAAACTGGAACTCCTCTCGTCGAATTGATACTAGATGAGGCCGAGCAGAAGGGCACAGGACTCTGGACTAGTCAAGCAGCAATGGAGCTAGGAGTCCCAGCACCATCAATAGAGGAAGCAGTTATAGCTAGGCTAATCTCGACTCGCAGAAGAAGTTACTCAGTTACAGGATTACTAAACGGAAAGAATTATCCTACTGCATCTGAGAAGGAAGCTAACATCGAGCTGGTGAGAGACACGCTTAAACTCTGTTTTATAACTTCATACCTTCAAGGACTCGACATTCTACATGAGGGCTCATCGACACTGAAGTATGGATTTGACGTAACTGAGGCTACTAGGATCTGGCGAGCAGGCTGCATAATAAGGTCGCGAATAATACACGAAATCTACTCAATACTGAGGAATCGGGGCCCGTCAGCAAATCCCGTGAATGAGGTCATAAAGCATTATTCAGAAAATATTAAGACCAATATATCCAGCACCATTAAATATATCCAGCTCTCCCTCAGCAACATGATACCAGTGCCAGTCACATGCAGCATACTTAATTATCTATACTCAATTACTAGGAAGAGATTGCCAGCAAACTTGATACAGGCACTGAGAGACTACTTCGGCGCTCACACATTTAGGAGAATCGATAAAGAAGGACAGTTCCACTCTAATTGGGGTAGAATCATATCAGACTAAACATTATAGCATTGCTCTCAACTAGTGATTAGCATGGAATACTGGCTACGCAGGGGAGATGCTGAATATTCCTTTGACGCCCCCGAGGAGGCGTCAATTTACGAAGCCCAGCCAAGCTTCAAGACAGCCGAAGACATAGGCGATAAATTAGCCAAGATGAATGAGTTTCTCAACAGTAGATTAATCTTAATCGACTATGCACACCCCCTCGAGCCCTACGTCAATCTACTAAAAGGCAGGGTCTCTCAAGACACTCTAATGATCCTAACCTGCTGGAGGCTCGGAGACGAGAGAAAAGAACTAAAAATCCTTCAAGAAATTAAAAGCCGATTGCCAAACGTTAACGTTTATTCGGCCTCTCAGTTAAAAAATCCATCTGGAGAGCTGCTTAACAGGCTTTCAGAATTTATTAAAGAAGAGGGTGAAGTCACATGCATCTATCCTATGACGCCAATAACCGAGCTAGTCTCACCAATGCTGGAAAACTTGGCTTCGTGGATTTTGACATGGACAAGAGAGGTAGAGCAGAATGAATACTTGAATGTAAGGTTTGTCGGGATTGCTCATGATCCGAAAGGTACTCTCATAGACGTAACATCCGGAAAAGTTGGGTGCCACGCTGCATATGTCGTCGAATTGAAAAATCAGTTCGACTGCGTATTGGTATCTCCAGGCGGCACTCCTTATGATGATAGTTTTTATCAAAGCTTACAGTCATTATATGGTGTTTATCAATCAGTAAAAAAAGGAGGAACGATCATCTTGGCCGCGGAATGTATAGATGGAATAGGCTCGAGAGAATTTGCTAAGCTGCTTAGCGCTAAGAGGAAAAAAGAGGCAGGTCAAGAAGCGAGAGACTCAAAAACAACATTTGAGGGCACTCTTTTGGATTTTTTAGGGAGAATAAAAGAAAAGTCTAGGATATACCTCGTCTCTCCTATTCCCAGAACTATCGCTCAGAGCTTTCTAGAAATAAAGGTGTTTGACACTTTGCAGGATGCCGTGCAACAAGCTATTCGACTTCACAGTCGCTCTTTATCTATGTGTGTAGTTCCATATGGAAACTTTACATGCCTAGTTGTGGGGAAAGAAGCGATCCCGGAAGAACAACGAATGTGACAGAAATCATCGCTATTATTCCAGCGATGGATAGCTTTCTCCAAAGTGATAGTGGCGAGACGTTATCTAGGATCGCGAATTCCACAGGATTTCTCATGAATAGTAGCAATAGTAAGGCTAGGGGAATATACCCCGTCAGTATTAGCAAACCAATTGTGGCGTAAGATAAAATGTTGTGAGTTTTTGGTCCAGTTATGCTTCTGAAGATTCTTCCACCGTCTAACTGCCATATAGGAAGCAAGTTAAGACTAGTCACAACCATTCCCAGCCAGGCGGCGAATCCTATTAGAGGAAATACGGGGACAAAGCCGGGCTTACCTAGAATTTGATTGGCCACCTCAAATATTAACGGCGAGGGAAGAACGCCTATCTCTCCACTACTGATTAGTTTTCGCGCCTCTTCTACAGTAATCCAAGTTGCCTCGTTAAAGGCAAAGAATAACACGACTATGCTTGCTATGAATCCCGTGACTGGGCCGCTTACGCCTGTATCAAATAAATCGTCCCTATTCACGATGGGCCCTTTTTGAAAAATGACCGCACCAAAGGTAGGTATTAAACCAGGCACTCCGGGTATAAAGTAGGGCGGGCTGGAATCTATTTTATCAATCTTTGAAAATATCTTATGTCCCATCTCATGAATACCTATTATCCCAATTATCGCGATAGTATAGAGTGATACGTCTCTTAGCAATTTTTCGAGAGTAATTGGACCCATGCCTAGGCTAGATTGAATTCCTGTCGTACGAATATAACCATCTACGAAGATTGTCACTAACGTAACCATGAGCAAAATTAGTGGCACCCTTGATTTCTGAGTTCTTAGTTGTGGCCGTGGGAAAATCCTTAGCCTAATCCCGATATCGCTTCTCTGAGCAGTCGGGATATAGCCAATTGAGTCAAGCTCGCGGTACAGCTCTTTGAAGGGCTTCTTGATGTCTTGGTCAGATATCTCAAACGTCAGTACTCCCTCCCGAAAGCTTATTTCTCTCACACTAAACTTTGCAGAAACTCTAGTCTTAATCTCTTCCAATTTGTCGTAATATGTTTCAGGACCTATAGCCAATGCTTACTTCTAATAGAAAGTGTTTTTCATCCTAAAAATCCTTTCTCTCCATAACATTAAGTTTTTAACCAGCATAAAGGCTCGTGGATATAAGGAATTGTTCATCCTCGAGGAGGATTACAAAGATAGAGACTACGTAATAAGGGAGGCCGAGGAGGACGACATTTTGGCCGTAATGAATATAAACAGAGTTAGCCTACCAGAGAATTACAGTTATGCCTTCTTTTATTCGATACTTAAGTCGTATCCTAAGGCTTTCTTGGTCGCTGAATTTGACGGCGTGATCGGCGGATACATAATGTCTAGGGTTGAACATATATTCTCGAAGTTTGAAAAGTTGAGGATTAAAAGAGCTGGACATATAGTCTCGATAGCCGTCCTCCCGAACTATAGAGGGAAAGGCGTCGGGAGAGCCCTGTTACTGAGATGTCTCGAAGCTTTGAAAAGTGTGTATAGGTGTGAAGAGGCATTCCTAGAGGTGCGAGTGTCAAACAAGACAGCCATTGGGCTCTATGAAAAAATTGGATTTAAGATTGTTGACGTAGCTTATAGGTATTACATCGATGGTGAGGATGCCTACATCATGGCGATTAAGCTCTAAAACGCTCCCAAATCATGTTTCTTAATGGAAAATATTGGAATACTTGTCTGGTTAGGCTCTAATGAAACCCTATCTCCGTAAGTAACTCTTCCAGTAATTTTGTCGACATGTATGAATTTCCCTTCTGGTTTCTTCTCCACCCTCGAGTAGTAAATTATTGCCGATCTTCCTGGGCCAACCAAGATAACAAACGCGACCTTATCTGCCTCTGAATAATTCATTATAGGTACAGGAAGCATAGAGGCCAGGAGTGCCAGCTCTTCGAAGCTTGGAAGCTCAAATCTTAGTAGACTAAACTGACCTGCACTAAGCATGTAATTCTATTTAGTATTCGATCTAAAATACGCATCGGCCTCTTCTAAATCTTTTTGACTGTCGATGCTCTTCCAATATCTCCCTTTAAAAGGAACAGCGCGTAGAAGGCCCTTACTCGATAGTTGTGGAAAAGTAGTGAACTCTAGTTCGCCCTTCATTGGTAAGTACTTGAAAACTTCTGATGAAAAAGCATAGACTCCCGCGTTTATCCAATACTCCTCAATAATCGGCTTCTCTTTAAACTCGATTATTCTATACTCATTCATCTCGTACTTGACGATGCCGTAGGGAGAGGGAAGCGGGACTACAGCTACTGCTCCAACATAATTATTAAGCAGCTCCGTCAAAGATTTTGGATTAATATCAGTTAGGACATCACCGTTGATTACTAAGAATGATCTCTCAGATCTAAGTAGATGCTCGGCGTTCTTCAGTGCGCCGGCTGTACCTAAAGGCTCATCCTCGACTACGTATCCAACCTTAACGTTTAGTCTTTGGCCGCTGCTAATGCTTTCAATGATTTTTTCCTTTAAATATCCTACGCACATGATTATCTCGTTGACGCCATAGCTCCTGAGCCACTCTATTTGCCACTCTACAATTGCTTTTCCAGCTATTTGTAATAATGCCTTGGGAAGCGTGTCTGTGAGGGGTCTGAGCCTCTTACCGTAGCCACCGGCCAGAATGACTGCTTTCATTTACTCAATATTTTAATCATTCTTAAAGATAAACTTCTTGTCTAATGGATATGCCCACGCCATGACGGGGGTCGGAAAAGCAAAAATTTTAGGAGAACTGAATAGATAGCGATTGGTTTGCTCAAAATATACAACACGTTGAGCAGAAGTTTAGAGGTCTTTGAGCCTATCAGGGGAAACAGGGTATACATGTATGTATGTGGCCCTACTACTTATGACTATTCACACCTAGGACACGCGAGGACATATGTGGCCTACGACATCATGGCAAGGTACCTGAGATACAGGGGATACTCGCTCTTCTTTTTGATGAATATAACGGACGTCGATGACAAGATCATCGATAGAGCGCGAGAAAAAGGTGTAGACCCAATATCACTAGCCAGGGAGTACGAGAAATATTTCCTAGAGGATTTAGAGTCACTCAACATTAAAAGCATCAATCTCTTCGCAAGGGCATCTGAATACATTGACGAGATAATAGACCTAGTGAGGAGACTTGTTGAGAAGGGTTACGCGTATGAGACTGAGACAGGCGTATATTTTGACACAACTCGGTATCCGGATTACGGACGACTGTCGCGTCAGAAACCTGAGGAGTTGGCCATGCATAGAATTGAGCCCGACCCTACAAAGAAGCATCCCCAAGACTTTGCGCTTTGGAAGAAAAGGAGTAGTGAAGAGTTCGGCTGGAATTCTCCTTGGGGGCATGGAAGGCCAGGATGGCACATCGAGGACACCACAATAATACTCACGCACTTCGGAGCTCAGTGTGATATTCACGGCGGCGCTATCGAGTTGGCTTTTCCGCATCACGAGGCAGAGATAGCTCAAGCAGAGTGCGCGACAGGAGTAAAGCCATTCGCCAAGTACTGGTGTCATACTGGACTACTGACCGTCTCAGGTGAGAAGATGTCCAAGTCGCTCGGCAACTTCATTACTATACGTGAGGTGCTTAAGGAGTATGATGCGGAGGTCTTGAGACTTTTCTTCTCCTCTGCCCACTATCGGAGCCCGATAGATTTTGAATGGAAATATTTAGAGCAGAGCAAATCTACTCTAGAGTCCCTATACTCGCTAATACAAGATCTCGAACTTATGGATGACAGAGACAATTTAAGCCCAGCAGAAGCTTCACTGCTCAACAAATTAAGCTACTATAGAAGTGAATTTCTAAGTGCGATGGATGATGATTTTAACACTCCGAGAAGCTTGGCCATCCTCTATGAGCTGGCGGGAGAGACGAGAAGGTTAATCCAATCCGAGGGAGGTCTGAATAAGAATCTGAAGGAGGAGTTGATAAAAACATTCCACGAACTAGGAGGAATAATTGGGGTAATTCAAAGGAGAGCACCAAAGGCTTCGCTCGACGTCTGCGTTGGTCTGGTCAATATGCTGCTCGAGATAAGAGAGTTATTCAGGAAGGAGAGAAGATACCAAATAGCCGACGAGATTAGGCAAAGGCTCGCAGAACTAGGGTTCGAAATAGAAGATACTGCCAAAGGCCCTAAGCTAAGATACATATCTCGTAGGTAGCCTTGCCCCAGCCTTGAACTAAATCCATCAAATCGACACAATAAGAAACCACTGCAACTAATGGCTCGAGATGCTTAGACCACGCGTTTCGTTATATATTTCCGGGAACGGTTTTTTAAACAATAAGCGGAGTTATTTTTAAAATAATTTTAATGCAGTATAAATAATGCTCATGTTTTTATCGACGTTAAAATTAAACCGATAAATACAGGCTCAGGTGTTTTTATGGTCAAAGGGTATGGAGAGAACACGGGAAGTCATTGCGAGAGAAAGTAAGTGTATAACTTGTCGCTACTATGCACCCTATCATCTATATCCACGCATAGGTGTATGTAATAATCCAATAAGTCAGTACTACAATTATCCGGTACTAGCAACGTTGACGGCCTGTGAAGACTTTGATCAGTACTCAGCAAAAAGAGAGGAGTTAGTAGAGCATGAATATTATTGGTGTGAACATTGTTTAATCAGCATACCTGGCTTTTTGTATCACGAACACGCAGATCATCGCGTAAGGAACAAATTGGCAAGCACTGACATCGAGTTTAACGTAGAGAGTACATACGCAGCTGATTGAATGATTTTCTCTATATTACCGTGGGATTTTCATTGTATATGTTCTAATTTGTTACAGAGAAAGATTTATATATGACAAACTTTTATTTACTAGTGGGTGCATAAAAAATAAATCTTTACTTGAAGAGAGGTGTTGTGTATTGTCAAGTCCTTTAAAGAGTTGGAAAGGAGATGTTATTTGTCCAGAGTGTGGTAGCAGAAATCTGATAACAGATCCCAAGACCGGAGAGGTTAGCTGTGCTGACTGTGGATACGTCCTTGTGGAGAAGGACGTCGACAGAGGCCCCGAGTGGCGGAACCTCGACGAAGATGAAGAGAGTAGAAGCAGGGTTGGAGCACCGCTCTCAGTGATGTATAGAGACCATGGCCTTTCTACAGTGATTGAGAGAATAGATGAGGATGCTGCCGGGAGAAAGCTGCCGAAGGAAGTCAGAGAAAAAATGTTAAAGTTAAAGAAGCTTGACCAGACTTCTCACACTGATGGGTCGGAGACTAGAAACCTACAACAAGCAGCGAACATACTCGAGGTCTATACTGATAAGCTTCATCTTCCACAGGCCGTAGCGGAAAGAGCAATGATGATTTATAGAAAGGCTCTGAAGGTCGGCCTTGTTAGGGGGAGGTCGATTAGGAGCATTATGGCTGCAGCAACTTATGCAGCATGTAGGATGAGTGGCATACCCCGCGATTTGAGAGAGTTTGAAAGAGCATACCCATTAGTAAAGCGTAAAACAATTGCGCAGGGATATCGCCTCTTAATTAAGCACCTAGGACTGAAGATACCTGTCGCTGACCCAAGCATCTACATTAGTAAAATTGCATCGAAGTTGAATTTTGATGAGAGGACAGTTCAGGAAGCCTTAAGGCTTCTCAACGAGGCTGCGGCCAAGGGAGCCACTGTTGGTAAAGACCCGGTCGGAATTGCGGCAGCAGCGCTCTATATGGCGTGTCAGGAGACACTTCAGAATGTTACGCAGAAGGACATTGCTAGGGCGGCTGGAGTCACTGAAGTCACGGTGAGGAATAGGTTTAAGGGCCTCAAAGAGGCATTAGAAGGAAAACTAGAAGCACAGCCAGAGTAAATAGCCTGAAAGATCCGCGAAGCGGGTAAAAATGCCTATCGAGGGTATCGAGTGGTTTATCGTCTCTGCGATAATAATTTTGATGATACTGTGGAAACCAGAGAAGATCGGAGACATTGCTAAAGCATTAGCGAGGGCGAGGATCGAGTTCGAGAGGGCGCAGATAGATTTCCAAGAAATGGTCACAACTACGATGAAGGAGATTGAATCTGAAGATCGCAGACTAATCGAGGTGGCTAAGAGGCTAGAGATTAAGACAGAAGGCCTTACAAAAGAGCAAATAAGAGAAGAAATAGAGAAAAAATTAAAGGAGCTCTCAAAAATAAAGCCTCAGGCCAGTTCTCCTTAAATTATCTCGATGTTCTGTGGCGATATCCCTAGTTCTATGAGTATCTTCTGTACTTTCTCACGATGATCGCCCTGCAGTATTATCTGGCCGTTCTTCACTGCGCCTCCGCATGCGCATCGAGATTTCAGTATTGAAGCGACCTCATCGACGTTTATCATGTCTCCCACGAGACCCTCGATAACAGTGGTTGTCTTGTTCCATTTCTTTGTCTCAAGCCTAATTTTTATTCGCTGTGTTTCATAACTTATTGTCCCGCAGACGCAGAGGTTTTTCGGCAGCCCGCAAGTGGGGCAGGTATCCACCATTACTACTCTCGAAACCCCAATAATTATACTAAACCCTATTAATAAAATTTTTCAGTCTAGCCGCCCGCCTCATAAGCTCTCTTTTTCGTCTCATAATTCGTACGAGTTTCATAGGGCTTTGCCGGTGAGCCCATCACAACGCTATACTCATCTACGTCTTCAGTAACTATCGAGCCGGCCGCAACTACGGCTCCCTTCCCGATCCTTATTCCGGGAAGCAAAATTGACGCAGCACCGATCACTGCCTCGTCCTCTATCGATATGCCGACCAATCTTCTGCTAGGCGGATATAGATCATTAGTGACGCACACCAATGGGCCGATGAAAACCTTATTCCCGATCCGCGACTTTGCGGGAATGTATGCTAAGGATTGTACAGAGACCTCGTCGCCTATCATCACGTCACCGTCAATCTGGGCCCCGGTACCTATCCTCGAAGACCTACCAATTCTAGACCCTGATCTAACTAGGACGTTGTGTCCTAGCTCTACGCCGTCATCGAGCCGGGAGTTCTCATAGATGATTGACCCTCTCCTAATGATGCATCCCCTACCAATCATTGCCCCTTCGCTGACCTTATCTAAATCGTCGTAGCTAGTGACGGATTTTTCTCTCAGCTTGTCTCTGCTTGGATAGCCTATAGTTACATAATCATCGATGAATGTGCCTTCGCCAACTATAGAGGCACCAAGTATGACCGCTCCCTCCATGACCCTGCCAAGAATTTTAGAGCGGCTACTCAAGTATCCCCTCATGGTCCTTCCCGGTAGTAGAAAGATTAGTTATTTATATCTCACCCCCCTCATAAATATTTTGCATGGCTGTCCCGTCAATGGTCGAAGAAATACTCAAGCATCAGCGCGCAGAAAAAATCATAGAGGAACTACTCGACATAGCGTTAACAACGCTCAACACGATGAATATTGATCCACGCGACGGCGAGCATTTGGCCGACTACTTCATCAACAAGTCTCTACACAATCATGAGGCCGTTTCTTTATTATTAAAAATCGACCTCACTGCCGAGCCTGACAAGACAAGAAAGACTTTAAAAAAGTATGGGATCGCGAGAGAGGCATGAAATTCTCGATAGAGCTTCCGCCTAAAGACCCGCTTTGGCGACTAAAGATATACTCGAATATAATCGAGAAATTGGGGTTTAGCGCTGTTTGGACGAGTGAGCATTACTATAATCGAAGCTCGGCCGTATCATGCGTAGCAATAGGCCAAGTGACTAATAGGATTCAGATCTGCATGGGTATTCTAAATCCATACATCGTTCACCCCGCTTTGATTGCACAGATTGCTGCGACACTGTCAGAGATGTATCCGGGCAGAATATCTCTCGGTGTTGGTGCGGGCGATAAGTTAACATTGGAAAACTTGGGAATCCAGCAGCGAGAACCACTTAAAAAGGTCGAAGAGACCGTAAACATCCTCAAAAAGCTACTGGGTGGAGAACGGCTCAACGAATATGTTAGGCTAGACTTCAGGAGCTGGGGCAAGATACCTATCTACATTGCCGCTCAAGGACAAAATATGCTTAAACTCGCCGCAAGGATCGCAGACGGTGTATTAATTAATTTTACAGGATTCGAAAACACGCTAAAGGCAGTAGCCACCGTAAGGGAGTCCCTCAATGCCTGCAATAGAGCTGCTGACCAATTCAGCACTGAAGTTACAGTCATGGTATCAGTGAGCGAAGATAAGTCAAAGGCAATTAAAACAATGATGCCGTATACGGCCATCTTAGCACTTGGAATGGGGCAAGACCATCTAGAGCAATTTGGATTAGATTCAAGAAAGATCGAAAAACTCAAGTACTTTACAAAGACAGGAAACTGGCAGGAAGTACAAAACATAGTTCCAGAAGATCTAGTAAATGCTTTATCTATTAGTGGTACGCCGATTGAAGTTTATTCAAGATTGATGGAGCTGCTTAGAATGCCTATAGATGGTGTCGTCTTTAGCGGCCCGCTCGGGCCAAATGCTAGGAAGGCTTTAATTCATCTCAGGGATATTGTGTCTCGACATATGTCTTAGCAGCCCTGCAGACCCTCAATATAATCGACTTCAACTCCTCTATAATTCCCTCATCCAGGCTTGTGCCGCCAAATCTGGCATACTCATACAGCCGTATTAGATTATTAAGATCATTTTGGCCGATGAAGCTATAGCCTTTCAAAGATTCTACAAATTCTCTAAAGGTCTGGCCTTGACTAATCTCTGTCAATCCTATAGATGCAAAGAATTTAATGACCAAGTTAGCGTAATATGATGCTTTTTCTTTTGGACTCGCACTGATTTTATTATTTATAGCCTCAATCAGTTCATTGAGGTATCTGTCTAGGGTTGTGATTCTCTGTAGTTTCTTGACTTTGTTGGTTGTCCTTATCACAAAAATTATACTCATTAGTATGCCTGCATTGACTATTATCCATAGAATTGGGCTGTAGAAATAATCAATGATATTGTACATTTTTTATCTCCACCTCATTGATCGTGGAATTTATTATCAGGATAGGAACATAACTATACTCATCAATCAGGTAGGCAACGTCTGCGGGTACTAAGAATTTAAAAGAATGTTGCGAATAAGTCATCTGTGTCGAAGAATTGTTCGAGGATTGTTGGTCTATTCTTAGATAGTACGGCAGAACTGATGGAAGATCGCTGCTTTCAGGTACGTCTGGATATTTTAGTAGAATGCCCCGGCCGTCATAGAAATAAAGGACCGGAAGCGAAGCGTATACTCGCTGACCACTAACTGAACTAATAGTAACAGACACCCTAGATATGTTGGTAGTTTGGTTTTTGACTACCTCGACCTTTAACGGTTTATGCTTGATTTCTTCGTACGTTACTGTGACGTAAAGAGGTGCGTTTACTTTTAGTATTTCTCTAAACGTGGCCAGTCTTCTATCCGATAATGACACGGTTAAAGAATAGTTGCCCGGCGATAGGTAAAACACTGCCTCATCATTAACAACTATGCGTTTTGTGACAATTCCGACGCCGATGTATGCCATTATGGTTGGATACTTAGTGATTGGTCTTCCCTCGACTAGATAGGTCACTTTTATTATTACTGGCATGACTTCTCTGGACGATTCTCCAACAGCGCCCTCGACATACTTCACTACTAGTGCAGACCTGCTTGCTGTTAGAAGTCCGGGAGAACTAAAAAATAAGAATGAAAGTATCAGTAGGAAAGTGAGTATCGAGACGTATACAGGGCTTTTATTCCTCACTAAAGAATCATGCAGCGAAGTAGTTTATAAGTCCAACTCGCTGCTACGTATATTAGTCATCGAGCAAACGCACAAGTTCTCTCAAGTCAGTTATCACGAAGTGGGGGTGATACTTATTTAATGTATCGATCGTCGTGACGCCGCCTGCAACGGCGACGGCCAGCATACCAGTGGACCTAGCGGCCAAGACGTCTACGTACGAGTCGCCCACATGTAGGCACATGTTGAGCGGAGCATTTAGGAGCCGGGCCGCCTTGATCAGCATTTCTGGAGAGGGCTTTATCTCAGTGACGTCGTCCCGAGTAACTATGACATCAATAAATCGGCGCAGATTAGCCCTACGTAGAGTCCGCATGACTGCATCCCTGCTGTTATTCGTGGTAATTGCTGTCTTGATCTTTTTCTCTCTCAGCGCCCTTAATGCCTCTGTCGCACATTCTTTTGGCCTGCTGTTGTCAGCGGCCTCCAACTCATACTTCTTATATATTTCATTTGCTATCTCTAGGAGTCTTTTTGCTTTTTCTTGGGAGCCTTTTGATAGCTGCTTTATTATTAGGCCCAGGGGCATTGTGTTGTCTATGCCTTCTCCAAAGCCCAGAGACTCTATATACTGGATGAACTCTTTCTTCGCATCCTCGCCCCTTATGTTGTACTCTACGAGCGTTCCGTCTAGGTCGAAAAGGATCGCCAACAGTCTCTTCAATCCTAATTATCAGTGTTAATACACCCATAATTTAAGGATCTATAATAATCCCGGCTTTCTCGGGTCATGGGTATAAGATAATATGGAGGAATTCACACCGAGTTAGGGGGTCAACTGGTTGGGAAGAGTGGCAATCGTCGGAGTGGGATTAAGCAAATTCGGAAGATCAACCGACATGAATATAAAAGAGCTTGCGTTTGTCGCCGTTAAGGCTGCTTTAAACGAGGCAGGACTGACTGCTAGGGATGTAGAATTCTTATCAGTTGGGTCGTTTGGTCTTTGGCAGTCGGAGGCGCTTCCAGCCGTCGTGATCTCGGAGTACTGCGGCTTTGAAAACGCAGGGACGGTAAGAGTAGAGGCGGCATGCGCCTCAGGTAGCGCCGCCGTATATACCGCGGCCAATGCTGTTGCCTCCGGGCAGGCCAAGGTCGCAGTGGCGCTGGGCGTCGAGCGCATGAGTGAGAGTCCCCAAGAAGTAGTCGTCGAGATGCTTGGACGCAGCGGGAATTTCTTCTGGGAATTCGAGAACTATGGGCTGACCTTCCCTGGATACTATGCGCTTTATGCCACTGACTATTTTTCGAAATACGGAGCATCTGAGGAAGACTTGGCCGAGGTGGCGGTGAAGAATCACTACTACGGATCACTTAATCCATACGCTCAGTTTCAGAAGAGAATAACAAAAGAAGATGTACTGAAATCAAAATATGTAGCATGGCCTCTAAAACTGCTAGATTGTTCTCCCATAACGGATGGTGCTGCTGCCGTCGTGATCGCGGCTGAAGAAGTTGCAAAATCCCTAACTGACTCTCCAGTCTGGATAAAGAGCATGGGCGTCGCAGCTGGCTCATCAAACCTTAGCAGGCGAAAAGACTTCACGGGACTTGAGGCAAGCCTTAAGGCAGCTAAGATGGCGTATAAGGCGGCAGGCATCGAGTATGAGAAGGCCGCCAAATACCTAGATGTCGCCCTAGTTCACGACTGTTTCACCATTGCGGAGATCATGGCCTATGAGGACCTCGGTTTCGCTCGGAGAGGCGAGGGCTTCATCCTCGCGAAGGAACAACAGACATACGTAGGTGGACTAATTCCAGTAAATTTGGACGGCGGATTAAAGGCGAAGGGCCATCCAATAGGCGCCACCGGCGTAGCAATGGCAGTAGAGGTCGTCAAGCAACTACAGAGGAGGGCAGAGCCTGGACGTCAGGCAGACATCCGAAATGGAACTGCCCTGACGCACAACGTCGGAGGAACTGGGCACTATGCCTATGTATTTGTCTACTCCAGCAGCTAGGCGATGAACTATGAGTGCCGCCAATAAAAATAGGGCTTTACAGCTGAGCGAAGACTTAAAGAAGCTTTCACAGCAAGCGATCAATAAATCAGGACTGCCCATCGTCAACGATGAAAAAACCAGAGACCCGATCTTGATCGACCAAAACACTCTACTGGTAAGTTATCTACTGCCAGTCAAGAAGATTATGCCTTTCTTCGAAGGATTGATGAGGGGAGAGGTATTAGCCACGAGGTGCAGGCGATGTGGCGCAAAATATTTTCCACCACAGTCTGACTGCTCGGCGTGCTACGAGAGCGAGATGGAGTGGTTTAAAGTGAGTGATGAAGGCGTCCTTCTGACATACACGCAAATAAACGTTAAGCCTGCCAGCTTTTCAAATTGTGAAGACTACGTAGTCGGTATTGCTGAGTTCCAAGAAGGCGTCAAGGTAGTTGCTAGGGTATTGACTAACGACTTAAAATCTCTTAGGGTTGGTATGCGTGTAAAACTTGCAGTAATTAAGGAGGCGCAGAGCGGAAATTTAGTCTACGTCTTCCAGCCTCTACAAAGATAATGTTCATCAGCGATGCATAAATACGATGATGATATGTTCTGCACCACCATTTTAATCTCTATATTTTGGGCTATCCTAATTGATTATAATGAAGACAAATATCGATGAAATTAGAGCTGTGGCTCAGGATTTAATATCTATCCTGCAAAAAGAAAAAACACTTATTAGGATCAATACTAATGATGCATTAATCATTGGCGATACGCACGGCGATGTGGACACCACTGTAGACGGGCTGGGATATGGGTCAGACATCTACGTATTTCTGGGAGACTATGTTGACAGAGGACCCTACCAGATCGAGAATATAGTTGAGCTAATGCATGCGAAGGTTGAGGAGCCGAGTAAAATAATTCTACTCAGGGGAAATCACGAAACGCCATCCATGAATTTTGGCTATGGATTCTACGACGTAGTTAGCAGGAGGTTTGGCAGAGGTGCTTATGGAATATTCGCAGAGGTTTTCGCTCACCTCCCACTCGCCTGCATCATTAATGATAGGATGCTTCTACTACATGGGGGCATACCAGACAATATAACGAGAATCGAGGAGATAGAAAGCATCAAGAGGCCCGAGGAGGAAGTTACGGACCCAGTGGCTTTTCAGATACTATGGAACGATCCTACCTACTATGTAGACGAATTCTCATCAAGTCCTAGGGGAGTGGGTGCAAAATTATTTGGAAGAAAAGCACTGATTAGATTTTTACAAACCAACAACTTAGAAATACTAATCAGGGCTCACGAACCAGTATCAAAGGGATACGAATACATGTTTGATAAAAAATTATTGACTATATTCTCGTGTAGATATTACGGCATAAAGCCATGTGCGGCCCGTATCAAAAACAACTCGATCAACATACAATATTTATGAATAACTGTTTGTATTGGAGACGCTATCTTAGCTTCAATTAATTTGCCGGCCGTGTTGGTTCTAAAGTGTTTTGACCATCGTTTGGACCAGCTGCGACTCTTTCTGGCTTTATAATCAAATATTCACCATCCTTATAGAGCCTCACGAAATCTCCTACCCTTAATCCTAGCTCTTCAGCAATGTTCATCGGAATTGTGATTCTTCTTCCGGAAAGAATCTTCAAGGGTCTCGACTCCTTTAGCTCAACATTGCTAGTCGTGTCTTGCTTAACCCCTGTAGTCTTTAGAGAACTATCTTCAGGCCTGCTATTCTCTTTATCATCTGCCTTAACTATTTGTCCTCTTTTTTCTCCCTTCCTTTTGTATAGGAGATATATTCCTATTCCCGCTAATCCGACTGATTGAGCAGCCGCTAGTGATTTGATTATACTCCCCTCGCTCGCTGCTTGTGAGAGCATTGCCTGCAATACGTTCAAGTTTTTCTCCCTTTCATCGGCTATGCCCTTAAGCTCCCCGATTGTTTTTATTGCTTCCCCATAATTTTCTTGAAGGTTTAAGTATCTTGCCTTAAGATCGTTGTAGATCGTCTGAATCGTAGTCAGCTCTCTTGATACTAATTCATAGTCTCTCCTCAAGGACTGATAGTCTTCTTGAAGTGCTTCATAGTTTTTCATTAGTGACTCGTGCGTTCCTCTAAGCGATCCATAGTCCTTGACAAGATTAATGTATACGGAGTTTAAATCGTCATATTTTTTCTGGAGATCCTCATACTTTTTCTTGAGCTCGCTATAATCTTTATCAAGTATAGATAGTTTGGTGATTAGGACGACGTTGTCGTACTTAGCCGAGTCCAACTCCTTGCTTAGACTGTCTATATGCAGCTTAAGTTCGCTAATCTCACTCTTCAGCGCATCAATTTCTTTTTTAGCGTCATTATACATGCTTTGTAACTTACTGTATGAGGGAGTTCTGACAGTTGTCATGTAAAAGGTGTCTGAGAGAATATATTCATCGTCGGCATTGATGTATTTAGCGGTCACTTCGCCTTTAACGTATGGATCAGGCTTAGTTATCGTTGGAAGGCATACGCTTATCGTGCTTGAGTAAACCAACTCTGGCTCATCAGTATCTACGTTGCTAACTAGTTTTTTATCAAAGAACTTAGATGAAGTGGAGTCCGCAATATAAGTGAGCTTAAGGGTAACGGTTAAATTTTCAACCGCAGTGAGTGTGGTTATCTCGACTGTTATCTTGAAGCAGGAGTTATTCTCAACCTCAACTGGATAGCTGAGCTTTATCATTACTCCGTCGTCTTTTATGTAATTAAACCCGCTCGCCGCACTCGTTGTAGATACGAGCATAGCAAATATCAATATGCTGACCGCGATCGGTGCCAAATACATTCTCAAACATCTCTCACCCCTTCCTGGTGAATAAGAGGCTCTGAATAATATTTATAGAGTTTCTGCACCTAATCGTTTCCTAAAAGACTGGAGCTACGGCTCTTTCATGATGCATTTTGACGATTTATAAATACATCTACTGAGCTGAGTGTAGCCGCTCAAAAAGGCCGATACATTTCTACCTACATGCTTGAACACTATCAAGTAGCTCTACTATCTGGCTTGGAGTCTGCGCCACCCTGACACCAGCGTTCATCAATGCTTTTATCTTAGATTCCGCATCTCCAGTCCCCATCGATATAATTGCACCCGCATGTCCCATTCTTTTTCCTGGCGGCGCTGTCCTGCCTGCTACATATGCGACCACGGGCTTTCCATACTTGACTTGAGTGAGGTACTGAGCTGCTCTCTCCTCAGCGTCGCCGCCGATCTCTCCAATTATGACTACGCTCAGGGTGTCTTTATCCTGTCTAAACATCTCTAATACCTCGGTTAGACTTGTGCCCACTACGGGGTCGCCCCCGATCCCAATCGCGGTGCTCTGCCCTATTCCGGTCCTCGTCAGGTTCATGGCTACCTCGTACGTGAGGGTTCCGCTGCGGGAAACTATGCCCACCGGGCCGGGAGAGAAGAGGTTAGAGGGCATTATTCCGACCTTGCATTTCCTAGGAGTTATTAAGCCCGGGCAGTTTGGACCGACTATTCTCGAGCCACTAAGCCTAGCGTATCTAATCAGTTTAAGAGTCTCGTGTATCGGAATACCCTCAGTAATGACTACTACTAGCTTTATGCCTGCATCAATCGCCTCGTAGCAGGCATCCAAGGCTGACAGCGCAGGCACAAACACAATCGATGCATTGATCTCCGGATGCTCTTTAATAGCCTCCTCAACGCTGTCATAAACCTTTACCCCAAAGACCACTGACCCGCCCTTACCGGGAGAGACGCCTGCGACCACCCTAGTACCATAACTCAGCATCGCCTCAGTGTGTGTCCGTCCCTCCCTGCCAGTTATGCCCTGAACCAACACCCTAGTATTCTCATCTATCAGAATACCCACGCCGCGCCTCAAAATAAGTCAGAAACATAGACTAAATAATATTTTGTCTCGAAAGGAGCCTACGTAGAGGTAAAGCAAAGTCTCTCAAAGTTAAATTCATATGACGCCGCTGCTATGGTTACGCCATAGAAAATCAGTCTTTTTCCTCTACTAAGCCTGACTATGTCGTCTATAGTGTTATTTACGATTGTTGTACCAGTTGCTAAGACTACATCGCTCCAAGAGATGGCATCCATATTTGACTCGTATGGCTCGATCAATATTCCATGCTTCGTCTGCCCGATATTAGTAGGATCCATATCAGTGACGCGGAAGTTATTGAATTTTTTTGATACGTAGTAAGCTATGGCTGGTTGAAATCCTATCATTAATAACTTAGCATCAGGCTTTATGGTCGAAGCCAAATACTCCGCAATTTTTTTACTGCATAATTCGGGTCCTTCATTTTTGCAGTGTACAGTATTTGTAATCAACCCGAGATATCTATATGTAGCGTTGGCTGTTGCGATAAATATGCCTCTTTCATGATTTGTAGAAAGTTTTAACTGATTGATCGATCTTAAACTTCCCTCATAATATTTCGGCTCATCGGTGTATGCCTGTCCAAGCGCTCCATGATATCGGGTTGAAGATTGCCGTGACCTCGACCGGTAAAGACTTGGACTCGCA
>CAYTRT010000010.1:0-15324 GCA_964440295.1 uncultured Nitrososphaeria archaeon
AGGACGTACATTCTCAGAACTACTAAGCTCTTCGCAGACTATCTGGGAGTCGAGGACTCGGTACCACAGATAAGAAAGAAGCTGCAGGAGGCTCTAGATGCCTCTACGCCTAGGACCGAGACGAGGGAAGAGAAGCCGGACTAAGTATAAAGCATCGACCTAAGACTGTTTTTTAGTAGAAATAGAATGGCGGCCCTTCATGGATCATATTACGTTAATATTCCGAGGGAGAGAGTCCCTGCACTGCTCGGCCCATCCGGCTCAACCAAAAAGAGGATTGAAGAGGAGCTGGGCATATCCCTGAAGGTTGACCCGGCCGGAGTTGTTGAGATCTCGCTCTCCAAGCCGATGTCTGAGGGGGGCGACCCAGTCGCGCTGCTCAAGGCCAAGGACATCGTGCAGGCAATCGGGCATGGATTCAGGCCCGATGTAGCGCTGAAGCTCCTCGAGGACGACATGTCCCTAATAGTCATTGATGTTTCAGAACACGTAGGCAAGGACCCGGAGGACTGCACGAGAGTAAAGGCTAGGATCATAGGCACCGGCGGAAAGACACGCCGAATAATAGAGGAGAACGCACACGTCGATGTCTCGATATATGGAGACGCGGTAGCAATCATTGGACGTCCGGAGGACGCCTCTGCCGCCCAGCAGGCAGTCATGATGCTGATCAACGGCGCGCCCCACAGTGCTGTCTATAAGTTTTTAGACAGCTACGCCCAGCGAAGAAAGCTCTCTAGGATGAGCTATTAATCAGAAAAAATTATTAACAATATATTTATATTTGGGGATAAGAATATAGTCGCTACCTATTGGTGAGATAGTGCGGTATAGTTTTTTTGAGAAAAAGACGCTTTTATCACTACTGGTCTTTTCGCTGATTGTTCTTGGACTAGTCGTAGTCGCTGCGTCTGAGAGCGTGATAACCCTGACCTCGACCACTACTGTTACGCTTCCGCCCACAACAATCGTGACTACCGTCAAGATGGCTGGCGGGACACAGACCGTCACGCTAGTCATGCCGGGATACAGAGTCGTGATGTATTATGAGGAGCCTGACGCGCTCTGCGTCGTAACTTTTAGGCTGATAAAAACTGTGCCACCTCAGACAGCGACTTATGGCGGCTCAGTAGTTTCTGTTCCTGGAACTACTATATCGACAGTTATGACTCAGAGCGTGATGACATTCTCTAGCATCGAGACCCTGCCTGGCTATACTACTACGTATACTGGCTATGGCGGCGAGATGCCCGTCGAGATGGTCTTCGGAGAGATGACGATGACGGTGGACATGCCTGTGTATGGAGAGATCAGAGAGGCATGTAGAGGAGCCACAATCAAGAACGTAATGTCCATAATTCTTGACAACGTTCCGGCCACGTTCTTTTATGCCTTCGAGGGAATGACAATGAGTATTCCTTTACAGGTCATCACAATGCCTGGAATGACGCAAGAGGTGGAGCCGTTCACGACCACTTACACAAGCACGATAAAGGGCACGACTTACTATACCACCATGACTAACCCAGCAACAACGGTTATAACCACCATGGAGATGCCCGGTACCACCTATGTATCGACACTCATCAAGCCTGGTGGGACCACCATCAGCCTGATATACTCTACGACCACAGTCACGGAAGCGGCCACTCCTCCAGCCACAACTACTATTAGGACAACCACCACGAGCCCAGTAAGCCCAGCAACCACAACGCCCGTAACACCTATCACTACCACCACGGCTCAGCAGACCACGCCGACGGGACCGCCGGCTGCCGACTATACACTGTACATCATTATAGCGATAGTAGTGGTTATCGCTGTTGCAGGAGTGGCGGCCGTCGCCATGCGTAGGAAGAGATAGCCCAAAGCTATAGGCCCGAATACTTAATAGAATATTTTTGCATTTTTTGGCGGATGGCTCTATAAGGAAGCCTAGAGGGGATTATGGTAGAATGGCTGAACAGCGCTTCGAGCAGATCTCTCCGGCTGACTTCTTCTACAGGAACAGAGACATAGCCGGGTTCAGCAATCCCTCGAGGTCTCTATACATGAGCGTCAGGGAGCTTGTCGAGAACTCGCTGGACGCATGCGAGGTCGGCAGGATACTCCCAAACATCTGGATCGAGCTCACACAGGTTGAGGAGGACTCGGAGAAGGATGTCCGTGTCTACAGACTTGTGGTCAAGGACAATGGTATAGGCGTTGAGGCTGAGCAGGTGCCAAAAGCCTTCGGTACGATTCTCTACGGCAGCAAGTATGGATTCAAGCAGTCTAGGGGGACCTTCGGCGTGGGTGGAACGATGGCGCTGCTTTACGGACAGATAACTACCAACAATCCCTTCAGGATCATCTCGAGCACGGGGAAGAAGGAGATACACGAATACCGCCTAATGATAGACATCGTCGAGAATAAGCCCAAGGTGCTCGACCATAAGGTACACCCAAACAAGAATGGCTGGCACGGCACGATCGTTGACTACACGCTGGAGGCAGACTACACCAACAGCAAGTCCAAGATAATCGAGTACCTGTCGAAGACCGCGGTCATCAATCCGCACTCAAACATCGTGTTCTTAGACCCGCGTGGGAGACTCTACGTTTTTGGACGCGTTAAGGAGACTACGCCTGAACCGCCGAGGGAGGCAAAGCCTCATCCACTCGGAGTAGATGTAGAGACGATTAACAGACTGATTGCGAATACCCGTGCGAGGGACGTCGTTGGGTTCCTCACAAATGAGTTCCAGAGAGTCGGCAGAAAGACGGCGCTCGAAGTCCTGAAGCTCGCCAATATAGATCCGAGCACTAAGGTGAAGCAGTTGACGGTTGATCAGGTAACTGCACTGGTCGAGGCTATCAAGTCTTATGGAAAGTTTAGAGCTCCTGACACGTCTTCTCTAAGCCCCGTCGGAGTGGAGTTCATAGAGGCTGGAATCAGGGCGGTCTACAATCCTGACTTTCTCCACGTTGTTCAGCGTCCGCCTGCGAGCTATTCAGGCATACCCTTCATAATCGAGGCAGCAGTCGCTTATGGAGGAAACATTCCCGAAAGCGAGGATATTCATCTATTGAGGTTCGCGAATAAGATCCCTCTCCTATACGACGAGAGGGCAGACGTCTCTTGGAAAGTCATATCCGAGAGAATTGACTGGAACAGCTACAAGGTGCCCAAGATTAAGAGACTTGTAGTGCTCACTAGCATATGCTCCCCAAAGGTCCCCTACAAGACTGTGGGTAAGGAGGCCATATCGGACAGGCCGGAAATAGAGAGGGAGCTCACAATCGCAATAAGAGAGTGCGCAAGAGAGCTGAGACTCTACCTAAGCAGGATAGAGAGGGGAGAGGCAGTAAAGAAGAGGCTAAACGTCTACGCGAAATACCTCCCAAAGATAGCTAGGTTCTCAGCGGAGCTCGCCGAGAAGCCCGTTCCCGACCTGAGGCCGATATTCAGTAAGCTCGGTCTGAGCGAGGCTGTAATCAAGGAGGCTGTTGCTGAGGAGGAAGCGGAGGCCCGCGAGCTATACGGCGGCTGAGATACTTGTACATTAAGTAACCAGCTAAGAAGACTGCGGCAGCCATAATAGTGAAAAACTCGAACTGTGATGCTAAGTATTCAAGAATTGATCTTCCGTAGAGCATTAATAATAGGGACTCTGGAACGAATCTAGCGGCTCTTCCGGCCAGCGACGCTAAGACGTATCCACGCATATCTCTGAGCCTAAAGATCCCAGCAGTAAGCGTAAAGACCTTGAAGGGAATTGGAGTGAACGCCGCTAACCCAACCGCCAAAACTCCGTATCGCTGATAGAAAGCCTCCACTCGTACCAAGTTTTTATCTCCGACGAACCGCTTCATCAACGGCCTACCACCCCTCAATCCGACGTAGTATCCAACCACCGCGCCTGCCACTGATGTGAGCGTCGTGAGCGCTCCGTAGAGAAGGCCATTCTTTGGGTCAAGCAGAACCAGCGGTATGAGCACTACGTCTGGCGGGACTGGAAAAAATATCGCCTCTATGAATGAGACCACCAGTAGTCCAAAAGGACCCCATGGTAGAAAGTATTCATCAGCAAGCCCTAAGAGATCTTCTACTATGCTACTCATACTATACTAGCCTTTCTAGCATAGCTCTGACGCCCTCTGGACCGATCTCGATCACTGCGCAGTAGCCATTCTTAGCGGGTCCAGCATTGACGATGAGCGTGTCTCCGAGCTTAGAGACGCTCCTCGCTTCGTGTATGTGTCCACAGCTAACAAGTATTGGGGCCTCCCTCTCGACGAACTCTCTTACGGCGTGGCTGCCGATGTGCTCGCCGTTCATCGACCTATCAGCATCAGTCCCGTATGGTGGATTATGACTCAGGAGAATTGAGGGCCTCTCGACGCCGGCTATGTTCCTCAACATGCTGGCAATCTCTTCTTCCCTCAGCTCTATGAGCGTCATTCCGTGGGACGTAACAAGGCTTCCGCCAAGCCCAGCCAGCCAGTACCCGCCAAAAGAATACTTCATGAGGTGGAGGTTGACTATTCTCTCGTTCACCGGCCTATGGTTCAGTAGTTCCGGCGGGTCGCAGTTGCCGGCGACGAAGAAGACCGGCCTGCCCGAGCCTGCGATGATGCCTAAGATTTTCTCAGCCTCCTCCACAGTCCCGAAGTTGGTTATGTCTCCTGCCACGAATACGACGTCGCATCCCTTCTCCTCAACCGTCTTGGGAATCCTCTCAGCCGTCCTGCTGCTATGTATATCACTTACCTGCAGTATCCTCAATTCAGCATGATCTTTACGCCTCACCTAATAAAAATATTTCAAGGACACTCTAAGCAATATTTTATATATTAATTAGCTTTATTGAACTGCTGAAGCTCGGTGGCATAGATGTTACCATTCGCTGAGTGGGCGTCTTGGCTCATACCCATCGTCGGCTCGGTCCTCGTGCCTATCTTCTTTAAAGCCGGGAAAAGAGTCGGCGAGGTCTACTCCGTCTTGCTGGGCTTCGCCGCTACTGTCTTTTCCATCTCAATGATACCGGAAGCGTGGGGCGGGAACTCGATCGATAGGGCCGTGAACTGGATACCGGTTCCTGGAGGAGGGGTTGTGGAGTTCGGCGTATTGATCGACCCCCTCTCAGTCATGATGGCCTGTATAGCTACTGGCATCGGCTCGCTGATACTTCTCTACTCGCTGGGATACATGGCCCACGAGTCCGGGCTTCCGCGCTACTATTTCTTCATGACGTTCTTCATCGGCGGCATGACGCTGCTAGTAATGTCTGACAACCTGCTCGGACTATACATTGGCTGGGAGATCGTCGGGGTCTGTAGCTACGCCCTGATAGGCTTCTACTACAATAGGCACGAGGCGAGGCTCGCGGGGATAAAGGCATTCATCACGACTAGGATTGGAGACGTTATGCTCCTGACAGCCATCCTAATACTCTACTCGAGGTTCGGAACCATCAGCATACTTGCACTGAGACACGCAATCGAGGAGACGGCAAAACTGGGCGGAGAATTCTACCCAGTGCTGGTCCTCGCTCTCCTCCTAGCCTTTGGAGGAGCTATGGGTAAGTCGGCCCAGTTTCCGCTCCACGTATGGCTCCCCGACGCTATGGAGGGCCCGACTCCCGTCAGCGCCCTGATCCACGCAGCTACGATGGTTAAGGCCGGCGTATACTTAGTCGCGAGGTTCAGCATGAGTCTGGTGCCGTTCGAGTACTTCACGCCTCAGCAACTCTCAGACTGGTACAGCACGATCATAATGATCGGAGCATTCACGGCAATCTTCTCAGCGTCGATGGGCCTAGTCATGAATGATATCAAGAGAGTGATTGCGTATTCCACTATTAGTCAGCTTGCACTCATGTTTACGTCTCTCGGAGTCGGCACGGCTTCTGGATGGTTTGGAGGCGCATTCCACGTCCTCAGCCACTCAATCTTCAAAGCCCTCCTCTTCCTCGCTGCTGGGTCCGTTATACATGTAGTCGCCACGAATAACATGGACGAGATGGGCGGCCTGAGACGCTACATGCCGGTCACGTTCTATACGTCGCTCATAGGTGTTCTCAGCCTCTCTGGAATTCCTCCCTTCAGCGGGTTCTTCAGCAAGGACTTCATCCTCAGCTCGCTCCTCGAGTCTGGGAACCATCTTGCCCTGACACTCGTAGCCCTCGCCTCAGTACTCACCGTGATATATAGCTTCAGGTGGCTCTCGATGATCTTCCTAGGCGAGCCCAGACACTCAGATACTCACAAGCATCTGCACGAGTCTCCACCAGTCATGACTGTCCCGCTCATAGTTCTTGCTGGACTCTCAGCAGTGGTTGGCTTACCGCCAGTTGAGGAGGCACTTCTAGAATACATGGGGATTCACCACGTCTCTGTCTCTCCGCTTACATATCTGTTCTCGGGGGCCATTTTGGCTGTTGGGCTTGGAGTCTCGTACCTCTTCTTCATCTCGAGGAGGATACCTACCGAGGCGCTAAGGAGCGGGCCAATACTATCAGGAATCCACAGACTCCTCGTCAACAGGTACTACATCGACCACATCTACACGCTCGTCTTCGTCGATGGCCTGCAGGCCCTAAGCAGAGCGGTAAGGAGATACATCGAAGAGAAGGTTATAGATGGGCTAAACTATGCGACTGCCTCTGCCTTCGTTAAGTTCGTAGAGGTGTTTAGGAGCATCCAGAGCGGTAGCAGCAACATAAACGTCAGCGGCATCGCCATAGGCGTCGCGGTTCTGCTAATCATCCTGATCGGCAGACTCTTCGGATTCTTCTAGACCTTTCGCTTTATGTATTTGTAGTGTTTGCCGAATATGTCTTCTGGGGTCTTGCCCACGTCCTCAGGCTCAACGTAGACGTCTATCAGGGACTCTGGTTCAAGTTCTCTGCCCGCCTCGCCCATCCATTTCTTCTCCAATAAGTATCTCATGTTCCATCTGATCTCTCTCAGGTCTACCTCGCTGATTAGTGGCTCAAAAAAACCGAGGACTATCATCTTGACAGCCTCGTCCCTCGGTATCCCCCTACTCATGGCGTACCAGACCTGCTCTGGGTCTATCTGCGAAACGCTTGCCGAGTGTGTAGCCCTGACCTCATTACACTCTATCTCGAGTCCAGGTATTGCCTCAGCTCTCGCTTGATTGCCGAGAAGCATTGCGTGCTCCGCTAAGTATGCAACAGAGTTTTTCGCCTGCCTATTAATCCTAATGATTCCCTTCAGTATTGATTTCGAGCTTTGCATTCCGACGCTCTTCGCCACGACCCTTCCAGTGGTTGATTCTCTGAAGTGATGGAGGTTGATCGTCATGTCTAGTCTCTGTCTGCCAGAGATCATTGATGCCTCTAGCGTGTCTGTCCTTGCTCCGGTTCCTTCGAGATAGTTGTCTGTCCTGATTCGTGCTAGCGAGCCGCCGAGCTGTATGCCTATCCATCTATGTGACGCATAGTTGCTGAGGACAGCGCGCTTGTAGACTGCTAGTTCGTGTCTCTCTGATGCGTCATTTATGGCTACGTGTCTAACCTGCGATTCATGAGCGTCGTAGATGTGTATTAGGTGCCCTAAGAATCCAGGTCCTCCATCACCGTATGAGTGGTATTCCTCGATCATGGATAGCCTTGCTCCGTCGCCGGCGTAGACAATCGTGGCGGCAGATGTCACTGCCCCGCCGCCTCCAACTATCCAGATACTCCTGATGTTGACTGGCTCCTCGAAACGGCTTGGGACATGAACCATCACGCCGCTATTTAGCGATGCATATATCAGTCCGAGCACTTTGTCCTCATCCGGCCTCGATGGACCATCCATCAATGCCTGCTTCACCAAGTTGGGCCTACTTTTCAGAGCCTCCTCTAGGCTCATCAGCTCTAATCCCTTCTCGGATAGCTCTGGTGGGACATAGGTCCTAACAGGCATAGCGTCGACGTGAATGATTATTGGCTCATCGGTCAATGATAATAGCTCGACATACTCAGCGGGAATTGAGGCACTGCTTCTAGGCTCCGCATTCTCGAGAAGCCATTCAGGGTCTAGACTCAGCTGCTCGTAGTTCTTGACGTAGAGAGGATTCTTCTCGTATGGTTGCTCCATGAAAGATTTCCTGCCCAAGAGGCGGAGACCGGAGAGCCATTCTGGCTCGCTTTTCATGATCTTCAACTCACTGCCCATAAAAGCATCTACTCATTACCAATCAATCGAGAATCACTTATTTATGGATAATTATTCAACACAGATTTTTGGTCTAGGCCTTCTCGAGCTTCGCCCTCAAGAAGTCTGGTATGACGCCACGCTGTATTAGCTCGAGCGCCTGATTCTTAGTAAAGCGCCACCAGACGTCTCCTCTACTATCGCTCTGAAAGTCCCACGGACTCACTAGGACTAGGTCTCCCTCCTTTATCCAGATTCTACGCTTCAGCTGACCCCTAATCCTGCATAGTCTCTGCTTTCCATCTGCACAGTCCACAATCAGCTTATCGTACCCAACCATCTTTGAGACTACTCCATAGACGTCGCTCGGCCCTGGCTCAGGCATCTCTTCAAGCTCCTTCGGCTCGGCGATTATCTTTCGTTTACCCACGAGTATTACTATGTAGACGGATCTTTTATGTCTTTTCTAAGCCATGCCAATCGAGTGGAACACATAACTGTTAAATCCGAGTGATGCATTATTCAGATTAATGACGGAGGACGACTGCCCGTTCTGGGTCAAGGTGCACCACTCAGTCACTGGAGAGGTAATCGTAGCGGCATGCGATAGGGGACTGCTAGGTAAGAAGATAAGAATTAGCGAGAAGTTCGAGACAAGAGTGTCGGAGGACTTCTACATGGGGAGAACCGCGAACTGGGAGCACGTTGCAAAACTAATAGAGACCGCGACAATCGTTAACCTCCTAGGCGATGAAATCATCGAGGCAGCAACCGCGGCGGGAATCGTCCCAGAGGGAGCCTGCACAACGATAGGAGGAATAAGACACGTCCAGCTTATTAGGTGAGAAAATACTTAGAGGACCCTGAATTTCTGGTACGCGGATAGAAACTCGACACCTCTCCTTATTGCCTCTCTGAAGCCAGACTCACGTTCGACCTTGTCCTCCGCGCGCTTAACTACCTCTTGGACAATCTCTTTAGGAATAACTACTACGCCGTCGAAGTCTCCGAAGATGAAGTCGCCTGGACGGACCTTTACGCCTCCGCAGTATGTCGGGACTTCATACTCGTCGAAGTAGACCCTGCCCTTAGAGTCAGCTGGGGTAAAGGCTCGCGCGAATACCTGGAATGGCGGTTTTATCTCCCATATTCTAGGGACGTCCCTGACGGCGCCGTCGCTCACGGCTCCCACTGCTCCCCTGTGCCTCGCAGCGTTTGACATGAGCTCGCCCCACGAGGCTGCATGCGTAGTTCCATGCGTGGCCACCACCACGATGCATCCCTTATACATCGCCTGGAAGAATCGAGCCATCTTCTCCACGTCGTGCTCCGTCCTCTTAAAGGATGCGTAAGTAGAGATCGTGAGTGTGAAGGCTGGGCCAGCAATCTTGACGTCTGGATAGATCGGCCTCAAAGAGTTATCCATGACTTGATTAGTATATCCCATATCGTCTAGAATGTCGGAGATTGCGGGAGTGTAGAGCCTCTTGAGCCTCTCAGAGAGCGCTAGCGCCTCCTCAATACTTATCGACGCCATGGCCTACTCACTCTAGACCCACGCTTTAACCATTATTTTCCGGCGAAGGACAGCGCCTCTCAGAAGGGCTTATCAGTCCACCTCGAGGCATTGGCTTGTACTACCCTGTAGGCATTCCTAAACGCTATCTTCTCCACGTCGCTCTCAGACAGCCCCCTGCGTAACAGCTCCGCCCAGAGGTTTCCAAACTTAGTTATGTCTTCAAGCCCCCTCGGCTCCTCGACGTGCATTATGCCGAAGAAGTCCGTGCCTATTGCTAGGTTCTCTACGCCGAAGTTCTGATAAACATAGACGATGTGGTCTGCAAGCGTTTTTACGTCTGCGACCTTACCGATCGTGGGCTCAATCATCGTTATTCCGACGACACCGCCGTTCTTCTTGAGAGCCTCCAGCTCCTCGTCATCAAGATTTCTCACATGCCTATGCACTGAGCTGATGTTTGCGTGGCTAACTATCGCAGGCAGCTTAGACATGCTCAGCACGTCCAGCGTGCTTCTCTTGCTGGCGTGGGCCATGTCGATTATTACGCCGAGCTCGTTGCACCTCCTCACCAACTCCTCGCCGTCCCCAGTCAATCCATAGTCACGCTTCGACATGCATGATGCCGCGAACTTGTTGTCGAAGTTCCAAGTAAACTGCAGGGACCTCACGCCGAGCATGTAGAATAAGTCTATGTCCTCGATGTCTTCCAGCGGCTCCGAGCCCTCGATGGCTATGAGTAGCCATGTCCTGCCGTCGCTGAGAACCTTCTCGACGTCGCTCTTCCTATAGAGGAGCGCCAGCGAGTCTGGATAGGACGATAGAAGGTTATAGTAGGTCTTTATGTGTTCTAGCGTGATCAATGTTGGTGAGCGTATCCTCATTGCTCCTACTTTTACGCCGTAGCCTGAGGTCTGCTGTCCGAGTCGGTAAGCGTTCAACGATGGAATGATGTGAGCTATGGATGAGAAAATTATCTTGGCGTTTGCCCTCCTGAACTTAGGAATATCCCCATGCCTGCCGGGCAGGTCTACTCCGAAGTCCTCCGCCTTAAACTTCAGCCCATAGCCACCTAGAAAGTAGTAAAGCGAGATATCCTCGTGCAAGTCTACGAGCGGTGGATTTAGACTCATGATTGGTCAGGAAAAAATTAGTGCCGATGCTTTTAAGCCTTATCTATTTAGCGCCGCTGAGGACTGAGGTGAAGACCTGCGCGGCTACTTCTGCGCCCTCGGCGATGAATCCCAGCTCTCGGAGCGCTGAGCTTATCGCCATTAGCGTTGGGAGCAGATACTTTGCAGAGGCGGTGGTGCCCATGTGGGCCACCCTGATCATCCTTCCGCTCAGCTGTCCTAGGCCTCCTCCAATCATTATTCTATGCTTTGTGAGGAGGATTTTCATCAGTTCCTTTGCGCGTCCGTCAAGCTGGGGAGGCATCCTTGCGGCGGTGAGGGTGGGCGAGGCGTATTGCTCGTCTCTCGCAAGCGGCGGTAGTCCGAGCTGCTTCAGCGCTGCCCTCGTGGCGGCTGCTGCTCTTCTATGCCTCTCATATCTCTTCTCGAGACCCTCATCTAGCGCTGCTTGGGCCGCCTCCTTCAACGCAAGTATTGAGTAGGTGTTCACCGTCGTGGGGAATGGGTGTCCCATCTCGCTCCACTCAGTGATGTAGTGCCGCCAGACTTTCAGGTTGGTGAACCATGTGCCTGGATTGACGATTCCCTTCTCAACCCGGCTCCAGACCTCGCTGCTGATGGCGACCGGGACAGCGCTAGGAATACTGTTGAGACACTTGTTTGCGTATCCGATGCAGAAGTCTATTCCCCAGCCATCCACGTCCATCTCTGCGCCCCCGAAGGCAGAGATCGCGTCGACCAGCGTCAGGAGACCATACTTCTTCGCTATCCTCACGTATTCTGGCACTGGATTAAAGATACCTGTCGATGACTCGTTCTGGACGACGAGCAGCGCCCTAGCGTCCTTGTTCTCGTCTAGGACAGCCTTCAGGCGCTCGGGACTCACTATCTCCCCCATATCGGCCTTGACAGGCACCGCCTTCCTACCGCAGTGCTCAGCCAGCTCAGTCAGCCTATTCCCGAAGAAGCCATTATCGATCGTCACTACTTTCTCTCCGGGGTTTGCTATGTTTACGATGCCCATCTCGACGGCGACGCTGCCCGGGGTCGCCAGTATTATTACCTCAGACATCGTCTTGAAGATCTTCTTCATCAGCTCCGTGGTCTCGACGTATATTTTCCCCCACTCTGCGCCGTAGTGTGGATAGAACCTTCCGCCTAGTACCTGCCTAACTCTTGGGTGAAGCTCGCTGGGGCCGGGAATCATAAGTATCGGGTCATCGCCCCAGATTAGGTATTCGCTACTCATGCGTCAATACACACCTCGCCACATAATAAACCATGCATGACGCGTCACTTTAGATCCGAAACGTCGAGCCTGCCCTCCTTCTTCAACTTCTCGAAGAAGCTCGCCGTCTCCAAGAACCCTTCACGAGGCGGGGTCTTTCTCAGCGGCCCCAAGTCTCTCTCAGCTGCCGAGTCATCTAAGTCAGTCGCAAGCGCAAGCGGTGTCGGGTCGTAAGTGATCTTTCCTCTAATGTTGGGGAACAGCTCCTCTATCAGCTTGATGATGTCTGCAACGTGCATGATTGCTCCCCGGACGTTGTATACCCTTGCGCCCTTCAGCTCCCTCATCGCGGCGGTCACAAACATATGTGCAATGTCCCTAATGTACTGAATGTCTACTACTCCTCCAAACTTAATCTTGAAGGGCATGTCTGCCACGGCTGCCTTTATTGCGCGTGTTATGTCTGCTGTTGCACCTACGTCTCTCCCGAAGCCGTAGACTATGTAGGGCCTGAAGGATGCGCTCGGTATACCCTCCTCGTGCCAGTAGGCGTTTGCGCAGAGCTCGTTACAGACCTTGAATGCGCCGTAGTGCGTGACCGGCCTTAGCGGCACATCTTCAGGAATTGGCTTGACCTTGTAGTGCTCCGGCGGGCTGAGCGCGGCTATGGAGCTCGCATAGACCACCATTCTAACCTTGTCCTTATGCTTCTTAGCGGCTTCGAATACCCTGATCGTTCCTATCACGTTTACCATCGCGCCGGCCACAGGGTCTTTTCGACACGCAGGTATCTGGAGAGCCGCCAAGTGTATTATCCTATCAACGCCGTACTTCTCTACCGCGTTCTCGATCACGCCTTCAGCAGTTATGTCTCCCTCGACGAATGGGAGATTCTTGGCCTCAGGCACGACCCAGTCAATCCTAGAGTAGTCACGCTTCACGTCAAGCAAGACTACTCGCTCACCAATATCTAGCAATTCACGAATAATCCAAGACCCGAAAAACCCGGCAGCACCCGTAATCAGTACGGTCAAGACAAATCACTCGTATTATAAGATGTCAAACCCATTATTTATAGAAATCTCTAAGCAGGCTCTAACCGGCCCTTTTAGGCGAACAAATATAAACCATGAATACACAAAATTTACAGAGTCTTTATGCATGCCGTGATCATCGCTGCCGGCAAAGCGACCCGCATGGCTCCACACTCATTCGTCACTCCTAAATCACTTATGGAGATAGAGTCTGGACTACCCATCATAAAATTTGTGATCGAACAACTACGGAAGGCAGGCATCCAAGACATAGTAGTAGTCGTCAGAAAGGAGAATTCGCATCACTTCAATAAGATAACAGATGGCTTTAAGATCATAGAGGTTGACTGCGAGGAGGAGTTCGGCAATCTTTACAGCGCCTTAGTCGGAGGAAGGACAGTTAATGATGGATTCCTCCTGCTCATGTCTGATCACGTTTTTGAGGTCGAGATGGTTAGAAGAGTCCTCGACAATGCTGAGAAGACTGACAAAGCATTTGTGTTGTGCCTAGATAAGGAGCCCTCCCTCAAGGCGGCGGAGGAGGGGCTTAAAATCCTAATCAATGGTGGGAAAGTCGCGAAGGCTGGAAAGGACCTCCCACCAGTCTATGGCATAGACACCGGCATCATATACTGTGGATCTAGGGCGATTTCCTACTTTAGCGAGGCAGTTGAGAAGCATGGAAAGAACTGCTCGATTAAGGATGCGCTAAACCTTGCGGTCGAGAAGGACGACGTTGACTTTGTTGATGTTACTGGACTCTTATGGCAGGACGTAGACACGCTTGAAGACCTAGAGAAAGCAAGAGAAATTTACTGGGAGATTCTTAGAAGAGACATCACAAAGACGAGCGACGGCATAGTGAGCAGATACATTAACAGACAGATCTCCAGTAGAATATCCATACAGCTATACCGATCCGGCATATTCATCAATCCAGACATAATATCCCTCATAGGATTCCTAATAGCATGCCTAGGAGGAATCACAATAATCCTGGGACACCTAATCATCGGTGGACTATTAGTACAGGCCTCTTCAATAATCGATGGAATTGACGGAGAGATCGCGCGGCTCTTCAAGAAGCCCAGCATAAGGGGTGGAATCCTTGATCTACTACTCGACAGAATAGCAGACATCTTCATAGTAATAGCAATTGTCGTCTCCTCTTGGCCCATAGGAGTACTTGAGGGAGTCGCCTCACTCATGGCCGCAGCGAACGTCGTGCTTGTGAACTATGCTACACAACTACTGGAGACTAACAGAGTAAGAGTGGATGCGCTTAGGAAGATTCCGGCGACTAGAGACGTAAGACTCATGGTAGTTGCCATCTGCTGCATCGCTGGTTATCCATTCTTATCAATCTACTATCTCGCATTCATGCCGCTGATTTACCTAGCTGCAGGATATGTTTTGGTTCTAAAAATGCGTGAAGCAGAGCGTGGATTCGTTCACAGAAAGAGGAGCTGGAGCATCTGGCCATATATACCCGCAGGAATAGGAGTAAAGACATCAATCAACTCCATCGTCCAGAATGGCCTAAGATTACTATTCGCCCTGCTCATAACACATCTACTGCTGCCACCATTCTCAGACGTAGTGATTACTCAACGACCAATAGAGCTAAGCCTAGGCATCTTCATACCCATAATCGAGGCATCCATAATCATCTACCTAGGCTCCAAAATCCTAATATCCAGCGGAGTAATAATCGAGTACGTCTCGCTCCGCCTAGTCGAGAGGCTAAAAATCACCACGTACCTCATCAGAGAAATCATAAAAGACCTATCATACCTATTCTTCTCCGCCGTTCTATGGAGCTATTCTTGGCACTTCGCAGAAATACCAGTAATAGGCCCATACATAATCAAGCTAATCATACCCACAATCTCGTTCCTAATCATATACATGGTATACAGAATCACAAAAAGAATATACAACACCTACCGCGAAGTACTAGAAGAAAAAGCAAGAAACATAGAAAGCAAGTCCCAACCATAGCTACACCAATACCCGGCAGCACACATAAGAAATAAATAATTAATCATGTCAAACCCTATTTAAACAGCTTCACAAATAATATACTATGAGAAATGAATGCATAATATACTTGGAAAAAAGACAGCAAAACCAACCAAAGGACCACGATGAAAAATTCGTTAAGCAATTTTCAACAAAAATCATTAACGCTTAACACTACTCGTCGACAGGCAATACTGTATACATGGACCGGGCGGGATTCGAACCCGCGGCCTCCCGCGTGCA
>CAYTRT010000010.1:15424-26215 GCA_964440295.1 uncultured Nitrososphaeria archaeon
GCAATACTGTATACATGGACCGGGCGGGATTCGAACCCGCGGCCTCCCGCGTGCAAGGCGGGCGATCTACCACTGATCTACCGGCCCACTGTTTTAGATCTGTTCAGTCCATCCTAAATAGGTTTAGCGCCTAGAGATTCTAGAATCATTGGGGTGTTCCAGGACACTAAGTGTTCCGAGGGGTCCTTCAATGCGTTTCCAGTAAGTATGCATACTGCGGTCTCGTCTCTTCCTATTCTTCCCTCGTCTAATAGTTTCTTGAGCCCAGCGATTGTGGAGGCTCCTGCCGGCTCGCAGGCCACTCCCTCAGTCGTTGCTAGGAGTCTGAGGCCGTCTAAGATCTCGTCGTCAGACACGCTTACGGCTATGCCGCGGGAGTCCTTGACCGCTCTTACGCCCTTCTTCCAATTGACTGGTTTGCCTATCCTAATAGCGGTGGCAATTGTCTCGGGATTGTCCCAAAACCTGATGGAGGACGCGTTGTTCGTGAGCATCTCAACTATGGGGGCTGCGCCTCTGGCCTGTACTCCGACGAGCCGGGGGAAATCATCTATGACTCCATACAGTTGGAGCTCCTTGAAGCCCTTCCAGATCGCAGATATGTTCCCAGAGTTTCCGACAGGCACAACGACGTTGATGTCTGTCCTACCGAGCTGCTCCCAGATCTCGAAGGACACCGTCTTCTGTCCCTCAATCCTCCAGGGATTAACAGAGTTTAAGAGATAGGCTCCCGTCTCGGACGCGCTTCTAAACGCTATGCTTAGGGCCTCGTCAAAGTTGCCTCGGACCTGATACACCTTCGCGCCATGTATCCTAGCTTGGAAAAGCTTGCCGATAGCAACTTTGCCCTCAGGGATCAATACGATGCATTCAAGTCCAGCCCTAGCTGAGTACGCTGCGAGGGAGGCAGATGTATTTCCCGTAGATGCGCACATTACTCTGCGGGCTCCGATTCTAAGAGCCGTCGAGACGCCGACACTCATCCCTCTGTCCTTGAAGCTACCTGTAGGGTTAAGTCCCTCCAGCTTGAGGTAGAGCTCCTTGACGCCTAAGATTCTCGCAAGCCGCTCACACCTAACAAGCCGCGTAAAGCCCTCGCCGAGACTAACAACTCCATCACCAAAGTCTGGCAGAAGCTCAGCATACCTCCAGATACTCTCAACCCTACCTCTCAACAAATCCCTACTGAAGACACGGTCAGTATCGACAATGACGTCGAGTAGGTCGCCACACCTCGAACAAGTATAAACAACTTCATTGGCGCCATACTCAGCCCCACAGCCAATGCAGCGGAGCGAAAAATTCTTCATAGGCTCCAGACCCACGGACTAGCTAAACAAGGCCAAAACACTAGCTAGGATTAGAAGACCGACGACAAAAAAATTAAGGACGGGAAAAACAGCCGCTATCCCAAAATCAACGCTCAATAGATCCACCAACATCTTCGCAGACAGCGCGAGCCCAAGAACACCCAACAACTTAGCCGCAACCCTCAAAATAACCACAGCCCGGACAGCAACCAACCACCAAACTCACCCAACACCAAACCGACAAACCATGATTTAAGCCTGATTATATACAGACCCGCAACAAAACAGAAACTTAAATACCCGCAACAAAAACAATAGAAAGAGAAAGCAAAAGCAACGCATTAAGGTATTAGTATACAGAGGGCCCGTGGCCTAGTATGGATAAGGCGGCGGCCTCCTAAGCCGCAGATCGTGGGTTCAAGTCCCACCGGGCCCGCACCTGTTTTAAGTTTAATGTTAGTGTTAGTATCTAAATATTAAGAATTACAAATCTATCTACGAAGTTGTTAGGAGGCTATTAGAGAGGCAGCATAACCATCGCTGAAGTTTTCACAACATCAAAAACATAGAAGATTTATGGATAGTAGACTAAGTTATGAACATCGGTCAAGATTCCCATCTAATTAAATCAGATACAGAACTACAAAATTTTTCTACATGTTCTCCTCTTTCATACGACAGCCTTTAGTTTCGGATTCAGTAATGGTTCCAGCCCTATCGTTATTAGTAAGAATGTTATCGTTGTGATCACTATCATTAATCCGGGTGGAATTATCCACCACCAGTAACCGAGGTATATTGCTCCACTTCTAAATCCATGCTCAAGTATCTGACCCCACGTAGGAATTGTCGGATCACCAAGACCCAAGAAGCTCAGCGCAGCCTCAGCAAGTATTGCAGAAGGAATCAAGAATATACTCTGCGCAATTATGAATGGCGCAATATTTGGCAAGATATGTCTACTCATTATCCACATTCTTGATGCTCCACACGATATAGCCGCTTCTATAAACTGGCTGGATTTTATCTGCATAACCATCGGTCGAATTATTATCACCAAGCCTGGCCAGCTGAAGGCCGTCAATACAAGAATTATTAAAAATAATCTCATGCCAAACTCTCTAAAAATGAAAGTGAAGAATATCAGTATAGGCAGCAAAGGCATGTTCAAGATTATATCGCTACTCCTTTGAATAACTATATCTGTTTTACCACCGAGATATCCGCTCAAGACCCCAAGTGTAGTACCTATAATAGTTACTAGTGTTGCTGCCATGAAGCCAATCATTAAACTAGTAGGAAAGCCGTAAAGTAACCCCATCATTAAGTCTCTCCCAATTACATCTGTTCCTAATAGTCCATAGGTCTTACCGCCCACTATGAAACTAACTTCTCCCACACTTCCCTTTCCTTCATAAATGTATACTCGAACGTGAAATTTGTATAATCCCTTTAAGACAGAGAATCTGTTCTCTCCAGTCCTTAATGGATATCCAAAGAAAAGTTTCTCTGAGCCGATAGCAGAAACTTCATCCATTGTTATATCTGAGTAGTACTTCTTATTAAGTGAATAAACTAGGTTTAGAATTGGTGTTAAGTCTTCTGTTAGGATCAATCTATATGGAGACTCAACATATCTTCGGTAAGGTGGTTCCTCTATAGCCGATGGCCCCCTTATCGTAAAGCTAGTAAGCCTCACCGAGAGATTATCAGGCCTACTCATCCATATCTCAACTCTAGGAGGCTTTGCCGAGTAGAATGTTATGTCCTTTATCAATACATGTAGGAACGATGGATAATCATCATAACTATAATCTATTCCAGCGCTATATTCCACTATCCGGAGATTCTCTTCAACTAATACACTGGTAGGCTGAACTAGCTTAATGACAGTATGTTCCGGAACCTTTGCACCAGTAAATAACGATAACCAAGTTGGTGGAGCTAGTCTTGGATTATCAGCCCAATATGTCGGATTATTCCATATCCTTTTGCCAAAATCTATCGGATAAGTTAATACGATAACTATCGATAAAATTATTAGTATTGCTAAAAGCACTGTTCCAATTCTTATAGACCAGCTGGCGAAGAACCTCTCGAGAAATTCCTTCTTAGGCGTCATCAGTATCTCACCCTCGGGTCTAAAACAAGGTAGACTATTTCAAGGATTATCCTAACAAAGATGTAGATTAATGTGTAAAGATAAGTTAAAGCAATAATTAGCCCTTCTTCGAGGGATATTATTGCTTGATAATAGAGACTGCCCATCCCATACCATCCGAATACTATCTCAGTGATTATAGCTCCGCCGAGAGAGCCAGCTAGACCCAGAACAATGTTGGTCACTATCGTGGGTGCAGCTATTCTTAGAATGTACCTTTTTCTAATAATGTCTTCAGGCAGTCCTTTAGCTCTAGCGACGCTGACATAGTCCTCTTGGGCAATATTAAATACAATCATTCTAGCTGAGTAGATCCATCCACCTATCTGAACTATAACTAGAGTTGTGAAAGGAAGTATCGAATGCCAGATTAAGTCAAGTATCCTAGAGGAAATATCTGGCGGAGGAGGTATGCTATACATCCCGCCGATTGGGAGGATTTTCAAGTAAAAGCCAAAAAATATTATTAGGATTATTCCAATCCACCAAGATGGTAGAGTATAAGATATTATTGATAGATATGTCGTGAATCTATCTAAGAATGTTCCAGGATTTGAAGCTATCTTAACGCCTATTAAGATACCAGTTATTGCCGAAAATATCAACGGCACCGTAACCAACACAATAGTATTAGGTATCCTTTCTAAGATTATCTCAGATATCTCTTGACTACCAGTAAAGCCTTTAATAACCCTAGTCCGACCTAAGTCAAAACAAGCGATCCGAATTATCATCTGAAACATTCGATAAAACCATGGTTTGTCTAATCCATAGCTAGAGTAAATCTCCAGCTTCTGCAACTCTATTGCAGCTTCTAAAGCTGAAGGATCATGTATTTGCGCTGCCAAAGCCTTCTTTACATCTTGGAGGGCCTGCTCAGCCATAGAGGTCAATATTCTATCAGAAACGCCAGTTAGACCTAGCGTTAAGCTCATTAAAAATAGAACAGCAGGTGCTACAAGAAGCAACGATATAGAACGTAAAATTATTGTTTTAATCATCTGCACTCTATAATATCTCATCTTCGTCGCGTTAAGTTAAGCTTTAGGATTAGCAATTGGAAAAGTATAAAAGCATGTATAATATTTGCCCTTATTGAAGACTTGTAAAATGAAGATTAAAATTAAAATCCCGAATTATTTATTATACCTACTTATCTTGATTGCGGTTGTCGGGTTTTTCATCCTTGGTTATTATGAGGGACAATACCAGCTTGAGAAACAATTATCCATTAATATGGCTCAATTAGAAGAAGAGAAGAGTAAATGTACACTGTTGGCCTCGAAGATCGAATCTCTAGAAGACAAGATCCTTGAACTTGAATCTACGAGAAGCAGCCTAACCATAGAGGCTGAAAAGCTCAATCAGGAATTATCCAATCTTATTGCACAGCTTGAAAATAAGGATAAAGAGATTATGAAGATTAACTTAACATGCAAAGAATGCTATAGCAAAACAGCTAAGATTGAGGATAATTTAAGAAAACTTAAAGCCGTAACTGATAAACTACGGCAGGATAGAGAATTACTATTGATACTAAAGACTAGCCCTCCACTTAATAGGACCGAGGCAAAAATATACTGGAATGACGTTAGAAGTGGTTTATATAAGATAAATCAGAACCTAGTTCCGACCGTTGACACCATAATCTATTACTTAGATTATTATTTTGACTGGTATGAGTCTTTTCCTAAAGATGGTACTCAAGAACAAATCTGCAATTGGCTATTTTCATATACCATTGAAGCCAATGAGTATGAGTCGGCTATCTCGAAATTGAGGGATGAGATTTATCTTATAGTAATCACAGATTTAGGAGAAGCATTGAGGATAATGGTAGAGATATCATGAGGAGAGTAATCTTATTTGTGACCATATTTTTCGTGGCTCTGCTAATCTTCACAAATCCAGTTATTTCTGAAGTTCAGCCTGGGACCGGTTTCCTTACAGCTACTGAAATAAAGCCAGGCTCATACGATTTCTACATGGAGGGTGGAAGAAGTCACTTTTTTAAAGTATGGTTAAATGTAGGCCAGATACTCCATTTAGTATTAAGAGTCCCTATGGATGCAGACTTCGACGTTTATCTCTTAAGCTCTGAAAGAGAAGTAATCGAGAGGAGTCTTTCCCCAAGAGGATATACTGAAAGGATCTCTTATCAAGCATCTTTTTCTGACTACTACTACATCGTAGTCGTTCCATATTTTGGATCGAGAGGAACTTATACCATGCAGATAACATTTTACGATCCGCCTACCAAGACGGTAACAACTACGGCTACTGAGACGGCCCCAGTATACATCACAATTCCAAAACCCACAGCTATAATTATAACTGTTACTAAAACAGTTCGTGAAGTAGAAGCAATTAAAGAAGTTGAATATGTTGAAAGGTTTCCATGGTTATTCATAGGATTAGTGGTGCTTGCAGTATCAATAATAATCAGTACTGGCTTAATAAGCCAGTCAATCAGAACCAGACTAGAAAAGAGTCAATGACAAGTCAATGTTTTAACTTCTTCTTTCTTACTACTAATATGCTAATTAAAACCCCTATTATAATTATTGCGAGGATAACTATCAATAAGGTGCTCATCCTGTCTATAGGTCTTGTGATTGTTGGTCCAGCCTCAACGGTCTTTTCACCTATGATTGTCTCAGTTACAATCGGTCTCTTCTCAACTAAGCTTATCTCTATGAATCTCTCAGATATCACTGATGTAAAATTACTGAACGCAGTAATATAGATTTTATAGATGTCCGGCTTCAACCTTGCTACAACTTCCAGAGGTATTTCAACTGTTTTCTTCTCCTCTTGGATTCTCATCAAGTCTGTGTATAGTACTTCTTGTGTATGGGGGTCTACTAGGGATATTTTGAGATATGACTCTGCAACTCCCCTGACCTCTACATCGAATTTAATAATTTCATCTTTTGATGCTTGAATCGCGGTTGGGGTATATAGCTCAATCTTTCTCGGAATACTAACGTAGAAGTCCTTGGGAGTAAATGGGTAGGATTTGTCCCTAAAAGCTCTAAGTTCAGCGTATTGTTCTGTCACAGACCCTATTGCTTCTAAATAAAAGGCACCGTTACTTACAACTAAGTGTCCATGATTCTTAAACCACGTAATTATAGCATTATACCTCTTAAGACTATTCTCTAAGCTTTCATAACTTTTACCAAAGAGGCTAAAGACCTCGGCAGGATACCTACCTTGATCTCGTAATCTTTCGAATATGCTGATGAGTCTCCTACACTGTTTAGGCTCAATTAGGTCAAGCCAGTCGACCTGCAATCTAGCTGCAGCTGTGTCAGAATATGCTGCTATATTTTCTTCAAAGACCATAATATCCATTCCATAAAGTAGTTCCCAAGGCATTACTACACCCCATGGCTCAGCATACTCGGCGATGTATTCTTCAATCGGATGCCAATAATCAACATATACCTCTATCGATGTCTGATTAATTATTCTAAATCCTTTAAAAGTCTCTAATATAGGTTTTCGAGTCGTCGAAAGAGAGACTTCTATGCTGGATTTATTTGGATTGTATACTAAATCATAAGATTGGTAGAGCGAGTAGAGAAAGTCTGCTAAAGTAATCTCTACTCCATGATGCCACTTAGAATTAATGTATCTCGCATAATTGAAGACTACTCTACTTTTAGCTTTGGTTCCGGCTGGAACATTTACCCAACTATTCTTTTCTGAGTCCCATACAAACGCATCGTCTGGAACTCTGACTTCGCTGAGCGGATGAGATTCGATAACTTTATAGTTTGCTCTAAATGGTTTTGGTAGACCTGTAGATGGATCTCTAATATGTGGCGGATCATATAATTGCTTCCAAATATCTGCACTATATACATCCGTGAATCCGCCGACTGGGTTCCATGCAGAACCCATATATGGTCTAACCCATAGGTGACCAACTATCAATTCAGGTCTATCAGTATATATGGATCTAAGAGTCCATAATGATCTTAATCCAGAGACTACATCCATGGATATGCCTTTCAAATCAGCCCTTAAAGTAAATGGATTATTTACTATAACAACCCATATCCTTACAGCTTCCTCTAAACATAACTTGGTCAGCTCAGTATATAGTTTGTTTCTTTCCTCTAAGTCATTGTATTCGCCCTTGAATAGTTCTTTACCAAGCTTATCTATCCTATCATTAGTATATTGCCAGAAACCGTATTCTAACCATCCAGGCATATATCCAAGCCACGGAGTACACATTTGATTAATAGTTACATAATCATATTTTTCAGCAACTCCCTTAGCCCAACCCTCAGTATATAGATGCCATTCAAAAGCTTTAGGATCAGTCCTATAAACTATTGACATTGCCTGCGCAAAATCCATGTAGTTTCTTTTAACAACGAATCCCATTCTTTCAAGTTCTTCTGAAAGCATGTTGCCCAGCTCTCTCCTCTCGTCTTCTACTCTTATTATGAAACTTAACTCAATAGGTTTCCCATTGTAAACCCACTTCCCATTCTCTAGCTTAGCGCCGGCTTTTTCCAATGCTTCACTGATGATTACTCTCGCATAGTCTGGGTCATATGAAAACTGATATTTTCTGATAAGTTCTGAAACAAATAAGTAATCATAGTCCAATGAGCTGACATGAGAATACATTGGAATTGCAAATCCGCCATAGATTGATTTCGCGATATATTCTCTGTCTATGAGGTAGTTCACCGCGAATCTGATCTCAGGTATAGAGAATGGATTCAGGTCTCCGCTTTGCGCTGGTGCCGGATTAAGAAGGATAGAGATTGTTGTTGAAGGTGCTTGATAGATCTTTACAGATTCACTCTTCATATATTCTCTTGCAGTGGGTATCTTCAAGCTATAAAGGTAAAGATCTATGTCTCCTCTCTCAATAAGTTTTGGAGCAAGATCTTGATCAACCTTTTTAAATATTATCCTATCCATTGCTGGACCAGGATTATTATGTGGAGGAATATATTCTTCACCAGCTATCACCGTGATAAATATGCTTATAACTAAGATACATAACATTAAGCAAGTTATGAAATTCACTTTCTTCATTTTTTCTCAATCCTCTGTCGCTTCCAAAATAGCAAAAAAACGATACATAATGCTGCTAGTAGAGCCGTCACTAGATAGGATACATTTCGTAAGTACGTAAGCTCAGATTCAAGCCAACTTATTTTGTCTATAAGCATTTTCGTAGCTTCGAAAACATTTTCGTAACTCTTATCCCCAACTATAGACATGTTTCTAGACATAACCTTTTCAAGCATCTTTTCATATTCCTTTTTCATTGAGTCTATTTCCTTCTTGACGGTATCTAACCCTAATTCACAATAGAAATATGTTTCTGCTCTATTCCCAGAAATGTCTATCGCTTCAATCCGATATGGTCCTTCACTTAAAATGGGCATAAAAAATTTTGATTGGAATTTTCCTTCCCTATCAGTTCTTATGGTTGATAGGTAGGCATCACCGACTCTTAAATATACTACTCCTTCAGGTATGAAGTTTTCACCTATTATCGTTATCTCTTGACCTGCGTGACCTGATGGAGGAGAAATTAGTATCGTGGGTAGAGGAATATGTCTAGTTCTCGCAAACCCTATCTTCATATTTGGTGAACCAGGTCCTCCAAGCCTCGTATCAGTCCAAGAAACATATACTTCTTCATCTATTGCTGCAATACTGAAGTAGTCTCCAATATAGAGGTATAATCCATAGTTTGGATTTGATGGATAATCTGTCACTCTAGTATTCTCTAACCATGTTTCTCCCCTATCAATAGACCTGGTATAATATATGTGATATTCTATATCTTTGGGATCGTCTCTTCTATCAGCCCATGAAACATGGATCGTTCCGTTGGGACTTACAGCTATAGCCGGAAGGAATTGGTCTCGATTAGTCTTATCATCATTAAGTCTTCTAGCTAAACTCCATGTTTCTCCTCTATCTAAAGATCTGTAAAAGAATATATCTGAGTCGTCCGGCTTAGCGGCTACGACTAAATATACTTCGCCGTCTGGTCCAATGTCTATTTGAGGCATCATTGAGACCCAGGCTCTAAAGAGAGTTGGTGGAAGCTCATAATCCATCTCTAAAATATGGTCTACATGAATTGGCTTTGTAAATGTATTTCCTCCATCCATGCTTTTAACAATGGTGGGGGCGAAGAGTCCATCCCATGGCCCATCGTCGAGAGAGTCATAATAAGCCACATATAATGTACCGTCTCTACCAACTTTAGGATTGGATCCTTGAACAATCCTCCTTCTTTCTTCACCTAGTATATGGGAATATGTGGGACTGACGGGTTTAGGCAGACTCCATGTTTCTCCACCATCAGTTGAGTATACGAGTTTAATGGTTACGCTGATTATTGGAGCAAGGACATAAGGATACTCAGGGATTAGGGGATAATTCAGGATGAATTCTGTATATGTGACATATATCCTATCTCTGTCTGGGTTTACTGGATCCGGACCTATGGCTATTCTAGGTCTATCGAGAAATACTATGACTATTTCATTTGCATGTGCATAGATATCTCCGACTGCTGCAACCCTAGGTGGATTCCATTTAAATCCACCATCATCAGATCTTGAAACCACTATGCTTGCTTTCTCGTCCCCAAAGACCACTCTATTTGCTATAACGTACTTGTATCCTATGGACATGTATGCAAAGTATACTCTTCCGCTTCTATCAAACGCTAGGGAGACATCTGAGCCATAATCATCTTTTAATAATGGGGTCATAGCAAAGGGGCCATCCCACCTTTCTCCCCCATCTATGCTAACATACGCCGAAGGCGCATACACCCCATAGTCATTCATGCCGATTACAATATTTTCAGGATTGTTGGGATTAACTGCTATACTTGTCTCAGCTTGATATGGAATTCTACTAACATCTATCGAGATTAAGAGATTTCTACTGAATTTAGGTGAAGGAACTCTGTAGGGTAGTTTAATAGGTAATCCACCTATTGGAGATGGGGATGCACTAAGACTTATGGATGGCTCATATATATCTATGCCTTGCAGTCTAAGCCAAACAGGCCCCGATAACAGATCCGCAATGGGAGTAAGTAACTTAATACCGCTAAGTTGCCTATAACTATAAGCATAAGATTCGCCTATTCTGGAAATTTCAATTTGAGCATTAACTGTATAAGGAAAAAAAGACGCAGTAATGAACATAATCAAGATCATTGTGAGAGCTTTACTCATTTCAGCTTCATTAATTAACTCCAGTCTAGAAGGTTATAAGATTTTTCAGCTAATTAAGTCAATACAATCGAAAAAA
>CAYTRT010000010.1:26315-38548 GCA_964440295.1 uncultured Nitrososphaeria archaeon
GTTATAAGATTTTTCAGCTAATTAAGTCAATACAATCGAAAAAATGTTAGAACGGCTCTATTAAAAACTAATTTAATTTATTTATTACATAACTTATTGAAAATCAGTTAGGGAATCTTCTTTACACTTTAATGTTTAGAAAATATATTTCCAATGTATGTGTTTAGACAGGCTTGACTATAATAATTTTAGTTTTATTTAAGTGTCCATCTAATGTATTAAATACCATCATTAACACACAGTATTAAAGAATAGAGTCATTCGGCTTTACTTGTAACCTGAAGATTCACGTTTAACTCTCTGCAGAGCCTATAGAGCTTTCGCTGGCACCGCTTGACGTAAATCTTCATGTATTCTGGGGGAATCCTAAGCTTTAAGACGCCGTCCTCAACCCTGAAGTCGTATCCACGAACATATCTACCCAGAACGCTTGAGATAAGGGAGCCTATCCTGCTATCTTCCGGGCGCTCACCCCTCTCGACAGGCACTATGAAGGTCCTCTCGCCAAACACGTACAGCTCATACTCGACCTCGCCGGTCAAGAAATTCCTAACTAAGACTGTTGGCCTAGAAAGATCAGCCTTCTTAAGCCCCATAGGGACCTTAACAACCATCTCGAGGACATAGATCTTCGAGACTTCGCCATGATCCATAAAGATCACCGTATCAATAATAGAGGGCAAAACACCAATCTCAACCCTGTTGGCAATACGCTGAATCGCGTCTATGGGAGTAGTCGCGTGAATAACACCTACCATGCCGATCCCTGCGAGACGGAGATCAATAAAGATCTCGAAGTCCTCGGGCCCCCGCATCTCGTCAAACACCGTGTAGTCCGGCCTGCTCAGCAGCAAAACATCATACAGCTCCCCCTCCTTGGATGCGCTCTTTGAGTACTGAGTAACGTCGGAGGGAAGCTGCAAATCACGTGGACTCTCAATCGTCTTAACCACTCTCTTAAGATTTCTATAATACTCAGCAAGCGCCTGCGCAAAAGTCGATTTACCCATGCCTGGAGGACCAGCTATAAGTATACCCTCGGCCCTCTCGACAAGCCTATTGAGCAGCACCTCTGGTAGATTATAATCCTCGAGAGAGCGATGGACTATGGGCTTAACAATCGTAACTTCCAGGCCATCACTAAACGGAGGCCTAGTAATGACGACCCTGTAATCACGTAGTTGCAGAATAGTGGTGCCACGCTTATTAACCTCGAGGAAAGACTCCCTACCATACTCAGCATAAACCTGCTCCATCAACTGGGCAATAATCAACTCTAGCTTCTCGCGGCTCATGGGAACGTTCGAGATCTCCTCGAAATACCAGTTTCCAGGCTTTCCCCTCTTGACGCGAGGATTAACACCCTCCTTCAGATGCAGCGACATAACGCCATCAGCAAATAACTTATCAATCTCTATCAATCCTCTAGGAGCCGCATACAACACGTCTATTCCCATCGCTTCGCATACTTTCGCCATGATTGGGTCAGAAGTGACTATCGTACCCCCTATCGAGGATGCAAGCTCTCTCAACGCGCTCCTAACATCGCCCTCCAAGTCGTCCCTACCAAGAAACTCCAGCGCAACGCCCATCCTATCACAGACAGCCCTGAGAGAAATGAGTGCATTAATCCCCGCGTCGTCACCATTCGCAAGCTTCTCCTCAAGGTCTCTAAGGAGATACTTATGAATAACCACCTTATTCCTAATCCTACCCTCCTCCACCAGCCTCTCCACTAACCTAGAACTGAGAGCCAGCTCATCTGGAATGAATAATCCCTGCGACACACCAAGGCCTAATAATAATTCACTAGCACTAATTAATTGGTTTTTCCCCCACCACAAACATCCAAAACCCAATAATAAGCCGTCTATAAGCGCCTCGGCAATATTGCACTCAGTGCGTGTTTGCTGAGCCAAAATTACAACTCTTTAAGTAATACTGATACACATTTAAGCCCCCTCAAAGCATTAAGCAAAAATAAGGTTATTTGATCTCTAGAATGAAGTTCTCAGCTGTCATGCTTCCTATTTCTGCATATACAAGATGTACAGAGCCGTCATACACTATTCCTGAAGTGCCCTTGTTGGCACTGTAGGGCAGTTTGCATCGAGAAGTCTATGATCCAATAAATTGTCTAACTAACATCCACTAAACTTCGTAATCTCTAAATCCAGAAGACCTAATCAATTTACCATCCTTCATGACTAGTAAGGCCTTAACATCCGAAAGCTCACTAACTAATTCAACGACGTCTGGGCCAATTAGCAGGGTCATCGTCGCTAATGCGTCTGCATCTATTGCTTCCCTAGCTATGATTGTTGCGCTCGTCACATCTAGAGGCCTAAGGTCTTTCGGACTAAATACATGGAGCCTTTCATAATTCCCGCTCGTAGCAATTGTCTGATTTTTGATGTTTACTTTGCTGATAATGTCGTCTTTTTAAATGGGTTCCTAATTCCTACAATCCATGCGTGGCTATATGACGTAGCTTTAATGTCACCTCCAATATCAATTAATGCATCCTTCACCCCCATCTTCTTGAGGACCTCAATGGCTCGGTCAACCGCGTATCCTTTTGCTATCCTCCAAGCGTTATCTTCATTCCTTTCTTCCTAAAAAATACGGCATATTCATTGTACTCGATGCTGTTAAAGTCGACTAGCTCTTGCATCTCCTTAATTTTCTCATTTAAAAATTCCTGAGGCGAGTTGCTGCTCAATAATTCTAGTAGTGGTAAAATTGTAACATCAAATAATCCACCACTCAGATTGTAAAAGTAATTCGCCCTATCCAATACATAGAGAAGATCTTTACTCGGATTTCTAATACGTCCCTCCCTGTTTAGGATAGATACTTCACTATTTTGATTATAGTGGCTCAGCAAATTTTCTATGCGTAGCAACTCATTGAATGCAGCCTTCATACATGACGCAACTATATCATTATCGCTGCTGTAACCAACAATGCTGATCGTGCCATGTGTACCCATCACTCTTACCGTACGCCTATAGAGTAGACTGCCTGACGTAAGTTTCTAGCGGAGAAACTATTGTAAAAACCTTTCGTTCGGAATAAATTAATCCATAGAAATAAAAATAATAAAATATTTTAATACAAATGACAAGCGACCTTATGATTAAGCATTTTCTCAATCAGCACTGGTTCAATAACTTCACATTTACCTTTTATGAAGTATGGACATCTTGGATGAAATCTGCAACCGCTTGGCGGATTGATGAGGCTGGGCGGCTCACCTGCTGGAACGCTCCGTCTCATTTTGCGGTTAGCTGGGTCCGGATCTGGGATTGCCTCTATTAGTGCTTGTGTGTATGGATGAAGAGGATTGGCTAAGACTTCTCTAACAGGCCCCGACTCAACTATCTTGCCTGCATACATAATATTTATTGTGTCTGAGAAGTACTTCACTGTAGACACGTCGTGTGTTATGTACAAGAAACTAGTGCCATATTTTTCTTGGATATTTCTCAGTAGATACATAATCTCAACGCGTACAGAGGCATCAAGCATAGAGACAGGCTCATCTGCCACTATGAATCTTGGATTTGTAATTAAGCTTCTGGCTATAGCTACTCTCTGTCTTTGACCACCTGACAACATGTGTGGATACTTATTAGCGAATAGCTCAGGAGGTTCAAGTTTTACATCTCGCAAAGCACGGTAAACTATCTCGCGCCTCTCTTGAATACTATTTCCTATCTCGTTAATTATAAGTGGCTCCATCAATATCCTCTCAATTGTGAAAAATGGATTAAGACTGCTGTATGGGTCTTGATAAATTATTTGAGCCTCTCGCCTATACCATTTTAGGTCTTTTTCATCCAGTGTATCTATTCTTTTACCATCATAAATTATCTCTCCAGAAGTTGGCTTATATAACTTTAAGAGAGTTTTTCCTAGCGTTGTTTTCCCACAGCCCGATTCACCTACTACTGCTACTGTTTCGCCCTTCTTTATGCTTATCGTAACACCGTCTATCGCTTTTACATATATAGGCTTGGAGAAAAATGTCTTTCTAATACCGAACCATACTCTTAGATCCTTTCCGACGATTAGGCTATTGTCATTCATTTTTCATCGCCACGTAGCCAACAAGCCGCATAGTGCTGACTATTTATCCTAATCATGTATGGTTCTGTAATTCTACACTTTTCAAAGGCATAGGGACACCTAGGATTGAAACTACATCCAAGTATTTGTTCTATAAGGTCTGGCGGACTGCCCGGTATAAATTCTAGTGTTGACTCTGATCTAAGCCGGGGGGTAGTTTTAAGAAGCTTCTCTGTATATGGATGCATTGGATTTGTTAATACATCTTCGGCAGGACCTATCTCAGCTATTTTACCTGCATACATCACGGCGAAGTAGTCACTCAGCTCGCTTGCAACACCTAAGTCATGTGTAATGAAGATGTAGGACAAGTTATATTCAGACTGCAGATCCTTCAAAAAATTGATGATGTTGGCCTGTGTTATGATGTCAAGAGCAGAAGTTGGTTCATCAAGTATGACAATTTCTGGCTTCATTATAAGTGCCATTGCTATTAAAACTCTTTGTTTCATTCCACCACTTAGCTCATGTGGATACCTCTCAAGAAGAGTCTTAGGTAGCCTTACATTTTCTAAAACTTCTGCCGCCCTCCTTAATGCTTCATCCTTATCAATATCTAAGTGTACTAACAATGGTTCAGCAAGTTGATCACCAACTTTAAGTACTGGATTCAGCGAGTTCATAGCCCCCTGAGGAACTATGGATATCTTCTTCATTCTATAATTCTTTCTGAACTCCTCTTCACTCAGCTTAAGTACATCTACACCATCTATCTTTATGACCCCACTGTATTCATGTATATTTCTTGGGAGTATTCTTATCAACGCGTATGCTAGTGAGCTTTTACCACATCCAGATTCTCCGACTACAGCTAAGGTCTTGCCCCTCTCTAGCTGGAAGCTGACGTTGTTAACTGCCTTGACTATACCCCTACGCGTTCTATAGTAAAGCTTTAGATTATCCACTGTTAGTATTGTGCTCATTCCTCCCTCAGCCTTGGATTTAGTATCTTGTCAAAAGAGTACCAAAGCAATGCAAAAGCCATGCTCACCAGTATTATTAATGATGATGGGATGAGTATCCACCACCAGTATCCATAGAAAGTAGCGCCTCCGATAAAGGCCTCTTCAATTAGTTTACCCCACGTTGGCAATACTGGATCGCCGACTCCTAAGAGGCTCAGGCTTGCTTCTAAAAATATGTATGATGGGACGAGAACTGTGACGTTAGCAAATGTGTATGGTAGGACCCTTGGCAATATGTAGAGGAATAGTATTCGTACTTTACTAGCTCCATACGAGATAGCCGCCTCGATGTATGGTTCCTCCTTAACTTGGAGCACCATGCTTCTCGTTGACTTAGTTATTGTTCCAAATATAGACAAAGCTATAACGGTCATAAGAATTGTCCATATTGTAGTTTTGTAGATGAATTGAATAGTAATCAGAAGTGATAAGAAGGGTAGAACTAAATAAACGTCAGTAAGCCTCTCAATTACTTCATCTACTCTATACCCATAAAAAGCGGCCAAGGCTCCAAGAATCGTTTGGACAAACGATATAATTAATGCTGCTGTAAGACCAAACGCTAATGCGACCGGGGCGCCCCATAAAATACCTATAAATATGTCTCTTCTTTTATTATCGGTTCCGGCTATTCCGTGAACTCTTCCGAGCAGATCCAGTTGGGCCGAGGCTGACAGGCTTTCTTTACGCGAGGTAATACTGATTATTGCTTCATAAGGTCTAGGAGGATTGACGTCTGAGGATCTTAAAATTTTAGGATCTCCAGATTTTAATGATGCCTCGCTTGAGAAAAGAACCGTCTGAACAGCTATATCAGGTGAGGCGTTAATGCCGGATAGATAAGACTTAACGGAGCTAACTGCATCAGTATCAGTGTATAGAAATATTAAATATGACCCGCGGCTAGCATCTTTTCTATAAACCTCAAGTTTACTACCATCCGGCTTTATCCAAGATAGAGTTATTAGAGATCTAGTTGTTGCGTTCACGTTTAGCTTTAAAATAATTTCCGATGGTACATCATTATAATCGTAGTAGAAGCGTGTCCTTAATTGAATTGTGGCCTGACCAGTTAATGGGTCCTCTGAATATGTCTTCCTGAAATCTTCAGGCTTCAGTATTATGGTTCTTGGAGCATTACTTCCGGTTATCCAACTAACCCACTCGGGTGCTGCTAATCTAGGGTTATCTATCCAGTATTCCGGCTCGTTCCAGTTTTTCACAACTTCTTCTGACCCAGTTGTCCATACCGTAAGAGACATTGCCAATATTGTCGATAGAATAATAATTGCTATCTTGCCACTCTTTGTCTGCAATACTTCACGGAAAATATTTTTTAGTCCAGTAGGAGCCGCACTCAAATTATCTCGCCACCCTTATACGAGGATCTAAAATGGAATACAGGATTTCCAGTATGAAGACCGTTATGACTAGTAAATATGCAGTAATTACGGTTATTCCTATGACGATGGGGGCATCAGTAGATAATATTGCTAGATTAAGCAAATAACCAATACCTGGCCAATTAAATACGACCTCAGTAATTAATGCGCCTTGCAATGAAAAGACTAATGATAGTGCAACATTGGTTACTATGGGTGGCATTGATGGTCTTAATACGTAGCGACGAAGAATTTTATCATCGCTGAGACCTTTAGCCTTAGCAATCGTTACGAAATCCTCTCCATAAGTCTGAATAACTATGTTTCGCACTACGTATGCCCAATACGGAAAGAGAGCAATCGTCCAGGTTATCAGAGGTAGCGCCATATGATATAGAACATCTACTGCAAATAAGAAAGGATCAGACGGTGCTGGAACGCTTACAAATCCGCCCAATGGAAAGAGCCTCACATAGAATGCAAAGATTAATAGGAATATTATGGCGAAGAACCAAGGTGGAATAACACCCGTTACTACGGCTACCATTGCCATGAATCTATCGAAGAACTTACCAGGCTTTCTAGTCATATAGAGTCCTACAATTATTCCTATGACGCTATAGATTATCGTCGCAGTTGTAAATAGTGCAATTGTATTAGGTAATCTTTCTAGAATTATGTCAGCAACTTCCCTAGATCCTGCATTGCTTTTAAGAACAAGTGCTTTCCCTAGCCTCAAGGTGAGAGCGTCGACCAAGTAGATAAAGCTCCTTATTATGAATGGTTTATCAAGTCCCTTCGCCTTTATTGCGTTCGTAATTCTCTCTTCAAGCATTTTTTCCCTGACGTCTTCTGGTAATCTTGAGAATGCTGGATCTCTGCTGAGGCTCTGAGTTATTTCAAACCTTATCTGAGAAGTAAGAATCTGATCAACCAGACCTCCAGCGTTCGCTATTACGACTGTTAGATAAGTCGCTATAACTACGGTTACTCCTAGAATTAGTGCCCTCTTAGCTAAGTACTTTACAGGTAGCAATTCTTATTTAAAAATAATAAAAACTTCAAGTAATAAGGATTAAAAATTTATTGGGTTTTCTTTGGTCTTAAAGCCAATATTGCTGCTATCGCTGAGATTATTATAGCAACGACGGCCAGAATGATTGCTATTGTCACTAAATTGCTTACCTCTGGTAGTTTTTTAGATAGGTCAACGACGCGGTCCTCAACCGCTGTGACTTCAGATCTTAGATCGGAAATTGCCGTGTTAAGTGTCACTATATTTGTATTTAGGCTGCTTATTCCTGTAGTGACTGCGTCTATTCCTCTAGCTACATCCTTGATTGCTGCTGCTAGATCTGCTTGAATGGTTGATAATCTTTCACTAACGCTTTTCTCTATCTCTCCAACTTGGCCTACTATGTATCCTAGCTGAGGAACAACGTTTAGTGGTTGGGTCTTAATTGTAGCTAGTGCTGCCTCTCCACCGATCGCTATTACTGTTAGCCTGTATACACCCGCAGCAAATCCACTAGTGAGCTCTTCGCTTAACTTAATTTCGAATAATCCCGTGGTTTTTGGTTGAGCCGTCTCCATTTTAACTACCTTTCCAGCAGGATCTTCTAATACGTATTGAACAACAACGTTTCCATAGGGCTGTCCTGCTACAGTTGTTGATACTTCAATTGTGTATGCTAGTCCAGGTACAACTTGGGTCGGAACCTTCACGTCAACTAATGGTACTTTAGGTGATAGTAAGTGATCCCACTTATTTGCTGGGAATGGGTAGTCCCTAAAGGCTGATAAGATTACCTGCTCTGCCGTTACGTCTACCTTTTCGATGAAGAACGGCCCGGACATGACTAGGTAGTGGCCATATTTGTCTACAAATGCTTTTAAGGCATTCCACCTAGCAGCTGGGTCTTTTACAAAGTCTTTTACAGCCGGATGCACGTAGTTAGGTGCAAATTGGTCGTAGTATTCCTTGAGAAGGTCTAGAGTAGCGCCCTTCGTTAGGTCTATTTGATCAACGCCTAGCTCTCCTGCTGTCGTCTCAGAGAATGCGCCTCTCCTGTCTTCATAGATAGCGTTGACGAGTGAATATACTTCCCATGGCATGAATGGGAAGACGTCTGATTGAGCAGCTATATAGGTCTCATCTGGATGTGTGTAGTCTATATATATCTCGTATGTGTCGTCACTTATCCATCTTATGCCCTTAAACTTATTTGCAAGTGTCAGGACACCTGGAGATATTGCGTTGACGTCGTATATTGGGCTTTCCGGAGTAGCTAATCCTAAGGCTTCGTAAAGGAACATCATTATGTCTGCTTTCTCGACGGGGGCGCCGTGATGCCATTTACCGAGCGTTGCTTTAAATGTGACCTTACTTAAAGCCGTCACTCCTTCACCTACAGGTACCCATTTATTCTCTGTCCACGACCAGATCAACGCGTCAGCAGGGACCGTTACACCACCTGTCTCTACTTTGAAATCGGCCCTTACGGGCATGTATCTACCAGTATGTGGATGAGGCATTACGCCAGGATCAAATATATTGTTGAAGACTAATCCGTCAAAGAGCCAGTTAAAGCCCACATCTGTGCCACCACCTGACCCCGGCATTGCTAGGTACGCAGATACGAATATTATTCTGCTGCCTATCTTTGCTTCTCCTCCGACCTTATTTTCTAGCCTCATCGTTCTTCCAAACAATATTCCGTATGGTCCTCCGTATAGGTCAGAAACGCCTGGAGCAAGGCTTGGAGAGTACGGAAACGCTTCAAGCTGATCGACCAGCCAAACCCTTACTGAGTCCTTCAATGCGAGCTCATTCGCCTGCCGGACTAGTCTATTACGCTCCTCGAGGTCTGAATATAGGGCTTCATTAAGCCTAGTCGCAACGTCTACAAGAAGTGGCGAGGGCTTATATACCGTGTGCACAGCATCTGTTCCAGGCGATACATAGTAGAAGTAAGCATCTGTGTCTTCGTAGGCAGTTATCGCGGTATATGCCCATCCCTCAGTGTATAAGTTCCACTGTCCCTCTGCTGGATCGCCTGCATAAACTATCCCAAAGGCTACTGCTGCTCTCTGATACATTCTCTCAACTGTAAATCCAACCTTCTCGAGTTGTGAAGCAATATAATCGCCTATATTTCTTCTCAAGTCTTCGACTCTAATCGAGAACTTTATCAGGACCGGCTGACCATTGTACATCCATTTACCCTCTTCAAAAGTCGCCCCTGCTTTCCCCATAGCTTCGAATATCATGAGCTTAGCCTTATCGAAGTCATAGCTATACTTCGATTCCAGCTCCCTCATGAAAACAATGTTTCTAACATAGTCAGGAGAGAGAGTTCTATGAAGCGTTGTCCTCGGAACCGCTAATCCTTTCATTATTTCTTTAGCTATGAATTCTCTATCAATCAAATAGTTCAAAGCTTCTCTAACTTCAGGCAGGCTGAACGGGTTGAAGCCCTCCCTAAACGGCACGGGATTCACTAGAAGGTCATATGTTCCAGAAGGAGCCTCTAATAACTTAATGCCCTCAGCCTTGGCCTTCTCGACCGCCTCGGGGGTCCTTAAGCCCCACCATCTCATATGTGCTTCTCCAGTCTTAATTTTCAGGATGGTCTCCTCATCTCCGGGCAATCCAAAGTATATTATCTTATCTACGTATGGACCGTTAGGAACTTGTTGTGCGTTGACAATTGATAGGAAAGGAGACGCTAAGAGCATCATCGTCACGACTGCGATTATTAACGTCGTAGCTGAAAATAGATTCCTGCATGATTTGCTTTTCATATTCCTTCACTATGACTAATGAGGACACACATATATGTATTTCTCCATAAACAAGAGGAGAACCATAAACCTTACCAGAAAACGATGTAATTTTTAATTTAGTTTATGTGCTCCGGCCGGGATTTGAACCCGGGTCTCGGGCTCGAGAGGCCCGCATACTTGACCGGGCTATACTACCGGAGCTTTCCCTATTTGGCTTGAATTGTAGGTTCATCCTCTTAAAGATTTTGCCTTTTGTTGCTAAGGTGGCGGGGGTTGAATAATCTCGTTGTCCATTAGTAGTTTGTGGATTTTTCTGGAGCGTGTAATTATCTTGGTTGCCTGCTCGAGCTCTTCTTCATATTTTAGGGGTGTTCGTGCATTCCCTTGTTTAGAGATTGATTCTGCGACTGCGGCGGCTACGCGTGGATATATCTCCCACTCCTCCATTGTTGGTACTATGTAGTCATTGTTTAGGCCTCTCTCTTCTGCGCACTTCGCGAGCTCGGTGGCCGCGGCTATCATTGATTCTAGAGTGATTCTGGAGGCTCTGACGTCTAGTGCTCCTCTGAAAACTGCTGGAAATGCTAGACTATTATTGACTTGGTTTGGAAAATCTGATCTGCCGGTGGCCACTATGGCTGCTCCCGCCTCCTTGGCCTCCCATGGCCATATCTCTGGCACTGGATTAGCCAGCGAAAACACTACTGGACTACTACTCATTAGCGCTATTTGCTCCTTAGTTATTATTCCTGGGCCTGATCTGGAGGCTGCAATCAAGACGTCAGCGCCTTTCAACGCCTCTGTTAATCCACCATCGATCCTGCCCCTATTGGTCTTTAGGGCTAATTCGTATTTCCATCGATGCCTAGTCATCATTACTTCTATGTCGCTTCGGTCCGCGTGGAGCGTTCCTCTGCTGTCTATGAGTATCATCTTGCCGGCATCGAAGCCATACTTGATGAGGAGATTCGCAGTGGCTATGTTTGAGGCTCCAGCGCCGAGGAAAACAATCCTAGCATCGTTTGCGTGTTTTCCCACTATTTTTAGGGCATTTATCAAGGCGGCGAGAACGACCGAGGCAGTGCCTAGCTGATCATCGTGCCAAACAGGAACCTCCATCAATTCTGAGAGTTTCTCCTGTATGTAGAAACACTCAGGCGAGCTTATGTCCTCTAGGTTAACTCCTCCGATTGCTGGCTCTAGTGCTTTGATAATCGAGATGAACTCGTCGGGTGTAGAGGCTCTTACCGGAAGCGGGATCGCGTCTACGCCCCCTAGATACTTAAAGATCAAGGACTTGCCCTCCATCACTGGGAGTGAAGCTTCAGGGCCTATGTCGCCCAACCCCAACACTCTACTGCCGTCAGTCGCTATCAAGATTGTATTCCACCTATTAGTGAGCTTGAATGACGCGTCTTTGTTCTGCATTATTGCTCTGCATACCTCTGCGACGCCAGGCGTGTACCAGACTGAAAAATCCTCCAAGCCCCTGATGGGTACCTTAATGGACAGCTCGACCTTACCTCCATAAAATTCAGAATATCTCAAGACATCAGCGCCGTGCTTACTCAAGATCACACAATAATCCACAGAAACTTGTCATTAATTAAACATTCCCACAAATTTTGTACAAATTTTAAAGGGACGTCTGCGGGGGGTGGGATTTGAACCCACGAACCCCTACGGGAGCGGCTTACCCCTCTCGACCAGCTTCTGGGATCTTGAGGCCGCCGTGTCCAAAATTGTACTTTTCTTTGGCCAGGCTTGACTACCCCCGCTGTCGTTGTCTAATTATTCCCCTTTTATTTATTAATTGTTACCCGGTATTTATAGTCTTTCTTGGCCCATCGAGTATCCGTATATTGTTGTTTGTCCTTTTCCCCTGAATACTACCTCGTTGCCCCACAAGTCTAACTGTATGATCCTGACATGCTGTAGTTCCAACAGATGCTTAATCTTTGACTTCTCC
>CAYTRT010000011.1:0-24780 GCA_964440295.1 uncultured Nitrososphaeria archaeon
CACTACGAGTGTATCTCCTTTCTCTGCTCCGTCAATATATATCGGGCCAGTGGCTTTATTGACTTTATTCCAGTCTAGTTTTTCCAGCGGCGTGTCCTCGTCTTGGACCTGGCCCCCCACAGCATCCTCGGTCTCTAGGATGATCATTTCTCCGGAGTCGACGTACTCGACTGGCTTACTGAATTTACTGAACTTAAAAACTCCCCTTTCCTTTGGTACTGTCTTCATCGAGTTAACTAACTAGGCTAATTAGCCTAAAGATAATTTTTCTAAGAACGAGTATTGAGCTGGATTTATTTATGTCTCCGCTTTTCTTAATCGGGATTGATCAGAACTAGTTAATCACGTGAATAAAATGCGAAAATAAAATTGTCTATCTATTTTATTTGAGATTTTGAATTATCTGTCTTGCCGTACGCATAAATATTCCTATATCGACTGAATATGCGATGTATTGAATTCCTAGGTCAGTCCATTTCTTGGCTTTTTCTGGGTTTTCTACGAATGTGCCTGTGGCCACGCCTCTTTCTCTGCAGATCTCGACGCCCTTCATTATGGTTTCAGTTACTTTTGGGTCATCGACCATTCCGGGTATACCTAGGGATTGTGAGAGGTCGTATGGTCCTAGGAAAACCACGTCGACTGGAGCAGCTTCTAGGATAGCTGGCAGATTATTGATACCTGTATGGCTCTCAATATGTATAATGGTCATGACCTCCCTGTTTGAAGTGTCCATGTGTGTTTTTGGATCGATGGCTGCGTATTGAGCCGCCTTAGTGTAGGGTGATACGCCCCTCAACCCCTTCGGAAAATACATGGCTGCCTCGATTATGCGTCTGGCCGTCTCGGCATCGTCTACGTGTGGAACTTGTACTCCTGCTGCGCCGCATTCCAGGGCTCTGAGAATGTAGGTCTCCTCGCTTGATGGTGTTCTGACGATGGGGGTTGTTCCTGACGCCTCTGCGGCCCTGATCATGTTTTCAACGGTCTCAAAATTAAATGGGCCATGCTCCATGTCTATTATTACGAAATCGAATCCGGCATATCCAAATATCTCAACGACCGCGGGGCTGTTTATGCAGATGAAGGTTCCTATAACATTCTCTCCGTTCTGAAGCTTAGTTTTCAAGATGTTTCTCTTCATGTCAACTCGCTTAAACTTTGCAATTGGCTTAATAAATAGCCTGCTCAGGTTGACGCATTGCTTACTGCTCTATTAGATATGAGTGGCTCTTTCTTCTTTACATCCATCATTGAGAACAGCCTATATGGCTCCAGATCAATTATCTTGGCGCAGTATTGGCAATGAGCCCTGAAGACCCAGTGTTGCTTATGTGCCTCTTCAATAGCCTCTACTGATGGGAGCGAAACTAAGTTGATCTCACCGCACCATGGACATATAAGTTTTGCAGTCTCTCCTGACGGCATTACTGGGACTTCCTCTAGCAGACCTGAGACTATGTATAGTTTTAACGTGGCCGGCATTATGCCACGTGCCTTAAGCAGCCTCTTCATTCTCTCCAACTCAAGTTCTTTATGCCTGAGTCTTTCACGCATATCTATGAGCTTTTTTTCCAGCGAGTCGTAGATCCACTTTGGTATCACTAGCTCCTTAATAGCAGGCATCATTATTCGGACAAGCAATTCCCTAACTTTAATCGCTGCGCTATCATTACTTTTTTGATCAGCTTCATCTCTTCTCAACCGTGAGGCATTTTTTATAGTCTCAGTTAACATTTCAAGATCAGCAGAGCTACAGGTAGATGGCGATGAAATTGTCTTGATAAAGACCTCACCAATCGCTGCTAGTTTTATGAGTTTTTCCCTTTTTTCCTCGTCAATGTTCTTTTCTTCAATGTTGATTAGTAGTTCTTCAAGTAACTTATTCGGGCTATTTCCCCTCTGGCTGAATACTCCTTTTCTTTCGAGTGTTCTTAAAATTTCTGCTACTTCGTAAGGAGTCAACTTCAATCTCTGTATTTCTTTGAGTAATTCACCTATGTATGAATATGGAATGAAGGACTCGGACTGTTGTTGATCATTATGAATCAGGGCGTAAACACCAATGCCAGTTCATAATACTTAGAAAAATCTTTATCTTGGTTCTCCTACAAGCGATGTTATTTTAGGGTTATCTACGTGGTGTCTGAGTATTACATAAATACTATGTTGATTCCGGAGCATTGGCTATCTGTGGTTTTTTGCTACATTCACTTATTTTCAAGAGTGTAAGCAAAGATATAATAGCGTCCATGCTGATTGTTATATTAAGGGTAGGAATATGGTTTTAACTCTGCAGGTAGGCATAGGAGAGATTATAGGAATATTCTTCCTCGCGATTATCCTACTAATTATTCTCGCATCTGCTATTCGGATAGTGAAGGAATACGAGAGAATCGTTGTCTTCAGGCTTGGGAGATTATTGGGCCAAAAGGGACCAGGAATTGTGCTCATCATACCGATAATCGACTCTCCTAGAATAATAGACATGAGAATTGTTACCTTCGATGTTCCCAAACAGCGTATAATAACGAAGGACAACGTTACAGTCGATGTAGACGCAGTAGTCTACATGAGGGTGCAGGATCCACTGGCCGCCGTCATGAGGGTAAGAGATTATTTAACAGCCACGAGTCTGCTCGCTCAGACAACCTTGAGAGACGTCATAGGGCAGGTCGAGTTTGACGATCTGTTGGCAAAGAGAGACGAACTAAATAAACGTCTACAGTCTATACTTGACGAGGCGACTGAGCCGTGGGGAATAAAAGTTACTGCAGTCGCGATTAAGGACGTGATTATTCCTGAAAGTATGCAGAGGGCGATTGCAAAGCAAGCAGAGGCAGAGAGGGAGAGGAGGAGCAGAATAATCATGGCGGAGGGTGAGTTGCAGGCGGCTCAGAAGATGGCTGAGGCAGCTGCTGCCTACGCTGCGTCGCCACAGGCAATGCGTCTAAGGGAATTACAGACTTGGACAGAGATAGCGAGGGAGAAGAACCTCATTATAGTGACTGAGGGTGGGTCTCTAGGTACAATTCTCGGAACAACTATAGGCGTGGCTAAGAAGAGGAAAGTTGAAGAGTAAGTTCTCAGCAACGGTAAAAACATTATTCCTCCTTCTACTCCTATCAATTTCTAGCTTAGGCCCAGTCGCAGCGCTCAGCGATGCTAATAAGGTTCTCCTCCTAGAGATTGAGGGAAAAATAGGGCCCTCAGTAGCCGAGTACGTTCAGACATATTTAGAAGACACAAGGCGCTTCGAGGCTGTAATAATAACTATCAATACATACGGCGGGCTCGGCGACTCGATGTTTCAGATAATTGACGCTATCACATACAGCGAAGCTCCCGTCATCGTGTATGTTTATCCAGAGGGTGGGCAGGCATTGTCTGCAGGCACCTACATACTCATGGCTTCCAGCCTTGCGGCTATGTCTCCCTATACAATCATAGGATCTGCACAACCAGTAGTAAACGGCGTTCCCAGTAATGATACTAAGCTTATAAACTTCTTGGTTGAGAAGATGCATACACTTGCTAGGATGCATGGTAGAAACGAGACGCAGGCGGCTCGGTTTGTCACGCATAACGATAACTTAGGACCAGAAGAGGCGCTGAAGAGAGGTGTGATTGAAATAATCGCCAAAGACATTCCAGAACTATTGCAAAAGGCCGACGGCATGACAGTGAAGACGCTGAGAGGAGAGAAGACCCTGCATCTTTCAAACGTGGAGATAATAAGGGCGGATCCGGGCCTCAGGTATCACTTGTTAAGCTTTTTGAGCGATCCATTGGTATCCGGTCTTTTACTATCTCTGGGCATCCTAATACTAATAGTGGGTCTTTCCTCCCCAGGATTTGGAGCAGAGCTAGTCGGCGGAATAATGATTATCCTCGGCCTGATTGGGCAAGGCTTTAATCTAAATTGGGCCGGGCTCGCACTTATCATTCTTGGATCGGTGCTTGTTTTGTACGAGTTTTATTCTGGGGGAGTCGTTATTGCATTGTTGAGCGGAGTTGTACTAATGGGTTTAGGCATGATACTGATCGTTAGAGCCCCACCGGGAGTCGTATACGTGGCGCAGGAGTGGCTGGACCAATTGATGAGCATTATCATAATAGTAGCTATTGGTAGCGGAGCGGTATTCAGCTTCATACTCTTGAAGGGGCTTAAGACGATTAGGAAAAAGACCTACAGTCTAATCCCCATCGCTGAGACTGGAAGAGCAGTAGAAGACATACCTGCGGGCCAAGAAGGGTATGTGATTATTGCGGGAGAATACCGCAAGGTGATTGCGCAATCAGATATAAAACAAAACCAACGAGTAAAAGTAGTTGGACAAAAAAATAATTATTTGATCGTTGAGCCTTATCGGGAGCAGTCCTAACGTATTGAAATTATTATCCTTCCTGTTGTCTCGATCTGAACTGTGGTCTGCCTCTTCTTTCTCCGCTTCTTCTTGGGCCGCTGAATCTCCTGAATCCGCCCTGCTGAAAGCTTTCCTTCTCGGATAGATTATTCTCAGTGTTTACCTCTCCTATAGGCTCATCTGAGATCTCTATTTTTCCGTATCTGCCTAAGTTGAGCTGCATCTTTCCCCTGAATACCTTCACAAACGCGTTTGATATCTTGACTGTATCTCCAGTATTTACCTTTGGTATGTTCTCGTCCCATAGGACCATGGATATAGCTCCTGTCTCGTCAGCTATCAGTAGGTCTGATAGTTGATGCTGCGTCTGGTCGTATTGGCTCCCAACTGACCTCGGCTCAGACTTAGTTACAACCTTCGCAACTAAGTTTATGCCCCTCGAGTGAGGGGTCAGGTTTCCTATTTTATCTAATCTTTCCAAACACTCTTCAACCACTTTATGTGTAAGTTAAATGAGGCATGCTGGCTAATAAAGCTATTTTTAACCAACACTCTCTCTACCTTCTAGATACTGCCTCATAATCTCGTTTATCCTTTCATATCCGACATCAAATAAGTACGTTCCTAGCCTCGGCCCACTTTGTTTATTGAATAAAATCATGTACATCTTCCTAAACATGTCAGGCGGATTGACTCCGTTCTTTCTGCAAGAGTTAAATATGCCTGCCTGTACTTCGTCTGGAGACTTAGACGCTTTGAGCACTTCTAGGACGTCGCTGATTACTTTTCGCTCACTCTCAGAAAGCTCAACTGTTAATTTTCTTCTTTCTCTTGCACCAAAGTCGCTCACAAAGTTTACTGCAAACATAACTCTTTTCTGCACGTCGTCGTCAATCTTGTATCCATATTTTTGAAGCTTTGATAATACGTATTCTATCTTGGAGCCAGGCGGAGAATACTGTACGAGCTCTATCAACAATCTGTACGGTATATGAGTGCTGGGATTCTTTGGCGGCCTCAAGTTATGGCAATACTCATATAGTCCCTTAAGCTTCGCCTCTTCTCGTCTATCACTTATCTTAACCTTGCCGAAATACACGTCCTCAAGATAGTCCAGCTCATCCATAAGTCTAGGAATGGTCAGTGGAGAGATGTGCCGAGTACCTACTGACCGCTTAAGAATCAACAGAATCAAGCTCTGAGGATAGGCATATTTGAACCACATCTGGGGAGTGAAGACATTGCCTGTAGACTTGGAGATTTTCCTCCCAAGAGAGTCTAGGAACATCTCATACTTAACATGTAGGGGAGGATCAAAGTTGAGGACATGCTTTGATACCCAGTCATTTACCTTTACCGAGTCTGCTATGTCTTTTCCATATGCCTCAAACCTGATGTCGAGTAGCTTCCATCGCGCAGCAAACTCAACCTTCCATGGAAGTTTTCCATCTGCCTTGGTGATGTCTGCCTCGCCCTCGTATCCGCAGCCACTGAAGAACTTTCCCCTCATCTCGACGCCCACGCATCTATAAGCTACCTTACGCCTGGCTTCATCGTAACTATAGGCCTCCGAAGTGTATATCCTCCCACAGTTCTTACAGACAGGGAAGTATGGAAGTGTTTTTAGGAACTTTTCTTGTCCAGTGATCTCTTTAATCTTAGTGCCTATAACCGAGGCGTTTTTTAAGATTTCATGTATTGTCTCTGCTAGCTCTCCAGATGAGTAGAGTCTTCTTCCAGACTTGAATGTGTATTTTATTCCAGCTTGATCTAGTGCTTCTCTCAGCATGCTACTCATCCTGTCAGCGTATGATTCGTAGGTTCCGAATGGGTCGGGAATGCTGCTTACAGGCTTCAGTAAATAGTCATTGAGCCATTCAGGCATGCCTGCCGGTACTTTTCTAAGTCCGTCCATGTCGTCGCTGAATGCGATCAGTTCGGAGTTGTATCCCATGTCTCTGAGGGCGAGGGTTATGGCGTGTGCCCTCACTGCGTCTGCCATGCTGCCTATGTGGGGTATTCCACTTGCTCCGAGCCCGCTCTCAGTCCTGATGATCTCTAGGCTTCTGTTGAGGGTTTTTTCCCGCTCAACTAGCCTTGCAGCTACTTTGTCTATCCAAGTCCCGCGTCCAATTATGGGCTTCTCCTGCAAGGATCCTACTAGTTTTTACAGAACCATACGTATGCTTTATAGATATCCGCTTAGGGTTGGTAGGTAAGGAGAGATGCTGATAGCGATAGATCTGGACGGCGTCTTATCTGACTCCATGGGGCTTTGGATTCGTATTTGGAACGCCTCGAATTACCCTAAACTGAGCTATGAGGACATATCTGAATGGGACTTCTGGCGTCGATTAGGCCTGACCGAGGAGCGGTTCTTAGAGATATTTGACGAGGTCTGGAGCAGATGGGAGGAGCTCCAGCCACTTGAACAAAATGTGGCTGAGGTAGTAGACAGAATAAACCAAGTAGGAGTCGTAGACATAGTGACCGGCAGGCCCAGCAGGAACAGGAATTCCATAGTAAAGTGGCTGAAGAAGCATGGAATCAATTACAGAAGACTCTTAATAGGCGTAGAGAAAAAGATCAGGCATCTATACGATATCTATATTGACGACTCGCCGATACAGGCGTTAGAGGCCTCGTATGCCGGAAGATTGTTTCTCTTAAGAGATCAGCCGTGGAATCGTCATGTCGAGCCAAACCGGTTTATAATACGTGTAAAGTGCTTAGAAGAGGCCTACGAGGTTCTTGTCTCCCTAGTAAGATAATTATTACTATTGTTCAGCTTATGTATTTATAATCCTTTTTGATTATGAGCAATGTGAATAATGATGAGTGGCATGCCTGGTTTTCCCTCGCTGTTGTTAACAGTCTTTATACCTCTCTGCCTCTCACCTTTTGCTTATCTATTCGGTAGGTCGGCTGAGCGGAAGGCTGCAGGCGTGTTTTCCCACACCGCGCTAGCGATCCCCCTCGTCTTGACTCTTATCAATTTTCAGACAATTTACAGCGGTGGAGAGGTTAGAGAGGTCTTTGAGTGGATTCCACAGCTAGGTTTGACTTTCACGCTGAGGCTTGACCAGCTTTCCTATCCTTTCCTTCTTCTCATATCATTAATCGGTTTCTTGGCGAGTGTGTATTCTTGGAGATACATGGAGCATGAGCATAACATTGAGGCATACTACGCCTTACTAATGTTGTTCGTCTCTGGAATGATTGGAGTTGTGCTCTCCACGAATCTCTTCCTTTTCTACATATTCTGGGAATTGATGCTAATTCCTAGCTACTTCCTCATAGCGTACTGGGGGACTGGCAACGCGAGGATTATAGGCTTTAAGTATTTTGCCATGACCCATGTAGGAGCAGTGTCTCTGTTGGCGGGCATTGCATGGCTTAACGCGATTTACGGAAGCGTTGAGTACGATGTGTTGTCCGTGTCTGTTAAGACATTTAGGCCAGAACTGACCTACATCGCGGTTCTAATCTTCATTGGTGCGGCTGTGAAGATGGCTCTATTCCCACTGCATACGTGGCTTCCCGACGCACATGCTGAGGCTCCCACGCCGATCAGCGTTCTCCTGAGCGGCGTAATGATAAAAACAGGCGTCTACGCACTTGCCAGGCTCTTAATAGGCCTCATGCCCAGCGTGTTCTCTACAATCGCTCCTGGAATATTCCTGATCTCCGTCGTCACGATGTTCTGGGGAGGACTAATGGCACTAGTTCAGACCGACATTAAGAGGGTCCTCGCTTACAGCTCCGTTAGTCAGGTAGGATACATAGTCTTCGGACTCTCATCCCTAATGTCGATAGGATACTCAGGCGCGTTGCTCCACGTGTTTACCCATGGCCTAGCGAAGTCCCTCCTATTCATGACTGCGGGCTCTATAATGCATGTTACCGGCGAGAGAGACCTGAGGCGTCTCGGCGGATTATTCAGCACTATGCCACTTACCTCCACGGCCTTTCTAGTAGGTGGGCTATCAATTGCAGGCACTCCACCACTGGCAGGCTTCTTCAGTGAGTGGATGATCTTTAAGGGAGGCATCGACGCTAACCAACTGATCTACACGTTTTTAGCCATACTTGCGACTGCGTTGACTGCTGGCTATTATTTGAGGACGTTCATGTATGCGTTTCAGGTCGGCGAGCCAAAGAGACTGTCAGAGGCCCCAACGACCATGATAATGACGATGATGATCCTCGTAATTTTGATATCAACATTAGCAATCTACGTTAATCCAGTATTGATCATCATAAATTCCTCGATTAAAGCCTAGAAAACCAATTATACATTCTTCGACATTAAACGGAAAAGTACCAACGATGCCAACGGCACTATGAATGACAAAACTAGGCCCCATAAAAAATCACCAGTAATGTCCCTTAGCAGGCCAGTCACGTATGGTGAGACGATGGGGCCTAAGAATGAGACGCCATTCAGGTATCCGAAAGCAACCGGGAGCAAGATTTCGTCTCTCACAATCCTAGATACTGCCCTAAGCTGGACTGCGCCGATGCCGAATATCAAGAAGCTAGCCAGGAATATTAAGGGCGCAAGCAATAGTATTGATGCTCTATAGACAACGAGGAGAGTGATAAATAATAATACAGCTGATAGTGAAAGACTGCTGTAGGTCAGTATTGACCTGCTGTTGCCACCCCTCGTGGACAACGTGTCTGCAAGTCTTCCTAGCGTTATTAGTCCTAACGGTACAGAGACCCCTAGAAGCGCAGTCACTCCTGATGAGAGTGTCGGGTCTGCTTGGCCTGACTCGATCAGTATTGTGGGTAGCCAAGTCGCCAATACCCAGAAGGAATACTGGACTGGGAATCCACCCATTATCAGGAGCAGGTAGTCTTTGTTTCGGAATAGTTGTTGAACAGCCTTTGAAGTCATGCCATCATTTTTATTTGTAGATGGCTCCGATATCATTGTTGCTGTCATAAGAATTGGCACTATGGTGAAGAGGGAGAAGACTATGAACCCCCACCTCCACCCTAAACTAACCGTGATAAGCCCGCCTAGAAGTATTCCCAGCGTCATTCCTATTCCTGATCCTGAGAAGGATAGTCCCTGCCCAGTCCCCGACATGCTGCTAGGAGTGTATGAAGCCACGATCGCCCTATCATTACTGAAGATTAGCCCAGCTCCAAGCCCCGTAAGCATTCTCGCCAATATGAGCTGCGTGAAACTGTTTGAGACAGCCGTCAAGAAGCCTCCCAGCCCGTTAATCACAGTGCCGATCAGTAAGAGCTTCTTTCTGCCTATGCGGGCTCCGAGAAATCCAGCAATAAACTGCATCGAGGTGTAGGTATAAAATATGATCGAGGCGGCTATTCCCGCCTCAGTATAAGAAAGCTTAAACTCTGAGATCACAAAGGGAAGAGCAGGCGACAGAGTGATCCTTACCGTGTAGATTGAGATCCAGATGAAAATTACGGTGATCCAAACTTTATGATAGGTCTTCAACTGCATTTTATTAAATAAACAAAGACTACAGTAACTAATTAAGATGAGAGATTGAAATTATGACTAGGCCTCAGCTCACTGGAATGCCTTCTGATGGCTGAGTTTTTCTTTTATCAAACTCTTCAATTAGTAATTTGGTAATTCTTCCTGGTGTTCCGTCTCCGATTTTGATGCCGTTGATCATTGTAACCGGGACTATCTCGGCGCCGGTCCCTGTTAGGAATACTTCGTCCGCCGTGAGAAGCTCAACCGGTGTTATGTCTCTTTCATATACGTTAATTCCCAAAGATTTCGCTAGCTCCATGACGAATGCTCTAGTTATTCCTGGAAGAATGCCGGCGGTTACTGGCGGTGTTATTAGCGAGTTGTCCATAACTATGAAGAGGTTTGCAGCTGATGCTTCTGAGACAAATCCCCTCGAGTCTAGCATTATTGCGTCATCTGCATTTGCGTTGATCGCCTCCAGCTTTGCTAGAATGCTGTTAAGATAGTTGAGGCTCTTAACCTCGTGGCTCGTTGCGTAGACAGGGTCTCTTCTGACTGAGCTTATGATTAGTTTTGCGCCTTTTTCTCTCGCCATCTTTCCGAGTATCGGCTCCATTTTTTCTGCAATTATTATTACTGATGGTTTGCCGCATTTTCTTGGGTCAAGTCCTAGGTCTCCTATACCCCTAGTGACGATTAGCCTGATGTAGGCGTCCCTTAGCCCATTGGCCTTTAATGTCTCGATGACTGCCTTAATCATTTCTTCTTTGGTTAGCGGTATATCTAGCTTTATGACTTTGGCGGACCTGTAAAGCCTATCAATGTGTTCTTTAAGCTTGAATACTACTCCGTTGTAGCATCTTATGCCCTCGAAGACGCCGTCGCCATATAGGAGACCATGGTCGAGGACGGATATTCTTGCCTCCGACTTCGGGACAAGCTCTCCATCGATGTAGATTAACTGTTCGCCACTCATGTCATCTTTAATCTCCGATGGGCTTGTATAAAGCTATAGAGTCGTCGATATTCTTTTCTTGAGCGGTCATATAATAGCTTAAATTTCGCTTAAGAGATTATTATCTCGGAATGTGATATGTCTGAGCTACCCCTTGTGAGGGATGCTATGTCGACGTCTTTTGTCGTCATGGACGCTGAGGAGCCTCTGACGAGGGCTAAGGGCATCTTTGAGACTAAGCATCCGCCCTTGATAGTCATACTGGAGGGCGAGAAATTCGTTGGCATCGTGACTGAGAGAGTGCTCCTGAAGCCGCGTATTAATCCATCAGCAGTTAAGATAGCTTCAGTCGCTGTGGTGCCGCCTAGGCTTAGTCCAGACGATAATATATGTAAGGCAGCTAGGCTGATGATTGAGAACAATCTAAAGGCCCTACCGGTAATTCAAGACGAAAGAGTAGTTGGCTTATTGACCGTCAAGGACGTCGTGTCTTCGTGTAGTAAGTTTCTCAAGGGGACTAAGGTGAGAGACGTCATGACTAGGGACCCGGTGGTGATAAGCGTGGATGATACTATAGGCAGAGCAATAAGCTTAATGCGTGACGTTGGCGTCTCTAGGCTCCCGGTAGTAGAGAACAACGAGCTTAGAGGGATAATAACTCTCCACGACTTAATAACTAGAATAATCCTGCCCAAGGAAAAAGCAAGCATAGGAGACTTGATTGGCGAAAAAGTGAGGACACTGAGCTATAGGGTTAGAGACGTTATGACTACTCCCGTCCATACTGCTTTTCCATGGGAGCCAGTGCAAAGGGCGCTGGACCGAATGGATCAGTATGACGTTAGCAGTCTGGTCGTGGTTGAGGATAGGAGAGTAGTGGGAATAGTAACCTTAATTGACGTCCTCACACCTATAGCTAGGCTTGAGTCACAGCGTCTGGAAAATATAGACGTACAGGTCGTTTACAAACTAGGATCTGTAGATGCGTCGTCGAAGGAGCGGGTATCACTGATGGCTAGGCGATTTACCAACAGGCTGGGAAGGACTATTGGGACGGGCGTTCTTACACTACACTTCAAGGAGCATAAGGAGAAGCATGGCGAGCGCCACCTGATTCATTGCAGGGCAAGACTGAAGACTGACAAGTATCAATTCGTCGGGATAGGCGAGGGATGGACGCTGGACCTAGCAGCGAGAATGGCGCTCGACAGAATAGAGAGGCAGATAATCACTTCAAAGGAGCTCGCAATGAAGTATCCGTTCGGAGTCGAGTTGATCGAGAGGCTGGCAGAAACCTACTAGGACGCAAAAATACGTTACGGAAGGGCTCTCCGGCCATCTGAAATATCTCTTTATTCTAGGATAATTATAGCATGGATTAAGAAATTGAGGAGAATGCCGATCGCGGTATTGGTGCTGTTGCTGCTCTTCTCGATGAGTATTACCGCAAAGGCAGAAGGTGTCACCGCTGTTGAGAGGACGATTACCCCGGAGTATGGCGGCCTAGTATATGTTGTCGATAAGATACACGTCTCTGAGAATAGTTTTAGGTATGGAATAGTAGAGGAGATGCATGATAGGCTGGTTGCATTTAGCGTCGATGACGGAGACTACAAACTCATCGGTAAAAAAACAGGTGGGATATACATCTATGAAATATATCCACGCTCGGGGCAGGTGACGGTTAAGGCAATTTACAGGGGATTAATAAGCGAGGCAGGAGGAAACAACTATGAATTAGTCATAAACGCAGAGCCATTCATCGAGGAACAGACGGTTCTAGCAAACATACTTCTCCCAACTACTAGCTATGTCAGGTATCCCGTCGCGCCTTCAGGCTGGACGTTGACTGAGAGAGGATTAGAGAAGAGAAATGTCACCATTTCAGGCAGCAGTCCGGGAGAGCCCATAGTCATAAGGTTTACGTCGAGCGGGTTAGCCCTAATCCAGGTTGAGAGCCTAGATATGAGCTATAGGTTATCAGAGTCCTCTTTGGTCATCGGCATGAAGATAGAAAACATAGCTGGAAATCCACTAAGACAGCTAGATCTGAGGATGCCTGAGGGAATCGAGGTCAAAGAGGTTAGGGACACTCTCGGCAAGCTCGTCTACTCGTGGAGCAGTAAGGATAGAGTCCTCACAATAAATCTTGAGCAGTCAAGATATGCTCTCCAAAACTCATGGAAATATTCATTTACAATCATAGCAAAATGCACCTCAACTCAGGCCATATATACGAGCGATGAGGTGGCGAGAATCCTAGTTTTTACTCCAATAAATGCGTCGATTAGCTCGCTGGCGGTCTCAGTGATTCTTCCAGGGGGATATGAGGCTGACTTGGGTAAGGTACGTCTCGTCGAATATCGTCACGACTCTGCAGGTTCAGCAATAGCTACTATCGACACGGCGGGTATAAATATCTACGATCCAAGCTACTTTACTCTCTCAATAGTCAAGTCGTCTAGCCTAGTCTCGACTGCCCAGTGGCTAATCGGCGGTGGCTTCATCGTCCTGATCGTTAGTGCAGTAGTGATGCAGGTCATGCGTAGTAGGGTGACGAGGCCTAAGATCATAAGTGAGAAAGACGCACAAATATTATTCAAGGCTATACAAGAGCTTCAGAAGTCAAAATCTACGCTGCTAGAGATTGAGGAAGGCCTGGCACCTACAGCAGCAAAGGCCAAGCCCCAATTAATGACTGATAAAATGCACGCGGTTCGACGAACAGCCGACAGCATAATAGAATCGCTGGGAAAAATTGAAGGGAAGCCTGCCGAGCTCCAAAGAATAGTTAAGGAGATAAACCAGGCAGTGGGCACCTTCAGCGAGGCTCTCAGAGTAATTCTGAGAAACTATGCAGATTTTCAGCGAGGTGAACTTACCATGTCAAGCTATAAGAAAATCTACGACTCCTTTAGAAAGGATCTTCGATACGCATATGACATGCTCTCGAACATAGAAGAGGCTCTAAGAGAACTAGCTAAGAAGTGAGCCGACGAATCTGTAGACGTACTCAGCTGGATCCTCAAGCGTCTTCATTAATGTTTCAGCCCTACTCAATATTTTCTGTCTCGACTTCTCTGTCAATAGCTGTTTAGCGAGATGAGGAGCTCTCTCAATCATGCTTGGCGGTAATCTCTTAATCAGGCCTCTCCGCAGTAAGAACCTATGCACGACTGGAAGTTTTCCGGGATAATACATTATTGTTGGCTTTCCTAGTAGTGCCGCTTCTTGGGCGATTGTCCCTCCACCTGATAATACTAGACTCGCTTTCTTAATCAACGGAATAGCTATCACCGGCTTATCGATAATGATTATGTCTTTAGGCGATTTTTGCCTAATGGTCTCTGACTCTTCCTTATATCTGGTCAATAAGACTATGCTGTAGCCGCTGAGTTTTGTGAGGACGTTGAGCAATTTTATCACCTCATCCAGCCCTCTACCGAGGATGTAGGACGCCTTGCTCTCCGGCGTCCTCACTAACACATAGTTCTCGGGGAGTTCGATCTCTTTTAATGCCTCCCCACATGTGTCTATCCTTCTAATCCATGCGACTGGGTCTAGAGATCTGTATCTCTTAATGGCTCTCTTTTTTACACCATACCTCAGCCACTCACCATGAGGGATAAAATAGGGGGTGAGAATAAATTCCGATAGAGGTGCACATAATTTATTTACTGGTGAATGAGGCGTGTCTGAGACTAAGACGTGTCGTGAGCCTAGCCCGTATGAAATTCTACACGCCTCTATCGACCCACTCGAGAGAATAATCTTCGGCCTGCTTCCGTTGAAGAGTTGGAGCAGTTCGAGCTGTCTCTTGGTGCTTGCGAGTAATTTTCCATAGAGAGTATTTCCTCCAAACTCGCCTACAATTTTTACGTCAATATTAATGATGCTAAATATCCAGTCTAGCTGCTCGTAGTGTCTAGCAGTTACTAGGACTTCGTAGCCATCATGTCTAAGCTTCTCTATCACTGGCCAGAAGAAGAGTGCCTGCTTAGGCGTGAGAATGTCTACCCAAACGTCCATCTAAACTCTCCTCCGCGAAGTGAGACTATTAGTATCGCCAAGCCCTATTAATCAATTGAGATTAACCATATATTAAGCCAATCTTAGATGAATTAATGCATGGGGAATATCGTATTTATCGTGGCTTTATTCTTCTCATCATTCATACTCTCTCAGCTCTTAACTAAGTTAATGATCAGGATTTCTTTTTCCCTTGGCTTATTGGGCAGAGACGTCCACAAGCCTAATCAACCCCTCGTTCCCCGAATAGGCGGACTCGCGGTCGTCATCACGTATCTAACATTCTCGGGGGTCGCCCTACTGATTTTCAAGAGTGGGCTCGTCGCATCTTTCCTAATAGCTCCAGCGATAGCTGCAGTAATAGGGTTCATCGAGGATCTGAGAGAGTTGAACCCGCTACTTAAACCCATAATGTTGCTATTGCCTGGACTGCCGGTCGTCCTGCTTGGAGCGTATGAGCCGAGGCCGGTGCTCCCATTCATCGGGCAGGTGAGGATTACAATACTCTACCCACTCTTAGTTCTAGTAGCCTACACAGTGGTTACGAACGCCGTCAATAGTTTAGACGTAATTAACGGCTCGCTAGTGCTTACTAGCACTCCACCCCTAGTGATGCTTGCAGGAATATCTGCAATAAATGGAAGAATAGACTCTTCAGTGGCGGCCATGATACTCATTGCAGCAATGCTCGGATTCTTGAGGTACAACTGGTTTCCAGCCAGAGCATTCAGCGGAAACGCGGGCAGCAACTTGGTGGGAGCAGTGATAGCTGGGATCGCTATATCGTCTAGGCTGGAGGTGGCCGCAATCATAGCCTTAATCCCACACATAATGAATGAATTTTATATCTTAGTCTCGATGAGAGGTCTTAAATCAGGCAAGCAGCTCAGGAGCAGGCCCATAACGCTTTCAGGCAACCTCTTATCTTCAACTATGAGTCCTGGCGCGCCCCTTACGATTGTCAGGATGCTCGCTGCAGATAGGCCTAGGAGCGAGGTCGAGATAGCTATATACATGGCAGCAATCTCTGCTTATGCTTCTATACTAGCTGTCTTTACTCAGATACTGAGTCAGGTGATATGACCGTTGAGGAACCTCGCCCTGATGATTCTGCTCATAACCATCATATGGGTATCATTTGTGGCAGTCTTGGCCGTGATAGGCTTCATCGTTCTCCCTATGATCAGCGGAGTTTATGAAAACCTCGTGGCAAGTATAATGAGGGTTGTCGCATCGCTATTGTTGTTCGTAGTCTGGCTTGCATGGTGGGCCGCGCTTGCATACTACTGGTTTTACAAAATCCTAGCGAGGTGATAAGACTTGAATAATAAAGAGGTCGAATTGCTAGACATCGATGGTACCGGAATATATCCAGCTCTACGGCTCTTGAGGAAAAACTTCAAGGTGAAATATTATTCCATGACTGGAGAGCGTAGCATTACGCATCTAGTTGAGAGATGCCTAGGCCCCGCCCATGTCAGGCTCATTGCAGACTCGATCAACAAGAATAGGCTCATACAGTCGAGCAGGTATCTCGAAGCCGGCAGTACCGGCATGCTTCTAATCTCATACCTATCCGAATTTAGCAGAGATTTTAGAGACACCGACGTGCTGAGACTAGCTCAGAAAATTGCTAAGAACCTTCCTGAAGACGCATCTTTCATAGTGACTGGCATTACTTATCCAGGCTTCATGGACAAGCTCGTAGAGTCGATAAAGAAAGAGATAGCGCTTGAGAAACTGGATGGTCAGTCAGTTCTTTACATCCCTTCTCCGATCTTTATGGGTAGCCGGGTGCCTGTTGGTGGGAGACTGACGAAGAAGTCAGGCCAGGTCGCCCATGCAATAGTTGGTGGAAAGAAGATTGTTGCCGGGTTGTCTCTTCTCGAAGCAGAAGTATCCTCAATAATCATGCTGTTAAGAGGGGCATCAATTGAGATCACGGCAGTAGAGAGTCTCCTCCTATCTAGGAAGTTATCAGTACCTCCTAGGACTGTTCTTAGAAGTTCCTTGGGCCGGGGAGTGAGGCTCTCACTGATAGCGAAGCGTGACCACCCTGTCCTAAGAATGATCAATAGGGTCGAGTCTAATCTATTGATGGGGCGAGGCGTTATGCGTGTCTTATTAAGAATGTCGAGGGCTGCGGAAGTCGACTTTGCTAATTTATTGAATAGGCTCTGTAAGGGCAGGGGACGTCTTAGAATACTCGTGATTGGAGGCGAGTTAAAGATGCTCAGCGAGCTCCCTTCAAGAAAGTTTGTAGTTTATCACATTCCGAGAATGACGCCTGACATGCTTGAAGAGAAAGTGAAGACGTATGCCGGTAAATGCGACGTGGTATTATTGACAAGTAGGGATAAATACGCATATAGAATTGTAAAGACTAGCATGGGGGAGGATGTAGTGGTGATTAATCTATACGACTACGTAGGCATGGGTGAATAAAATGCCAGACAGCGTCAAGATAGGCATCATTGGTGCTGGCTTCTGGGGTGCAAATCACGCAAGAGTAATCTCCGAGCTAGAAGGAGCAACACTGACTGCGATATGCGATATAAACATTGAGAGGGCAAAAAGCATAGCTAGGCGATATGGGGTACCGCGGGTCTTCCAGGACTATGCCGACTTGCTGAGATGCGATGAAATTGACGCCGTGACGATCTGCACTCCATCAACTACTCACGCCGAGATATGCATAGAGGCGTTATCTCGGGGGAAGGATGTTCTCGTAGAGAAGCCTATGGCCTCGTCGCTAGAAGAGTCGATGAGGGTCGTAGACGCGGCTAAGTCTTCTGGCAAGCGCGTCATGGTTGGATTCATAGAAAGATTCAACCCCGCAGTAGAGGTTGCTAAGGACTTTCTGGAGAAGGGGAGGATCGGCAGACCAATCCTCATATATGGACGGAGGATAGGGCCTTGGCCAGAGAGGATCGGAGACATAGGAGTGCTGAAGGATACATCAATACATGACATTGACCTCTCACTGTATTTCTTCGGTCCTCAGCCCATCTATGTGTACGCAGCGGGCGGCGCCTTCAGACACTCCAACGAAGACTACATACAGGCATTGATTACTTTTAGGGATGAGAGGTCAGCAATCATAGAGGCAAACTGGTTGACTCCTCGAAAGAAGCGAGATCTAAGAATCACAGGAACTGAAGGAGTGATCCATGTAGAGTTCCTCAGCAGAGAAGTCATGATCGAGAAGTCTGATGGTACTTATATGCCGATGACGCCCAACTCGGAGCCCTTGAAAAACGAATTGAGATACTTCGTAACCTCCTTGATGAGGGGTGAGGAATTGTCTCCAGGATGCATTGAGGGTGCGAGAGCCATGGCCGTCGCAGAGGCAATCCTTCAATCAATAAGTACTAAGAAAGCGGTATGTGTCTCAGACATGCTTTCATTGCATGGGCTATAGCTTAAATTTTGCCCTCATCTGTCCATAATTGAATTGAAAGAGCTGAGAACCCTCTACTGGCATAACGACTCGCTATTTTTAATCGACCAAAAAACCTTGCCACAAAAGTTAAGATATGTCAAGTGCAGGAGCTACCTCGACGTTGCAAGAGCAATAACCAACATGACAGTTAGAGGAGCGCCAGCAATAGGCGTCGCTGCAGCGTATGGATTGGCACTCGCCGCAAAGGCAGCTGCTAGAAAAAATAAGAATGAAATAATTAATGGTCTTCGAAGGGCCGCGGAAGTATTAGGAAAGACGCGGCCAACCGCTGTCAATCTGTATTGGGCCATTAATAGAGTTATGCGGGTCGCTGAAGAAGCATGGATGAAGAACGATGATGTGGCTAAGGTTGTATTAGACGAGGCGGAAAAAATAGCTAGGGAAGACGTCGAAATCAATAGAAGAATTGGACAGAATGGTGCAGGACTCTTACCGGACAAAGGAGTAGTAATGACTTATTGTAATGCAGGGGCGCTCGCAACTGCAGGCTATGGAACAGCTCTCGGAGTGATAAAATCAGCAGTAGAGATGGGGAAGAAGATATCAGTTATAGTGCCGGAAACTAGGCCAAAGCTGCAGGGTGCAAGATTAACTGCATACGAGCTCGAGGTTGCTGGAATTGAGTACAGAGTAGTCTCTGACAACATGGCCGCGTTCATAATGAGTAGAGGAATGGTTGATTGCGTGGTCGTCGGGGCGGACAGAATCTTGGCTAGGACCGGACATGTTACAAACAAGATAGGCACGCTTGGCCTAGCAATCTCAGCCAACTTTTACAAAATTCCATTTTACGTGGCTGCTCCCCTAAGCACGATAGACTTCGAAAGAACACCGGACGAAATCGTAATAGAGGAGAGGAGTCAAGACGAGGTTCTGTACTTTGCTGGCAAAAGAATAGCTCCACGCAGAGCAAGAGCTATAAATTACGCATTTGACATAACGCCTCCCGAACTCGTAACAAGAATAATAACCGAGGAAGGCATACACTTGCCAAACGAGCTAATGCAACTAAAGACGAATTGCCATTTCAAACAGTAAGTAAATAACTACCGCTATGACTCCTACCAATAAGACTCTAGAAACGACGCTCAATGTATTTATCCTAAGTTCTCTACCGAAAAAGTATCCCAGAAGTCCTAGCAAGGCTAAAAACGTTAGCATCGAGCCAATTATCCCGACCACTTCGCTCGACGAGACGTAGCTAGATAGTACGTAGGGAGAGGAGACGGCAAGTATGGCCATCAATGAGCTTAAACCATTAACCAGTGATACAATAATTGTGCTCGTTAGACTCGCGCTATAGTGAATACTGTTCTTAAGATCGGTGAGGATAGCCTCCTCCAGGCGTTTAAGTCTAGCCTCTTGCTCCAGCTTTTCAGAGATATATGCCCCGGAAAAACCAGAGATGGCTGAGCCAAGGGCAATCGCGAGGATAGTCAACGATACGACTCTGTATTCATGCATTTCTGAGACGTAAAAGCCGAAGATCGCGCCTAATCCAATAAGTGCGCCGTCAAAGGCGTTGAGGGCGAAGTATCGTCTAGCTATTCCACTCGTCTCTGATAATGCCATTATCGTTCTTATGCGTTGTCTAAGCCTCTCGATTATCATCTAGCACCCACATTTCACTTCTTTGCCTCGAATTTTTCTATTACTACCGCGTCCACGCTATGTATTGCGCCTCCCAGCCTCTTTATGACCTCTTCTATCTTTGAGACGTCTAGTTCATTGCCATCAATAATGAGTTTAATTGTCTCCGTCTCTACGTCAACTTCTTGGACTGACGATTCCACTTTTTTTATTCCCCTGAGCTGGGCTATGCTTTTGCTAAAGTCGATTATGTTGGGGTTATGAGGCTTTAAGACGTCTAACACGAGTCTTACTATAGAGGTTTTTTGTGGTTGTTCAGACATTAGTACGATGACACCTTGAGCTGCTTCTATCTTTATCAAGGCCGCTAATTTAGTCTTCTCGCTGAAAAGACTTATAAGATGGGAATCCCCTTTTTTCAGCTTCTTGAATAAATGCTTGCCTTCATGCGATGAATTTTATGATCGTGGTGAATATGCGTCTGGCTGTCGCAAGTCTGGGTTTAGGTTTATAACTTTGGAAGAACTTTTGCTCTCAGCTAACAATAGTGGTGCAGGATGGGGCATAGGAAGTATTCGGCGCCAAGGCGTGGCTCACTGGCGTATAGCCCTAGGAAGAGGGCTGGCGAGTTACTGCCGAGCGTGAGGTATTGGCCGAGCGTTGATGGCGCCAAGGGACTATTGGGATTCATCGCTTACAAGGCGGGAACAGTGGACCTGCAGTACGTTGACGATTTACCCGGCTCTCCGACGTTTGGCACAGAGGTGCAGAACGCAGGAACAGTTTTAGCGGCGCCGCCGATGCATGTGATAGGCGTTGTCCTGATGGGTGACGAGGATGGCAAACTCGTTGAGCTTGGGAGAATGTACGCTAGCAACTTGCCAGAAGCGTTGGTCAAGAGGGTGAGAGGCATATCTTCAGGCGTTGGCAAGAAGGAGATCGCCGAGTTACTGGATAGGGCAGTAGAGGTCAGGGCCGTTGTCGCCTCCTTCCCGAGCGAGGCGGGACTATCACAGAAACGTCCATTCATCCTCGAGGTTAAGGTTGCAGGCGATGTTCGCTCCGCCTTCGAATACGTAATGTCGAAGCTTGGAGGCAAGATAAGCGTTTCAGAGGTATTTTCACCCGGACTTTACGTTGATGTAATAGGCGTCACTAAGGGACACGGGTTCCAAGGCGTCGTTAAGAGGTTCGGCGTAAAGATCCTGCCCAGAAAGCAGAGAAAGACCCGTAGGGCGGTCGGCGCGATCGGTGGAAGAAAGCCAACATACGTGACTCGCTTCGTACCCCGTGCGGGACAGATGGGTTTCCATAGGAGGACTGAGCTGAATAAGAGAGTGATGGCAATACTTGATGATGGCGCAAAGTTGACTCCCAGAGGCGGTTATAAGCACTTCACGGTTCTGAGGTCTCCATGCGTTGTTTTATTTGGCTCGGTCCCAGGTACTCCGAAGAGGCCCCTAGTGCTTAGGGCGCCCGCCAAACCACCTAAGCGAGCTGCTGGCCCGCCTAAGGTTGTATCGTTCATGTATGGCGAGGAGGTGCTTGCCTCATGAGCATCTTATCGCGTCTCAGTCTTTCTACGCCGAGGGAAGTCAGGGTGCTTGGCATTGACGGGTCTGAGAAGGGTAGGGCTGCTCTTCCACTCGTGTTTAATGCGCCTCTAAGGCTGATGCTTGTGAGGAGGGTCTACAACGCGCTCTTCACTCATAGGCTTCAGCCGAAGGGAGCTTGGAAGGGCTCGGGGCATAAGTACTCGGTCGAGTCTCTCGGCGCTGGATATGGGCTGGCGAGGATATCTAGGCTGAAGGTTACGGGTACGGGTAAGAGTAATGCGGGTGGGCTTGTACCGACCGCGGTTGGTGGACGGCCGACTCATCCGCCCGTTCCTGAGAAGCGGATTCGCAAAGATGTAAACGAGAAAGAGAGAAAGGCTGCGCTGGCTTCTGCACTTGCGTTTACTGCGAGTCCCGAGTGGGTTAGGAAGAGGGGTCACCGTGTTCCCGACGGCGTTGAGCTTCCGATCGTAGTTAATGACGAGATTGAAGGCGTGTCGAAGGCGAAGGAATTGGTCAACGTCTTGACTCGTCTCGGACTTGGCGAGGAGCTTGAAAGATGTAAAGAGAGGAAGGTGAGGGCTGGTAAAGGCAAGATGAGGGGTAGGAGGTATAAGGGTCGGGTTGGTCCGCTGATTGTGGTGGCGCGTGATGAGGGCGTCTCTAAAGCGGCTGGCAGTGTTCCGGGTGTTGATGTCGTTTTGGCGAGGGATTTGAGTGTTCTTCATCTGGCGCCCGGTGGGCATCCTGGCAGGCTTGTAATATTTTCATCTTCTTCACTAGATGTTCTTAGGGGTGTGTTTGGTGGATGAGTCCTGAGGAGGTTATTCTCGGTGTTGTGATCACGCAGGATGCTGTCTCGCTGATTGAGCGTGAGAATAAGTTGACGTTTATTGTTTCTTTGAAGGCTACGAAGAGTGATGTGAAACGCGCTGTTGAGGGTCTTTACGATGTGAAGGTTGAGAAGGTAAATACGTTGATTACGCCGAGGGGTGAGAAGAAGGCGTTCGTGAAGCTTAAACCAGAGTATAAGGCTTCTGACCTAGCCGTGAGGCTTGGAGTGTTTTAGGGGTGATGAGCTTTGCCGCGCAGGATTAGGGCTCAGAGGATTGGTAGGGGTTCGCCGACTTATGTTGGTAGCATTCAGAGAAGGTATGCAGTTGGTTTTCCGTCGATGCGTATCTCCTCCGCTGGGCTTTTGAGGGGCGTCGTGCGTGATATTGTTCATGACGCTGGTAGGGGTGTGCCTGTCGCTGAGATCGAGATGGATGGCGAGGTGTTTTATCTACCTGCGGTTCAGGGACTGTATGTAGGACAGGTAGTCGAGGCTGGGCCTGAGGCTAGTGTTGCTACTGGCAACATTGTTCCAATCGGGAAGGTACCCGAGGGTGGTCTCGTCTCATGCATTGAGCATATGCCTGGCGATGGCGGCAAGCTTGTGAGGTCTTCAGGTGCTTATGCCTCCGTGGTGTCGCAACTTGGTGACAGAACTATTGTTGAGCTACCGTCGAAGAAGCTGGCTGAGGTTAGTAGTAAGGCGTTGGCGGTCGTCGGCATTGTTGCGGGTGGCGGCCGGACGGATAAGCCTATGCTTAAGGCTGGGAAGAAGTATCACTTGATGCGGGCGCGTCATCGTCCTTATCCGCGTGTGAGGGGCGTGGCGATGGTTCCTGCTAGACATCCGTTCGGTGGTGGCAGTCATAAGAGAATTGGTAGGCCTGAGCCGGTTAAGCGTACAGCTCCTCCTGGACAGAAGGTTGGTCTTATTGCTGCTCGTAGGACTGGTCGGAGGAAGCGTTGATCAGAGTTGTTAAGCAGCTTGAATTTTTTGTTGAAAACTGCTTAACACTTCGTTTCTGAATATTTAGTAGTGTTGCTATTTATATCTCTTCAGTTATCGTTGTTCCATCTTTTTCTTCATCCTCACCATTAATAATATGTTGTTGACAATAATATTAAAACTCCGAACAATTAATTATTTATTTTAACCGCCACAACTTCTCTTGTGGATAGCCTTCTGGGAATAGTTTAGCAATATTTGTGTCTGAGGAGGTTGGAAGTGAGATGTTGTATTCTGCAGTCCATGTGAATCCTATTATGATGTATAGAGCTATGAATATCAATGTTTTGGCTTGGGCATGCTTGGAGCTTATCCTTGAATTAATTGAGCTGCTTGGACTTACTAGACCCTTGCTTATGGCTGTTAGGAATCCGGGATAAGTTAAGAATACGAATCTTGAGCTAACCATGCCTATAAAGTGGTCGAGAATGATGAATCCTCCGCCAACTATGAGGGATGTTAAAATAAGTGGATCATCTTTTTTCTTGTAGGGCCGTTGTAGAGTGATTAATATCGGTATCCAGCCAAGATGATATGTTGCAATTATCTGATATATCTCTTTCAGGATTTTCTCAGTATTTAGTGAACTTAATAGAGCCGGATAGAAGTAAGCAGTATATCCCGGGTCTGGGATAAGAATATGCGTCGTCAATATGCCACCTACTGAGAATATTAGTGGAATGGTTATTTCTTTGAGGGCTAATCTCAAATTTCTATTGTTTAAAATTCTATAAATTAAGATGTAGCCGATTGAAAGGATACTCAACTCTCTTCCAATGATTGAAAAATATAGCAATACGCCGAGGATAATTAGATTTTTAATTCTTATTATTTGAGTAGTTGATATGTATAGAAGTGAGGCGGCTATTGCAAAGTATCCAAGCATGTCTGTTGATATAGCGGCTCCGTAAACCATAACGGGAATAGAGAACGAAAAGAGAATGGCCGAGACAGTTGCTGTGGTTGCATCGTAAAGCCTCTTAATTGCTATAAAATAGACTACTACCGTGAGTAGCCAAAGTATAGAGTTAATCAGTCCGAATGCGTTGTTTATGCCAATATAATCTGATAGGAATGCTGAGATAAGCGGAACTAAAATTCTCATACGAAACGGCTGAGGAGGAAGCTCGTTCCAATCATTTTTAAGCCATAGAAGCAATTTTACGTAGTATGGCGAATCAAAGTCTAGTTTTGGGTCACCGCGAATATAGTTAGCATTTCCAAAGTGAAGGAATGAGTTAATGACCGCGAGGAAGATTACTATCATCAGAGCAGTGGTTGTGCGTATCTTCATCTTTAATTCGATGGATCGGCATTTTAAATAACCTTTTCAACGAATGAGAAAAAGACAATCCATTCATAAAAATACTTTGCATAATCAGATTTTTTGAGAAGTTGGTAGGTGCTTTTGCTTGTTAATATTTATCTGTGGGTGGGTTTTTTGTTTTTGAGGTTTGCTGGTCTCTTCTCTGAGGGCTGTATGGAGGGGGTAGGTATTGGGTTGCTCTTGAGTTGTTGG
>CAYTRT010000011.1:24880-36037 GCA_964440295.1 uncultured Nitrososphaeria archaeon
CATTTCAGGAATGACTGCTTCAGCTTCGTTACTTGTCTCGAGGTTATAGAGCATGTGCGTAGTCCTGAGACAGTCATAGGGGAAATTCATCGTATATTGAAGAACGAGGGAGTCCTCGTTTTATCGACGCCCGACGCGTCTCTTGTTTTGTGTTTCATCTGGTACGTATGGACCCACACCTTTGGGCGCGAGTGGCTTCATGCCCACTCGGTTAGACTGAGACTTAGGGATCTCCTATCCCTCTTGAAGGGGCGCTTCTCCGTGGAGTCTTATAAGAGAGCTAACTTCTTCATCATAAAAGTTAGGGCGAGGGCTCTTAAGAAATAGATGAAGTATCTCACGTAGTTAAAACGAATGGATGACTCATTGATAGGAATCAAATCATATTATGATAAAATTTTTATATCTTGTATAAGTATTATTTTTTGATTTGTTTCGGGAAGCTATTGAAAAGATCCGTGAGCTTAGGGAGCGGGCGAATAGATATAGGGACCAGCTCTCTAAGAATGAGTTTTTGACGCGTTATGTCCTGATCGATCCATTCCTCAGACTGTTGGGATGGGACGTCGAGAACCCTGAGCTCGTGAGGCCTGAGTTCTCGACGACGGCTGGGAGGCCTGACTATGCCCTGTTGGTCGAGGGTAAGCCAATAGCATTCATAGGCGCCAAGAGTCTCGGAAGACAAGAGGACCTACAGCAATACATCTCATACTGCGTCAGCGAGGGCGTAAAATACTTCATCGCCACAGACGGCGCAAAGTGGGAGGTCTACGACACCCAGATACTAAAGCCACTCATAGAGAAGAGAATCGCGGAGTGGGACCTCACTAGAGATGAGCCCGGAGAGGTGCTAAGAAGATCCTTTATCCTCTTCCGATACTCACCATTCAAGGAAGTCGTCGCTGAACCATTAACAAGGACAGAGGTATCAAAGCAACCTGAGAGACCTATCGAGGAAGGAGCGTCTCTAACCAGTATAAAACCCAAGCCTGGCATGGACCTAAAGTTCCACGAGATAGTATTCCCAGACAGAAAGCGATATGAAATTAAGAAGTGGAGAGACATTCTATTAAGGACAGTTGATTGGCTAGTCGTTAGCAATAGGCTTGCGAGGGAAAGAGTCCCAGTAAAGGTGGGGCGCAAGAGATACTTAATAAATATCGAACCGAAGCACCCGACGGGCGAAAAGTTTAGAGACCCAAAGGAGGTCACAGGATATTTTGTAGAGTGTAATTATGGAGTTCCATCAATTTTTAGGTATAGTGTAAAGTTGTTGAGAGATTTTGGCGTTGATCCTAGTGGTGTTTTTCTGGTTTAGATTTTTCTTATTGAGCTTTTTGCTCCGCAGACCTCGCATACTAAGAATCTGAACCTCTTCTCGCTCACTATCTGGGTGTCTACTCCTCCGCATACTGGGCACCTTACGAACTCTCTGAAGTATAGCTGCAGGAGCCTGACTATCTCTGCATCTGTCATCTTTCCGCTGATGACGAGTCTGTCCCTCTCGACGGTCCCAGGCCTACCCGTCTCCTTAAAGATGAACCTCGCTATGTGCTCGGGCTCCCTGTTGAGCATCTCTGCGAGCTGCCTGAAGTTCGTGATTACTGTCTGTTTCTGCTCGTGTAGAATTGTCGGCGCGAGCTCTATCGTCCTATCACCGCTCCTCGCAGCCCTGCTCCCTAGCATCGAGTATAGGTTGTCCAGCAGCTTTAGGTAGCTTTCCTTAGAGCTTATGTCCACGCTGAATACTGCTGTGAGCCACCTATTAATCTCTAACCCTCCTAGCGGCTTCCTTATTAAGCCGGGCTCGGCCAGAATAATCGATGAGCAGTAAGGAATACTGGGTGCGGGAGATCGGACTCGCAGACCAGGGCAGGAGAAGAATCGAGTGGGCTGAGAGATTCATGCCCGTATGTATCATGATTAGGGATAGATTCATGCGGGAGAAGCCCCTCAGGGGCGAGCGGGTAGCAGCCTGCCTACACGTCACGAAGGAGACAGCAGTCCTAGTAGAGACGCTGAGGGTGGGTGGAGCAGAGGTAGCGCTATGCGCATCCAACCCACTCAGCACGCAGGACGACGTTGCGGCGGCCCTAGCATCCGCAGGGATAAGGGTCTACGCCATCAGGGGCATGAACCAGAGGCAATATTACGAATGCATTGGCAACGCCCTGAGGATAAGGCCGACAATCACGGTCGACGACGGAGCAGACCTAACGGTCCTGGTCCACAAGATCGCTAGGGGGATGGATGGGCCAGACGTTGAGAGTGCCACAGCAGCCATGGGCCGAGACTCAGACCTACTCTCATCAATAAAGGCTGGGACCGAGGAGACGACGACAGGCGTCATAAGAATAAGATCTCTGATGAGGCAGGGACTGCTCCTCTACCCAGTCATGGCGGTCAACGACTCACCCACCAAGTCGCTCTTCGACAACCCAATAGGTACTGGGCAGTCGGCCCTCGACGGAATAATCAGGGCCACAGGCATACTCCTTGCTGGAAAGAGGGTCGTCGTGGCTGGATATGGGCGTGTCGGCTCAGGAATAGCCGCTAGGGCGAGGGGCATGGGCGCCGAGGTAATAGTCGTCGAGGCAGACCCAGTCAAGGCCCTGATGGCCGCGATGAATGGCTATAGAGTAGCGACGATGAGCGAGGCGTCGAGAATCGGAGACGTATTCATAACTGCGACCGGAGACATAGACGTCATAAGGGCCGAACACTTCAGCCAGATGAAGAGCGGGGCAATACTGGCAAACGCTGGGCACTACGACGTCGAGATATCCGTCAGGGACCTCTCCTCGATGGCGAGTAGGGTAGAGGAGCTATCACCCCTAGTGACGAAGTACACGCTCAGCGATGGTAGGGAGCTATTACTGATTGGTCAGGGGAGACTCGTGAACCTAGTCGCCGCTGAGGGACACCCGTCAGAGGTAATGGATCTGAGCTTCTCGCTCCAGGCGCTCTCAGTCGAGTATCTCTCGAGAAACGCTGAGAGGCTTGAGAAGAAGGTCTACGACGTGCCTGAGGAGATAGACAAGGCAGTCGCGAGGGCCAAGCTCGAATCCATGGGGATAAAGACCGAGGAGCTGACCGAGAGGCAGGTCAAATATCTCCAGGATTGGAGACTGGGTACCTAACGCCCTTAATCTCAGCCAGCTCTTGGAGTGGAGGAATGCTCTCGAAGAGCTCTCGCGGAAGTATCCTCCAGTCGATGCCTGCTGGCTTTTTCGTGGTCCTCTCAACCTTTATCGTCCTCCTAGGCGTTATGATGTAGTCCACGATCGTGTCATGCGAGGCGTATGGAAACTCCATCTCGACGACCTGACAGTCATGCGCGACCGCAACTATGGGTGTCTCGTCATCAACCATCCCTAGCTCTCTAAAGATCGCCCACTCAATGTCGAAGAACCCAGTACCCTTGCCATACCTAACGCCCCTAGTATTCACGATCGAGACTCCCGTGACTAGCATGTCGACTCGGCCAAGCCTCATCATCCTCCTGAGACTCATCGGCTTCGCGAATCTCTCGATGCCGTCGAGCGTGGATGCTAGCGCCTCCATGCCTCTCGGCACTGCTCTTGGGTCTAGGTAGAGGAAGTCCCTCCGAATCGCGTAGGGCGTCATCAGGAACGGCTTCCTATCCCTTATGCACCTCTCTCTCAGATGTTCGAGACAGTTGTCAGGAGTGATGAAGAGTAGCCTCGCCTTCCTATAGGCTGGTAGGCGCCTAATCCTCTCGGCGCACCTCTCGCTACCCTTGAAGTCTGGGATAAACTTCGAGAAGTCCCAGTGGAACCTCGAGTCTGGCCGAGCGTATCTCCTGAGCTTCTCCCAGACGTCGAGCCTGTATGCTGCCTTCTCCTCCCTTGACACTACGCATCACCCAGCCTAATCATATCAGCCATCTCCTCAACCGTAAGTGGAGTCACCGAGTCTCCGCTCAGGAGTTGTCCGAGCTGCGTTATCTGGGGCGGAGTGATCAGCGCCTCCCTAAGCTTCTCGACTTGCGAGAAGACTGTCCTCACATCTCCGTCTATGACGACTCTCCCAGCCTGCATCACCACCACCCTCTCAGCATACTCAGCAACTAGGCGCATATTATGTGTGACTATGATTACGGTTCTGCCCTCACGGTGAAGGGACCCTAGGAGCTCCATGATGCTCGTCGACTGGGCCATGTCCTGGCCCGTCGTGGGCTCATCCACGATGATGACTTCTGGATTCATCACGAGTGTCGAGGCTATCGCCAATCTCTGCCGCTGCCCCTTCCCCAGCAGGAAAGTATCAACGTTCTCCAATCCTTGGAGCCCGACCCTCTTGAGGATCTCGCCCACCCTCCTCCTGGTCTCCGACTCGGGTAGGCCTAGGTTCCGGAGTCCATACGCACACTCCTCGTAGACCGTCTGGCAGAAGAGCTGGTGGTCTGGGTTCTGATAGACATATCCAACCTTGGTCGCGATCTCCTTAATGCTCATCTCAGAGGTTTTCTTCCCGAAGATCCTCACCTCTCCGACACTTGGTCTCAGGAGACCGACTATATGCTTCACGAGCGTCGTCTTCCCAGAGCCGTTCTGGCCGATAATTGCTGCGAACTCTCCCCTAGCGAACTCCAAGTTTACGTCTCTAAGGGCGACTGTGCCATCTGGATAGGAGTAGGACACGTTCCTCAGCGAGATGATTGATTCGCCCTTTACTCTCGTAGGTGAAGGTTCGAACTTATTTGGTGTAACGATTCTGGCATTTAGCTCTCTGAGCCACTCCAAACACTCCTCCAACGTAATCGGCAGCTCTCCTCTTACTCCGTACCTATTGGAGAGAATATACGCGAGCTCGGCTACTTGTGGCGGGTATACTCCGGCTGACTTTAGGCTCTCGACTTCTTCGAAGACCTTCCTAGGAGGGCCCTCCATTATTATCTTGCCATCCCGGAGCAGGACTACTCTGTCGGCATACTTCGCAGCCTCCTCCGTGTTGTGCTCGACTAGGATGATTGTTCTTCCAGCCCTCTTAAGCTCTGACAGCATTAAGAAGACTTCAGACTTGCCGACGGGGTCGAGGTCAGAGGTCGGCTCGTCAAGAATAAGTATCTCAGGCTCTAGGGCGAGTATCGATGCTATTGCTACTCTCTGCTTCTGCCCACCTGACAATTCATGGGGATACTTGTCCTTCAGTTCCAGTATCCTCGTCATCTCCATCGTCCTCCTAACTCTCTCAAGCATCTCTTGCCTCGGGACTCCATGGTTCTCGAGCGGGAATGCGACCTCGTCCTCGACCGACATCGTGACGAACTGGGTGTCGGGGTCCTGGAAGACGATGCCAACCTTCCTCGTGATCTCGCTTAGCTTCATCTTCTTGGTCTCGCGTCCATTTATCATGACTTCTCCCTTGTAGTATCCACGTGAGAAGTGTGGAATCATTCCGCAAAGCGTGAGGCATAGCGTTGATTTTCCCGCCCCGCTTGGCCCGACTATAACGAGGAATTCTCCTCGCCTTACTGTGAGGTCTATTCCCTTGAGAGCCCAGTCTTGCCCGAGTGCGTACCTCCACCACAGGTCCCTGACCCTTATTACCTCGTCCATAGTCGCGTCACCTACTGGATGGCTGGTATCCAGCCCGGAAAGGCAAGGATGCCTACTGAGTATTTGAGGAAGTATGCTGATAGGACGCTAGCTATTAGGAGCGCAGTGATTACCACGTCGCTGATCCTAAGCCTATACTCCCTGTAGTAAGTTCTCTTAGGAGCGGCCCCGAATCCCTTCGCCTGTATCGCGTATGCTATGTCCATCAGTCTCCTAAGAGCTATCACTATCATCGAGGTGAAGACATTTGCATACTTCTTAGCCCTCTCGAGTAGTGGCCCCTCATGGAAGCTGGCTCCCCTCAGGATCATCGCGTCTCTGACCTTCATGAAGTCCTCCGCAAATATCGTCGCCGTCCTGAAGGCGAGACTCATCATTAGACCCAGCGTGTATGGTAGCTTCAGCGCCGCGGCGCCATAGACAATGTCTCTATCACTAGTCGTCACTAGTATTAGCGTCGAGCCCAGAAGCATGGTTGTGTAGCGCATAATCATTGTAGCAGCATATAGGAGCGTCATCTCTGAGACATATGTCCCCCATGGATAAGTAATGTATACGTGCTTGCCGGGGATCGAGCTGCCTAGGAGATACGAGATCAGAACCGCTTGGCTCGCTATTATGACCACGATCACGAACTTCTTTAAGCCGATCAAGGGGACGCGCAGTAGCTTGAAGCCAAGGGCTATTAGGGTTATCAGCAAGATGAATGGTATCGGCGCCTCGATTATTAGTGCGACGAAGTTGATAGCAAGTAGCAGGGCTACCTTTGGAAGGGGATGCATCCTGACTAGGGGTGAATCACTCTTGATATACGTAAAAAAAGTTCTTTGACTCAATTTTCAAGCACTACAGCAGACGTCCCTTGACGTAGAAAGGACTGGTCTTGACCCACTTTGAAGCGACTTTGAGCAGCACTGTGCCAAGCGTGAAGACGGCCAGCGAGTCCCCGATGGTGTACGCGATCACTCCCCAGACCCACGCGCCGAAAGTAATGGTACCGAACGAATAGTTTACGAAGTGTATCCACATCGCTGCGAGGCAGGTGGCTATCGGAACCGAGACCAGCCAGACGGCATAGTCCCTCCTCGTCTTAAGCTCGGGGTCTGCCTTGAAGGCTAGGAAGAATGCTCTGCATATGAGAGGAGCGATGAAGTCTCCGAGCGCTCCGTCCGCCCACACCTGGAAGGTCCAGCCGAAGAATGGGCCCATGCCTATGAACGTGCCTATGTGTCCAGCCAAAGCGCCGTAGACCCCGAACCAGAGCGTGAGGGCGAAGTAAAGGGCGGCTGGTATCCAGAAGCCAGAACCACCGGGTATGCCGGGCAGAGGAATGATGATTATCGAGAAGAGCGCAGCAGTGGCACAGACTCCTCCGAACAGCCCCGAGATCACGGCAAGCCTCATCTTTACGCTTGCCTCAGTCGCTACCTCTCCCATCTTAGAACCACCCCATGAACGTGGCCTGAGCCACGTAAGAGATTACGAGGCCCACTAAGACGACGGCCATGAATATCGTCATTCCCCTCACAAAGCCGTAGTAGCTGCTGTTCTTGCTAAGCCTCCGGAGCCAGAGATAGAGCCCCAGCGCAAGCAGGCCATCAATCACGATTATCAGCTGGAAGAACTGCGGATAAGGTAGTGGAAGACTCACGTAAAAACACCGAGGCGTCCCAGTAAATAAATCAGTACTAGCATGAACATGTAAATTTTCATCAATGTAAGCAACTACTGGCTGTCGTGATATATGCGTATTAACGAGTGGGGCCGCTCAATGATTAGTGCCGGCAGGTTGTCCGAGGTCTTAAAGCCGAGTAAAAAGATGATCACGCTATACTTCATCTATCTAATGATAGTCTTGTTGCCAATACTCGCTGTGGGCATAGCGGTCACCTGGATAGTCTATATCTCTGCTCCAGAATTCGTAGTTGTTCCAGCGTTGGTCTTCTTTCTGCCTTCGGCGGTGGCCGCGGCATTCATCGCCTACTGGGCTCCCAAATACTACAACTCTATAACCTACGAGCTGACCGGCGATGAGGTGGTCGTCAAGCGTGGAGTGTGGTGGAGGATGAAGCACACCGTCCCATACTCGAGGATAATGTCAGTCGACATAGTCCAAGGGCCAATCTCTAGGTGGCTTGGACACGCCACAGTGGACGTCCATACCGCTGGCTACACAGGACAGGCAGGAGGCACAGCCGGCCCGGGAACAAGGAGAGCCGAGGCCAGCCTAATACACGTTACAAATCCCGAGGAGGTCAGGGAGAAGATACTCAGCAGGGTGAGGATGAGGCCGCTCTTCGGACGGGGAGCGGATAGGACTCTCGAGGAAATACTGAGGGAGCTGAGACAAATCAGGGAAATATTATCGGGGACGTCTATAGGCGAGAGGAAGGCGTAGGTCGCTAATCCTTAATAGAGTCTCTGAGCAGCTACGCCTCATGGCCAAGGACCCGGTATGTGGCATGATGGTGGACGAGAAGACGGCAAAACACGTCTCCGAATATCAGCATAGAAAGTACTACTTCTGCTCAGCCGCTTGCAAAGAGACCTTTGAGAAGGACCCGAAGCGCTACGCATCCCTCACATGAATGGGGGCACAATTATTCTTGACAGTGATTGATTTATATTCTGGACGGAGTTCTCGAGGAGATGCTAATGGGTAGGACGGTTTTCGAGAAGATCTGGGAGAACCACGTAGTAGCTGAGAGGGACGATGGAGAGACGCTTCTATACGTCGACAGGCACCTCACGCATGAAGTAACCTCACCAGTCGCATTCGAGGAGCTGAGAAGCAAGTCAAGAAGAGTCAGGAGGCCAGACCTAACCTTCGCAGTCATGGACCACAATGTGCCGACGACTGATAGGTCGATCCCAGTGACGGACGAGCTCTCATCGGCCCAGATGGCGGCACTCGCGAGAAATGCAGTTGAGTTCGGCATAACTCTCCTCGACTATCACAGCCCCTGGCAGGGAATCGTCCACGTCATTGGACCAGAGCTCGGCTTGACGCTTCCCGGAATAACGCTCGTGTGCGGTGACAGCCACACAAGCACGCACGGAGCTTTAGGAGCGCTCGCCTTCGGGATCGGGACAAGCGAGGGCGAACATGTCTTCGCGACGCAGACTATCTGGCTGAAGAAGCCGAAGAAGATGGAGATAAGGCTGGAGGGCGAGCTGCAGCGGGGAGTCTCGGCGAAGGACGTAATACTCCACGTGATCAGACACCTAGGAACTGGAGGAATGATTGGGCACGTCGTCGAGTTTACTGGTGAGGCGACGAGGAGGCTCTCAGTCGAGGCCAGGATGACGCTCTGCAACATGTCTATCGAGGGCGGAGCAAGGACAGCGATAATCGAGCCGGACGAGAAGGTACTCAGATACATAAAGGGGGCTCCATACGCGCCGGACGGAGAAGAGTGGGAAGAGGCGGTGAAGTACTGGTCAAGCCTGAGGACCGACCCATCAGCCGTCTACGACGCGAGGTTTGTCTTCGACGTCTCTAAAATTGAGCCACAGGTCAGCTGGGGGACAAATCCCGCAATGACTGTGGGAGTGACGGAGGAGGTACCGTCGCCTGAGGACTACGAGGACAGGACGCAGAGAACACTCGTCGAGAGGGCGCTGAGATACATGGGGCTCAGGCCTGGGACAAGGATAACCGAGATACCGATAGACGTGGTCTTCATCGGCTCATGTACGAACGCCAGGCTCTCAGACCTAATCGAGGCTGCGAGGATCGTGAAGGGCAGAAGGGTCAGGCAGGGGGTCAGAGCGATGGTCGTCCCCGGCTCGATGCTGATCAAGAGGAGGGCAGAGAGGATCGGGCTGCACAGAATCTTCATTGAGGCAGGATTTGAGTGGAGATACCCAGGATGCTCGATGTGCATTGCGATGAATCCCGACAGGCTCAGGCCTGGTGAACGATGCGCCAGCACATCTAATAGAAACTTCGAGAATAGGCAGGGACCTGGAGGTAGGACGCACTTGGTCAGCCCAGCCATGGCGGCCGCTGCGGCGCTGGAGGGAAGGTTCGTCGATGTGCGAGAGATCGAGCAGGCAGACATCGGCGACCTAGAGTTAAGGGCGAGGCTCGAGGAGCCTTGGGTGAGATAGTATGCCTGAGCCGATAACAGTGATGCGTGGAAAGGCAGCGCCGCTCGAGGCTGACGACGTGGACACAGACCAGATAATCCCAGCCGAGTTCCTCAAGATAATAGAGAAGAGGGGCCTCGGAAAGTATCTCTTCTATAGATGGAGATACAGTGAGGACGGCTCCAAGAAGCCCGGATTCGTCCTCGACGACCCAAGGTTTAGAGACGCATCAATACTGGTCGCGGGAAAGAACTTCGGAATAGGCTCTTCGAGGGAGAATGCTGTATGGGCCCTCGTTGATTTTGGGATAAGATGCATCATCGCGTCGTCGTTCGGAGACATCTTCTACAACAACGCGTCGAAGAACGGGCTTCTCTGTATCAAGCTCCCAGAAGATAAGGTTAGGCAGCTCAGAGAGTCGGCCCGAAACGGAGAACTATACCTGACGATAGATCTGCCTGCACAGACCATTACTACACCGATTGGAGAGTCTATCAGGTTCGAGATCGAGCCACATATAAAGGAGCGCCTCGTAAAGGGGCTAGACGACATAGCCATCACGCTCTTGGAATATGGCGAGAAGATAAAGAATTTTGAGGAAGGAATGCCGAGATTCCTAATGCCAAGGCCGAGGAGATTCGTAGTAGAGTAGGACCAGAATTTCTTATTCTATTATTTTGTATATTCTGACTCTCTCGTTATCAAATACTTTCTCGAAGCCTTCTGTCTTATCTCCGTAGATTAGCCTCATGCCTATTGTTTCCTTCTTAATTATGGCTCGCTGCTCCACCACCTTGACCATCTCCTCCCTCGTTGTTGCCTCTGTTTCTCCGAGGTACTCGCTTGGCTGTTTGCCGGTAGCCATCACTATCGCGTAGAACTTCATCACGTCGTCTGGATAGACCACGAAGACATAGTCGGCGCCGTATTTCCTAGCTATATCTATGGCCGCTGATGAATTCTCAGCTATGAAGAATCTTCCAACATCTCTGACCTTCTCGTCAGACTCGAATGGATACCACAGCTCATACGCAATCCAGCTCCAAGGATACTTGTGCATCCCCGCTATCGTCCACTTGATCTCTCTAGACGCCTCTCGGATAACCACGTCTCTATGACCAATCTCGACTACTCCGTCAGCGTAGTCCCACCACACCAGCACTTTCGCGTCGCTGGCCGTGTTCTCAGCAATCCATAAGAATCCCTCCTTTAGCTCCTGATCATTTATGAGCCAATTAATTATTGCGTGTTGCGACTCGTTAAAATCAAGCCACATGCCGAAGAACGCTAAGAAGACAACTACTACGGCTATTGCAAGCCAAATAATGATCCTACGTGCCATAAATCCCATTATTATACCCAACAAAGATAACATTTAAGTATAGAGCAGAAAAAGTCTTGAAAACAGAGACAGAAGAAAAAAGTTAAGCGGGGGTAGCCAAGCCTGGTCAAAGGCGGCGGGAAGGGACATAGTATCCGTTAA
>CAYTRT010000012.1:0-35876 GCA_964440295.1 uncultured Nitrososphaeria archaeon
ACGAATAGTAGTGTGAGTGATATTGCCATGCTTAGTGTTCCCAGAGCGAACCATTTTGGAGTCGGTGCTGTTACTGACATTTGGTTGTAGACGTATGTTGGGATTGTTCCTACGCCTGCTATTACGAATGAGGATCTTAGGAACTCTGATAGTGACAGCGTAAAGGCGAAGAAGAAGGTCGAGATGACCTGCGTCCTTATCAGTGGGAATGTTATTTTTCTGAAGACTTTCCAACCACTGGCTCCTAGAACCCTCGCGACGTTTTCATACTCAACCATCAGTGGGTCAAATCGGGCCATCGTGAGGATTAGCCCGAATGGCATTGTATATACAATGTGTAGTGGAAGCACTGTCCAGATTGAGTATTCAGTTATTCCTATTGTCTTGTAGAATATGTTTGCGCCCAGTCCAATAATTATTGCTGGCATAACGAAGCCTGCAAGCAGTAGATAGAATATTAGGTCTCGGCCCTTGAATGCATATCTGAGCGTTAGTGCTGCACATATAACGAGGGGTACAACTATTGATGCATTGATGACGCCCAGAGTGATCGAGTTTATAATAGCCTGTCCAATTTGGGGGTCATAGAATATGCCGCTTGTAAATCCGCTAGTGCCTACTAGTCCTGGAGGACCGATGTACCAATAGAGGCTAAATCCTAAAATTGGAAATGTTATACTAGCGTCTGACTTGAACGATAGTATGGCGACCAAGATCAGCGGTAGGTAGAATATGAATATTATGAAGACCGTGTAAATTCCGAGAACAATTTTCACCCAATCTCTCTTCATGCATAATCACCTACTTGTAGAACACCTGCTTGATGTTTGCGAATCTGAGTACTATCCAGATCACTCCTAGAGTCACCGCTAACAGCAAGACTGAGTAGGCAGCCGCCATTGGCCAGTTGAAGTGCCAAGCATAGTTCTGGACAGTTAGTCCCAACATTTGTAGTCCTCCTGCCCACAGGGCTGGAGTAACGTAGTCGCCTAGTGTCGATATGAAGACAAAGATTATTCCAATCACAACGCCTGGCAACGATAGTCTAAACGTAATCTTTGTGAAGGCTTTAAACGGAGAAGCGCCGAGAGTCCTTGCAACGTTGATTAAATCCGGATCAATGAGCGTTAGAGATAGATATATTGGGAATATCATGAAGAGCAGGTTTGTTTGTACCCAAATTATGAGGAGGGTCCACCGCGTGAAGAGTAGCTCAGATAACGGCTGCTTAATGAGGCCTAGACTCATTAATGTATAATTTACAAGTCCTTTTTCTCCAAGTATTGAGAGCCACGATATGCTTCGGATGCTCCAGTCAACCCAATAAGGAGCCACGAGCATGAAGGTTATGATTCCTTGTAGTTGGAAATTCTGGATCTTGAATGATATGAAGTACGCAACCGGGTAGGCTACTAGTAGTGTAATTAATGCGGCTAGCACCGACATTCCAAGCGTGTCTCTTAATATGATGTACGTGGATGGTCGTGAGAATACTGCTATAAAGTTGTCTAATGATATATTTGTAGGGTCAAATCTAGTCACAGAGCCCTTGTTGAAAGACAGTAACAGTATCATGAGCGACGGGACAACGAGGAATAAAATCACTACTATCAGGGGCGGCAGTATCAGGAGATATCTTGCATTCTTCCGCACGAATTTTATCAAAGGAGATTCGCGTATCTCGGCCTCAGAGCGCCTTTCCTCTGTCATATATCTTATCACCTTCCATAGATAACGTCCTCTATGTTTAGTCCTTCGATTACTGAGGGCTTGTCAAGGATTATTCCTCTAACGGTGTCCCAAGAAACGGCGTATTCTTCTCCTAGCTTTACTGGCATCGGGTCAGCGTGTACCTTTACCTGAACTCCTCCAGCAACTTCAAATATGTATTCTATGAATTCTCCAAAGTAGTAGGCACTAACTAGGCGTGCCTTGAAGCTGTTTTCACGGTGTTCTCCTACTGGCGAGATTAATATGTGGTTTGGCCTAACACCGTATGCAACCGTCCTACCTACTAGTTCGCCAGTTCCTTTGTATATTCCTTTGAATTCACCCAAGTTGGTCTTTACAACGCAGAGCTCGCCTTTCTGCTCAACTACCTGTCCACTATATAGATTTATGTCGCCTACGAACCTTGCAGCGAATACCGTTCGTGGCGATTCATATATTTCGTGTGGCTTTCCTTTCTGTTCTATTACTCCTACGTTCATGACCATTAGCGTGTCGGCGAGGCTTAGACCCTGCTCTTGAATGTGTGTTGTTAGTATCCAAGTGTTTCCTAAGTTTTTATGGATGTTCTTGAAGTCTTCCATTAATTTTCTCTGCAGCCTGTAGTCTACGTGGCTTAGCGGCTCGTCTAGGAGCAGCAGGCTTGGATTTGCTACAACGGCTCTTGCCAAAGCTACCCTCTGTCTCTGACCTCCGGAGAGCTCGCTCGGCCATCTCTCCTCAAATCCAGCTAGCCCCACCAGTTCAAGTGCACGCTTCACTTCCTTCTTTATCTCTGATTCATCGAAGTTATGCATTCTGAGTCTAAAAGCGACGTTGTCATAGACTCTCATGTGTGGGAATAATGCATACGTTTCGGGCATGTACGATATGTTTCTCTTGTGTGCAGGGACGTCCTTCACGTTTCTACCATCGATGTATATGTCGCCGCTGTCATAGTCAAGTATACCGGCCACGCATCTAAGGAGAGTGCTCTTGCCGCATCCGCTTGGACCTATAATGACGAAGAAGTCTCCCTTATCGACCTCAAACGAGACGCCGTTCAATGCCAAGACATTCCTTCCATAACGCTTAACTAGATTTTTTACAGACAATGCCGACGGCATAACTTTTCAGGAAAAACAGTATTTTATCACTATTTAACTTTTATTAAAGGATAAATCCTCCTTTAATAAATATGGTAAAAAAATTAATATGGAAGATGTCTAATTATTTTTCGTTAAAATGACGATTGTTGAGCATCGTTCAAGTCTTTTAGAATAAATTCAACACTATTAAAGGCTGTTTTTATTCCCTTTTTTGGCCTAGTTTTCTCCGATTTTTCATCTCCCTTGCACATTCAGAGACTAGTTGGTCCAGCACTTTAACAAATTCCTCTTCCGACGCCATAACTATGTACTTTTTCTCTTCTATTATCTGTCTTATTCTCTGAAGGAATTTGTCAGCCCTTTCTCCCTCGACTAGTTCCTGTAGCTTAATGATCTTACTTGATAGGTCAATCAGTCTTAGTGAGCCATACAGTGGTGGTTCATCGGCTGATATCCGTGCGGCTGATAAAGCAAAAACAATAATGTCGAATATTTCTTTACCAAAATCACCACTAGAGTTTTGACTCATTTCGCCTCCACAATAATTCACTGAATTTGTCGATATATAACAATTTTGTTTTGCCTAGTTTTTTAACGCCAGGACTTCTTATCGTCATTGAGAACTAGTCGTAAGCTTCGCTTATTTTAATCATAAAAATGGGAGCTGACTCATGTCCATAGATTTCCGTGCCTGTTTAGATACGTTATACGAGCATTTGGCTTTGCCTTAAGCGGCGGCGGCATGTCTTTTCGTGGATAACCTATTTGTAGCATTACCTCTGTTCTATAATTCTCGGGTATCTCGAGAATCTCTTTTACTCCCGCTTCGCTGTATGATTTTGTGAAGCAGGTTCCGAGACCAAACTTAAGCGCGGCTAATGCGACGTTTTCTGCTGCTGCTCCGGCATCAATTATGGAGCATATGTCTCTTCCTAGTCTTCCTAATCCTTTATAGGCCGTCTCTAGGTCTGTGTAAATTAGTATGAGAGATTTTGCGTTGCTTAGAAAGCCTGGAGAAACTTGTTTAATCATACTTACTGTCTCTTCATCATTTATTACCATGACTCTTCTGTATGGGGTATTTCCACCAGTAGGAGCTTTATGAGCAGCCCAGGCAAGAGTCTTAAGCACGTCTTCTGGAACTGGCTTTTCCTCAAAGTACCTGACCGCGACCCTCTTCCTAATCGCATCTAATACATCCATAACATTATTTAAGAATTTGATGATCAAATAAAAATCTTTCTTCTCCTAAATACTCACTATTCATGCAACCACATGTTAAAATATTTCTGAATTTTAAGAGAACACGTTAGTGCATCAATGCTCTATGAGACGCAACCTCATAGCTTCTAGATTCTGACAAGCTCTGCAGCTTGTTTCTGAACGAGCTTAACAGCTCTCTTAAAGCTTATTTACAGGCTATCTTGCAGTTGAGGAAACTGAAGTACCAGTCAGTCTCTTCATTCTCAGCCAAGTAATAATAAGTCGCACGCTGAGTTAAAGATCCTCCTACTGATTCCTAATTAAGAAGAGAAAGAGAAAAAGAAATTATTGAATGACTTAATTAAATTTTACGTGGAGTTTTTATCCCTTTCCGAGCTTTATTGCTAGTTCTCTTAGCTTGGGGTGTACTGGTGTTCCAGTATCGATAATTTTTTCATCGTCTAGCCATACGGTTGAGTTAAGGCAGATGCCGTCGAAGTGTGATATAGCCTTCTTGCCCTTGCCTCTGAACATCGGGCCTTGGTAGCCGAAGCCCCACTCGGTGCAACCCCAGACACGCTCGTCCTCTGTGCAAAGTCCTGATAGCCTAGCTCCCGGGTTGAAGCCATAGCATATATGTGCTACGTAATACATGTTGGGGTCTCCTAGCTTTTCGAGCCATTTCTTTACCTTTAATGCCTCTGCTCCGCCCTGGATGTCCTTAATTTCTCCATTCTTTACGATTAGCCTGATTGGTTCTCTTAAGATTCCCAGGTCTGCTTCTCCACCTCCTGAGAAGGAGCCATCGAATACAATTACTCCGTTTACTGTTTCCTCGATTGGCGCCCATCCCATCTGTCCCAACAGGAAGTGTGGGCCTGGAGTGTCGGCAAACAGCTCATTAGTCACTGGCCGATCTGGATCATTCTCAAATGAGACATCGTTTCCTGCGGGTGTGACTACGCGCATTTTACGGGCCTTCCTCGTCATCTCGACGAGAGTGTTCTGGAATTCCGCCTGAACATCTATGTTCACCTTTCCTATGCATCGCACCATCTGGTCAACGTTTAGTCCGCCTAGGAAAAGATATCTGACTCGACCCTTTCCTAATGCTGCAGGTGTCATTGCCTCCTCCCATGGTGTTGAGTAGAGCAGCCACTGATTGTTTAGCTCAATCCACACATCTGTGTTAGGTATAGCTGCCTTCAATGGGTCGGGCAGGTATGGATCTCCAACTTTACCATAGCCCGGAGGAGTGGTGTGCCAGGCAACCATTACTTTGGCGCCTGCACATTCAGCAGCTTTGGCAATTTCCTCCGCGACTCTCCATTCCTCAGGCCCATCGATAGTTATCAGTACACTTTCTCCTGGCTTCACTTTGCAGAGCTTGTTGATGACAACATGCGCTGTTTTAGCTAATTCCAAATCTAATAACTGAGGCATAGCACTAGAACGAAAATATACCTGGTATTTATATATTTCGCATCAACGTAGAGGAGCTTAATTAAAATTTGTTTTAAACCATTTAGAATAACTGTCTCTTTTTTATAAGTTGTTTTTAACTGGTCTTCTTATTTACTTTATGTAAAACCTTAAATAAGGGTTTATCCTTCTGAAAATCGAGATGTCAGGAAAAAGTAATTCGGTAAATAGAAGGACTGCTGCGAAGATCATTGGTGGGACCGTTGCTGGTCTTGTCGTTGGAGGCGCGATAGGATATCTTTCAAGAGGAGCAGAAGTAATTGAGAGAACAGTCGCAACGACAGTAACGCAGGTTAGGACTGAGACCGTAACAGTAACTGGGACCGCGCCAGTAACAACTGTGACCCCACCACCAGTCACGACTGTTACGACGCCTGCAACAACCATTACAGAGCTGCCAGCACCAGCGGAGTATCTAGCAAAGTTCCCGAACTGGGAGTATTATTATTCGCCTACTCCTAGGCCACAGCCGCTTCGATACCTAGGCGGCTCATGGATGATGTATCCCGAGGTCGCAGAGTTCTGGGAGAAAGTTCACAAACAGAAAGTGGAGGCAAGCTACCTAGACCTATTCATCATGGCTCAGAGAATCGTTGCTACTGAGGGGTATGGATGGGACGTAGCCGGCACAGCTAGATTCCCACCAATCAAGAAGGCGGGCATAATACTGCCAATACCCGCAGAGAAGCTCCCACGATTTGACCCAAACAAAGTACCACAAATATTCATTCATCCAGAGAGATACTTGAGGCCTGCACAAGTTCCGAGATTTAAGTACAACCTCTGGTTCTCTGAGGAAGACTATACAACATACAAGAACTTTGCACTAGTTCCTAACAACTGGAACTTCGACTCAATTACTTACCTGCCAGAGAAGTTACCATACGAGGAGGAGGGAGGACATAAGTTCTCCTTCTCATATTCTGAGCTATGGAACCCGGAGTGGAAAGGAAGAACAATGATGCAGGACGAGGCATTCACAGTCTTTAGCGAGACAGCTAACGAGCTTGAGGCCACGGGCCAAATAACTTTATCGGGAGCAAACACAAATCTTACAAAGGAAGAAGTCGATAGAGTCTATAACTTCTTGCTACCGATAATTAAGACGGGACAGATAAGGACGTTCTGGTTCAAGTATGGAGACGCTGTTAACCTTCTTTCCACTAGAGAGATCTGGTTGGGTAGCACTTGGCAGCCAATTTGCTACGACACGAGAAGGGCGGGAACGCCAGCATACTACGCACGACTAGTAAATGGGCCGTTCTTCTGGTTTAACGGCGATATCGTATCAAAACACACGCCGATTCTGGAGGACGTATACAAATTTATAGCATTCAGAACCGACGTATGGTGGAGCGCATTCATCACTAGGAATGGATATGGAACATTAACGAGCAACTATGACGACGTAAGAGCCTACATGGGTGCAGAATTCTTTGACTGGGTCAACAATGGGCAAAGAACATATCTACCGATTGACGAGATAATAAAGAACTGGTGCTTCCCTGAGAGGCCTGAGCTATGGAACCTAGAAGACAGACTACTACATGCCCTATTCCTGCCTGACAAATACTTCCCACCTGGAGAAAAGCCGAGAGAAGGAAAGCCCCACCCGAGAGGAAACCTCAGAGACCTTGGATCAATCGAAGACAAGCAGAAGATCACAAGATACTTCCTGTCACCAGACCTGCCAGACGAGCTAGATTACTACACTGAGAAATACAACGACTTAAAGGCACAGCTACCAGTATAAAATCCAAGGAAAAAACAATTTTTTATCTGACAATATCTTCCTTCTTTTTCTTCAATTCCTCAATAGATGTACCCCTAACTCTTTCCACATAATACTTCTCTGGCTCGGACAGCTGTTTACATTTTACTATGTGATCTATCCTCATTATTGTGTAGGCTGCCTCGAATGCAGAGTTAATTATCTGTCTCTTAACTGGTAAGGGGTCGATGATGCCGCTTTTACTAACGTCTCCCAGGCATGCATTAATTATGTCCACGCCATATGACTTGTTACCGGAGGCATGCTCGTTCCGCATTTTTGCCAAACCATCTATAGGATCCAGACCGACACTTTCAATTAATGACTGAGGAATAATCTCAAAAGCCCTCGCGACTGCCTCAATGACCAATTGTTTCTTGTCGGATATTTTTTCTGCGTATTTGTAGAGGAGCTGAGATATCTCCTCCTCGACTGCGCCTCCACCCCAAAGCACCCTATCGTCATGAGCAATGGACCTAGCTAGTTTAACGATATTATTTATTATCTTCTCGACATCGTCAATGACGTATTTATTCGCGCCTCTCAGCACTATGTCTATATTGTGTGGATTTTTGCATCCCCTGAAAAATACCCAGTGCTCATTATTGATTTTTTCATATTCTACAACTTCTGCATATCCGAGATAAGATGGGACTAGGTGATCAGTATTGATAACGGGTATCGCCCCAACAGCCTTAACAAATCTATCAAACTCGGGTGGAGGAAACCTCATAACGAGCATTATATTTTGATTAGCAAATTTCTCAATTAATAATTCATCAACACCCTTTTCTACAGCTATCACGTTTGCACCAACATCAAAAATGCTCTTAACGAGCAAGTCTAGGAATTCTCTTCTTTTCTCTTCGAAATTCGACCAATAGTTTGGTTCATCGAACTCGAAGGAGTAGTCTTGATAGCGGGATATCTTCTTGTTCGGTATTCGGAGTTCGCCTTTAATTACGGCAATTTTGGCCCCGACTACTCTCCTCGGCATCCTTGGATGGAATGGTTCCCTGAAAAGAGCTATTCCGTCAACGACGAAGGAATCCATTATGGCGCCCCCAACAATTTTCTTTACATCTATGTTGATGTCGTAGTCGGGCCTCTTTAGTAGCTCTAACCCGACAGTATTAATAACCCTATTTACGAGACTCGCCACATGCTCGTCATGAAAGGGCACCTTGCCCCTAACTTCATAATCGATGCATTTACTGATTGTCTCCATGGTAGTACAGTTAAGCCTAAAACTAAGCTCGTCCAACGTGTTTTGTACAAATTTGTACGCCAATACTAAGCCGTCTGCAATATCGTTCTGGTGTAATCCCTTATCTATCAGGGATTCACATTCAGCGAGGATTTGCGAGGCCAGCAATATGGTTGATACAGCTCCGCTTCCAGTCTCGGCCGATGCTGCTAGGGCAGCACCTGCAAGGAATTGTGCTATGGGATGCTCTAGCTTGACCCTCCTCAGTATAGTACGCATATCGGATGTCTGGAATATTAGTTCTGTCCTGCCCTCTTGCGTGATTAATAATTTCCGCATCCTGTTAGGACCGAGTAGTGATTTAAACATGAGAGCGAGAGCCTTAGCTACTGCTATGTTTTCCTTAACTGCTGATTTGCCTATGTTCTCGGTGGATCCCTTTTTAATGATGTAGACAGGCTGGCCGTGAATGTATTCAGATGGTCTAGGGATCGCCTCGTGTAGCAGCGGTGGAGGCCTCTTGTGCGAGCTTACATCGTTTGATCGCATTCTAGAAATATACTTTATTCCCTTAAGATATTAAAAGTTTTACGAAGACTACGATTAACGCTTTAATAACATTGCCTGCTCCCGGTATGCGTTTGTGGTTGAATTTTACTACACCACTTACGTAAAATAAAAGCCATCGATGAGCATTATTTACTTCTTTATTAAAGTTTAAATAATGGAAAAGCAAAATTATGTTTCATGAAAAAATCTGAGCCTCGAGTAGCTGTCATTATACCAAATACTTCTAAGGAGTTTTTAGCGCATCATCGTAAAGAACTAAGCGAAGAATTCCCCGACGTTGAAGTTACTTGTTTGGACAAGGGGCCCGACTCTGTTGAAAGTTTTATTGACGAAGTGGACGCAGGGCTTCAACTCGCAAAACTCGTTAAGGAGGCAGAGAAGAAGGGATTCGACGCAGTTGTCGTAAGCTGCTTCACTAATCCTGCATTGAATGCACTACGAGAGATAGTTTCTATCCCAGTGGTGGGTGCTGGTGAAGCTGCTCTATACGTTGCTGCTTCTCTTGGAGACAAGATAGGCATATTATCCGTGTTGAAGGAGACCAACCCAGTTGTACGCCACATGGTTAGGGGATTAGGACTAGAAGAAAGAGTAATAACGATTAGGGACGTGGGCATACCTGTACTCGGCCTCTCACACGGCGGCCAAGTCGAGGACAAGATATTTGAAGCATGCCTAAAAGCCATCAATGAGGACGGCGCAGAGGTACTAGTCCTAGGATGCACAGGAATGGTGGGATTATCTGACAGACTACAAGAAAGATTAAGAGAAAAAGGATACGAAGTGCCGGTCGTCGATCCAATAAGGGCAGCCATATACTATGCAAAGCTCCTAGTCCGTCTTGGCTTGCGTCAAAGCAGAGTATCATATCCAAAACCACTACCAAAGAAAAGAAGATTAGACTATGAGTGATCTTTAAAAATTATTTTTTATTAGTATTGTTATATTAGCCATTCTCCATCCTTGATTATCGTCTTCTCATCATTTACTATTACTGTCGGTCGTAGCACTACTCCATCTATATGTATTCCCGCTATCGTTTTTCCACCAAACGTACTATTGTCTCCCAGCGCGATATGGACCGTATTATAGACCTTTTCATCGATCAATAAGTTCCCCATGAGCTTGGCATGTGGATTGCATCCAATGCCCAGCTCTGCTATGTTGAATGCCTCTGGTTTACCCACACCCTTAAGCATTTTCTCTAGTTTGGCAGCCTCCTCCCCACCTTCGAATGATGTTGCATAACCATTTTTCACTTTTATCATTACTGGCCTAGCAACTTGACCTATGCTCGCGATTGTACCGTCAAAGACTAATGTGCCCTCAGCAGTTCCCTCCAATGGGGCTACGTATACTTCGCCTGCAGGTAGATTTCCAAAGTCGCCCTTATTATGAATAATGCCAGTATCTAAAATTATTGGTCTGCCGTCTATATAGAGCGTCAAGTTACACCCAGCCGGAGAAGTTATCACAACCTTCTTAACGTTCTGAAGAGCCCTCCCCATTTTTTCCACTCGATTCTTTACATCAATGTAGTCCGCCACCATTGCTTCTGATAGAAAGATGGCGTCATTTATTCCAGGCATCGTCGCGCCTCTTACTCCTGCCTGAGTCGCGGCTTTCCTCGCCTGCGTATGTGTGAGGCTATACTTTGTTGGTGCGATAAAGACATCAACGTTGCGCATGGCTGCCGCTACCTGTTCTGGCGGTTCTTCGCCATGTCTACTTCTAGGCTTCATGATTATTAGTGTGGCTTCAGCCTCTGCGTTTAATGCTTCATTAAACAATGGACGCCCAAAACGTTCAGTCTCTGTATCGCATATAACTAGTACCTTCTCGTTAGGCTTAACTCCTAAACAACTACGAATGACTACTCTTGCACTTTTACCATAATCTGGCTCCATGGTTGATACCAGCTCTTTGTGTTATATATATTTTAAAAGAGTTATATGCATAAAATTGATAACTTTGGGCATAACGTAAAATGCCTAAGCCGTATCTTAAAGACGCTATCAACTTATGTTCTTAAAATATTAAATACATCTTATTCCTGATTTATTTCTCGATGTTGATCGATAGGCGCTCCAGAGTCTGTGAGTTAATCAATAAGATGAATCTGCGTGGAGCGATATTTTGTAGTCCCAGCAGCATTCGTTATCTTTCAGGGTACGTAGCGCCAGTTGAGATTGGGCCTAATCCTCTTGAGGCCGGTCCTCCAATATTACTGATCAATAAGGATGGAGAGACGGGGATTATTGTTTCAGAGTTTGAAGAACAGCCGGCTCGAAGCAGTAGTAAGGTCGACCATGTCTCTACGTATAGTTGCTATAATATTCATGATGTAAGTATGAAGGCAATTGATAATCTGACCGGCGTCCTGCTGGATTTAATGAAGCGTCTCAAAATTGATGAGGGCGCCCTAGGAATCGAGGCGGAGCACTTCCCAACAGCTCTTTTATGGAGACTCCAAGAAAATTTACGAGCCCTTAGCTGGCGAGATGTTTCTAGAAACTTAGAAACGCTGAGGGCGGTGAAGGATGAAGATGAGATTCAATTAATTAGACATGTATGCGAAGTGACTAGTTGGGGACAGATAACCGCCCGACAGCTAGTGAGTGAGGGAGTGTCAGAGATTGAGATTTACTCGCTTGTTAAGGCTAAGATTGAAGAAAAGGCAGGTGCAAGGACACCGCTTTTAGCCGACATGATCTCAGGCGAGAGGACATGGGAGGTCGGCGGTCACCCATCCACGCGTAGGCTACGTAGGGGCGATTTAGTCATTTGTGATTTGGTTCCACGTATTGATGGTTATTGGGGTGATAGCTGTTCAACCATTAGCGTTGGCGGGGCAAGTGAAGAGCATAGGAGACTGCATAGAATAGTTATGACTGCGCTGCAAAAAGGCATTGAGAGCGTTAGGCCGGGGGTTTCCGCAATGGAGCTCGATAAAATTGTTCGGGGTGAGATAAGGCGTCATGGATATGATTATCCACATCATACTGGACACGGGTTAGGAGTGACCTATCATGAAGAACCTAGAATTTATCCATCGAGCAATACTCAGCTTAAGCCGGGCATGGTCTTAGCATTAGAGCCCGGAGTCTACATTAACGGAATAGGAGGAATAAGACTGGAGGACATCATACTAGTAACTGAGGACGGCGGCGAAGTACTGACAAAGTATCCAAAAGAACTTTAACAAACAATCTTAGCTGAAACATCATTAATGTTTTACCAAGAGATTTTCTACGTTATACCATCAAATTAAAACAACACCATGATCAATATTACTCTTATATACTTTATTTTGTCGATATAAAACCAAGGTGGTGACTAGTGGCCAAATTCCATGTATATAAGGATGAAAAAGGAAATTACAGATGGAGGCTCCAGTCTGATAACAACAAATTCGTAGCCGACTCATCTCTCGGATACAGAACAAAATACGACTGCATAAGAGCAATAAAGGCAATTCAAAAATCAATTGCAAGAGCAGAAATTAGCAAAACTACCGACGAAGTTATAATTTAATTAAAACAACTATATTATTCCTTTTTCTCTCAGAATATCCTTTACTGTAGAATCACCAAAATCATCCAGCTCGTATCTCACCTTAATTATTGCTTTATCGATTTTTACTAGTCTGGATAAGTCGGCGGGTGTTGCGCTTACCACGTATTCGCATTCTGCGCGCCTCAGAGTTTCTTCAAGATCCCTTAACTGCTCAGAGTTGTATCCGAAGGCTGGTACTACACAGCCTATGTGTCTATACTGCTCATAGAGTTTTTTAATTATTCCCACGGCGTATGGTCTAGGATCTATTATCTTCGCGTTATATCTCTCTGCAGCTACGTAGCCTGCACCGTAGCTTAATCCGCCATGAGTAACCGTTGGGCCGTCCTCCACGACCAATACTCTTTGTCCCCTCACTCTATCCAATCCCTCACCGATGATTCTTGACCCAGTAACCATCAACTTTGCGTTGGGATTAATCCTAGCTATATTTTGCTTGATAATTTCTAAATTTTCTCTAGGCACGTCTTGGGACTTGTTTATCACTACTACATCAGCCATGCGTATGTTTACTTCTCCGGGGTATGACGATACTTCCTGCCCCGGCCGCTGAGCATCGGTCACAACTATGTTTACTGATGGTTCTATGAATGGAAAATCGTTGTTCCCTCCATCCCATACAATGACGTCGCCATCCTCTTCAGCACGTCTAAGTATCTCACGGTAATCAACGCCTGAGTAAACCACGACTCCGATGGCTATGTGGGGTTCATATTCTTCACGTTCTTCTATTGTGCACTTATACCTATCGAGATCTTCAAGCTTTTCAAACCGTTGAACTGCTTGTTTCTCAAGATCTCCGTATGGCATTGGGTGGCGAACCACGACTACGCGTTTGCCTGCTTCTCTAATTATGTTAATTACGTATCTTGAGACTGTGCTCTTTCCAGCCCCAGTCCTCGTCGCTGTTATCGCTACGACTGGCTTACTTGATTTGAGCATCGTTGATTTCGGTCCAAGAAGCATAAAGTCTGCGCCACACGCTATGACTCGAGATGCCTTATGCATCACTTCCTCATGCGTTAAATCGCTGTAGGCAAGTACGACGAGATCAACGTCATTTTTTCTCACTATGTCTTCTAGTGAGGATTCTGGTAGGATTGGGATTCCATCTGGATATAGAGGCCCTGCAAGGGAGGGCGGATAATATCTCCCCTCTATGCCGGGTATTTGCGTCGCAGTAAAAGCCACAACTCTATACTCAGTCCTATTCTTGAAATAGACGTTAAAGTTGTGAAAGTCCCTCCCAGCGGCTCCCATTATTACTACCTTAATCGTCATCTACTACCAACTATTATTTAGAACTCAGGAATTATTATCGATATCTTAATAATATTATTGATGCAGCCTAGTCCTTAGCCTCCTGAGAAATCTCTCAGTTCTCTCCTTCTTTGGATGCTCAAGTACTTGTCTTGCATCCCCCTCCTCAACTATTATTCCATCATCTATGAATACAACCCTATCAGCGGCAGCCTCTGCAAAGTCTATCTCGTGAGTGACAATCATCATTGACCTTCCCTGCTTTGCTACTTGGTAGAGCGTCTCTACTACTTCATACCTTAACTCTGGGTCAAGGGCCGATGTGGGCTCGTCCAATAAAAGCAGAATTGGATCTATTGCTAAGGCCCTCGCTATTGCGCCGCGCTGCTGCTGACCACCAGACAACTCAAGTGGATACTTTGATGCCAAATCTCCTAAACCTAGTTGCGAGAGTACTGCCATGGCTTTTTGTTCTGCTTCACGTCGTGGGAGACCCTTACCCAGCTCTAATGGTAGGGCCACGTTTCTAAGCAAAGTCATGTGTGGGAAAAGATTGTATTGCTGAAAAACAAATCCTATCCTTGACCTAACTCTTCTGAGGCTGTCTGACTCGTGAGTCAGAACCGTGCCCTCGAGGATTATTTCTCCCGACCAGGGCTTCACTAACAATGGAATACATTTTAGAAGCGTGCTTTTGCCGGAGCCGCTAGGCCCAACTATGACTATCTTCTCTCCCTTGTTAACCGTTAGGCTTACTCCTTTTAAGACCTCGGTCTCGCCATATCCCGCCCTTAGGTCTCTGATCTCCAGCAATACGGTGCTCAAATCCAGCTTCTTAGAAGCAAAATTATCCAAAATATCTAATTAATGTTTAGTCGTTTTAATACTTACGAAATAAACTACACTAGGGCCCGTCTGTATCCGGGAATTGCATATTTGGCCTCAAGGATCTTCGAGAGCTGAGAAGTGGGTATGCAAATTGCGAGGTATATCGCCGCTGCTAGCAGGTAAATTTCAGGCCTAAAAGTGAATGCAACCATGTATTCAGCTTTCCTGAAGAGCTCGGCGACGCCTATTATCGAGGCGAGAGAAGTATACTTGACCAGCGCGACAAATTCGTTAACTAGTGCCGGCGTGGCTATCCTGATCGCCTGTGGAAAGACGATAAATCTATACATCTGGCCTGTAGTCATTCCCAGAGACTCGGCAGAGAGGAACTGCTCTTCTGGAATTCCTTTTATTGCTGCTCGTATTATCTCGGCTTGGTACGCCGCACTGTTAAAGCCAATTGCGAGTACGGAGGCCGTGAAAGCGTCAAGCTTAATCCCGACTGCCGGCAATCCGAAATACACGAAGAATATCTGCACTAGGAGCGGGGTACCTCTGAAAAACTCTATGTAAATTCTAGAAAGTGCTGACAAGGGTCCTCTAGCTAGGACACGTGCTGCCGCGAGCAGTGCTCCCAGCGATAGGCCGAGCGCAAAAGAATACACTGTTAATTGGAGAGTTACTGGTATTCCTTCCAGTATGTATGGAATGATCTCAAATAAAAAACGCTCAATTTCCAATGCTTACACCTATTACTAGGTTTACGTTCCTAGCCATTTATTTATTTCTTCTTGGAAGATCCTATCCATCTCTCCTGAGCTAGTGAGGTCTTCTATCACCTTGTTGACGACGTACTTGAGGTCCTCCGCTCCCTGCGGGACTCCGATTGCTGCGCCGCTCAGACTGCCCAGACGCATGACGACCACTAGGTCTGGATCCCTGCTTGCTAGGACTTGGCCGATTATGTCTCCGACGATTAATGCGTCGAGGTCGCCTCTCTTGAGCGTCATGACCATCTCTGGATACACTCTGTCATACGACACTATGTTGGACTTTCCCTTCAAATGATTGTTAGCCCACTCTTCCTGTATTGTTCCAAGCTGAACGCCTATGTTCTTTCCGTAAAGTGACTGCTCGTCCTTAAACTCGGGAGCTCTTGATTTTAGCACGACTACTGCAGCGTCGTAAGCCACGTAGTAGCCCTTCGAGAAGTCAATCTCTCTTTCCCGCTCGGCGGTATGATGCAGGTCAGCGATCACTAAATCAACCTGACCGCCCTTAAGAGCTTCTATTAGTGCCGCAAATTTCATGTCCTTTACCTCGAGCTGTACTCCGAGCTCCCTTGCTATCCTCTCAGCTATGGCGATGTCTATACCGGCGAAGTTGCCCTTAGCATCTATGTACTCGAAGGGCGGCCAATCCGCGCTTGTACCCACGATGAGCTTACCCCTGCTCTTAATCGTCTCTACGAGCGACGGCTTCTCTTGAGGCGCCATGAATGAGGAAGCAACATGGTATCCTGCTGCTCCAATGACGATCCCTATAACGAGCATTATCACCAGCCATACAGCATTTATACTCGAGGACTTCACGAGCTCTGAAATGACGGGAGCGATATTTAAATATTATAAATGGATTAAGAATCTTAACCTAATTTTTTAGCAGTAATGCTTCGAACCAATCTAAGCAGTCATAAATTCTTAATATTAAAAAATTCTTAATATCACCAGTTTTGTAGTAATAAAACATAGATATATATAACGCCGTTGTAATGAATATTGTGTAGGGTGAAGTAAATTATGCCGAGCAAATGGGCTTCAAGATTCATTGCCGCCGCGATCATCCATGGAGCAATCGCAGCCATTATAACGCTATACATAGTTCTAGGACAGCTAACTTTCCTCAAGCCTGAACCTAGCCGAGTAATTGCGTTTGGAAGCGCCGGCATGTGGTTCACTTTTGGATACCTATCATACATACTCGTAGGCGTCGTCGGAGTTGCAGTTACCGCGCTGTTCTATCATTACATCGAGGAGGAGGTGTCTAAGCCATACAGCGGCATTGCATCAAAACTTGCATGGCTACACTTACTCTTGATGAATATCGGAGTTGCAGGTGCCACATGGCTGATGATGATTAGTGGATATCTCGGGGGCGCCGCAATGCTGCCACCAGAAGTTGGAGGCAGAGGCTGGAATCCTGGACAAGTTCATGCCAATGTTTTCTACGCTGTACCGATGGGATATCCATTCTGGATAGCGATTTTCGTCGTCTTGCTTGCCGCTGGCGTACTACTAGGTGGGCTTGGATACCTGATTACGTGGAGACGAAGCCAATAGAATCATATTTCTGATTTTTATTCTTCACACATTTATTGTAGATACTATAGTATAAATTTGCGGTGAAGAAACATTCGTCACCAGTAATGGTTTCTCTATTCTTAGTTTTTTATATAGGTTCATTTTTCACACTGGTGGTCGGTGCAGACGAGTGGAGTTCTTATATAGGTGATAGGCCGTGGGCGTTGGGTATAGTTGTACCCGACGGAGCGCCCACCGAAGATGGAACGGTCAAGTGGAGTTCATCCAGCAACCTGACAGTAGTCCTTACAATTCCTAAGATAAACATGACTGACTCGACAATTTATGTAATAGTAAGTGTGATGACCGAGAGCGGCGTTGTAATTCAGGCAGCCATAGGCATTGAGAGTGGCGATGAGTGCTGGCGAAGCTACGCTATGTATGTACGTGGTGTCTATGGTAGCAGTAAGGAGTATGTTCCAGTTCTTTTGGGCGGTCCTCCATCTTTTTCGCCTGGCGACTCGGCCATTATTTCGATACATTCTAAATTTATTGATTCCGTACCTGTCTGGATGGCAGAGATTACTAATTTATCCAGACATGAGAAGCAGGAGGTACAGCTATTCTCTGACGGAAGCTCTAGATTCATGAAGGGCGACCATGAAGTCGTTGCATTAGAGTCATACACAAGGAGTGAGTATGTTTTTAGAAATATGGACCAATTAACGCTACATAGTGTTTTTGTAGATGGCAAGAAAGTTTTAGGTGGCTGGTATATCTCTGATGGACAGGTCTTTATGAGTGATCTCTTGTTCGAGGTAGGCGCCGGCGGGCCTGTTCCTAGTTTTTTATATTTAGTTGCCTCTAACAGTTCTATGGCTGTTTGGGGATATTCTAACGAGACTTGGGAGGCTTCGTCGGATAATATATTTTTCTTGCTGTTGGGCGCTTTACTGCTGACCATTTTATTAATCATGTTTGTTGCTGTTAAGATTAGATGATTCATGTGTTGCTTTGTCGCTTTTCTTTGCGAATAATACTGCTGCGGATTGTAGGATGACTCCTATTGAGGCCATGATTACTAAGAGCCTTATTGGATTTACTAGTGGTTCCAGTAGGAGCCTTATCTTCTCGGTTGGGGCTCGCATTATAGTGTATTCATATCCACCTATTGCTCCAGCGAGTTGAAGCATGATTGTTGTAGCTATTGTTCCTACACATGTCAGGACAAGCCCTAAGACTGCTAGTTGATTATTGATTTTGTTGTCTTCTTTCTCAGCCGAGTGGTAGATATAGGACAGCCCAGCAAGTCCGCAGAAGCCGACGGTGATGAAGAGTAGATATCCCATTATGAACCATATGCCTGGTCCGCCGCCGACGATTATTCTGAGTAGCAGTGGAAAGGGCTCGATTGGTAGCACGATAATTAATGTCCAGATAGACGCGGCAACTGCATTAGCTAGGGCAATCTTCCTAAGAAGTATGTGCAAAGACTTTACGTGTATTTTCCTCAAGTAAGGTTTCTGCTCATTCAATGCTAGGATATGTGTTGATTCTTGCCTATTAATTATTGCTTTGTGTCGTGGCTGTTTTAGGAGTGGCCGAATAGTTTGAGTGGGTGAAAAGAATAATACTACGCTATTCCATTATGAGCCATGAAGCTGGAGGAAATACCTAGGATTCGTCTCGGTTTTTATCCTACCCCTCTCCACGAGTTGCCGAGCCTCTCGAGATTGTTGGGTGGGCCTCGCATATTCATTAAGAGGGATGACTTAACCGGCCTCGCATTCGGTGGAAACAAGACCAGAATAATTGAGTACATATTCGCTGACGCCAAGGCCAAGGGCGCAGATGTCATAGTTGCTTCTTGCGGTGTACAGTCTAACTGGGCAAGACAGATAACGGCCGCTGCCAGAATCCTCGGCATGAAGCCCGTTCTCATCTTGAGGACCGCACAGTTCGGTGAGAAGCCGAGAGAGTACGATGGCAATCTCCTCCTCGACAAGCTGATGGGTGCAGACATAAGGATCGTCAAGGCGCCCATCCATGCAGACGTAAGTAGAGAGATGAATGAAGCGGCCAATGAGTATGCTTCGAGAGGACATAAGCCCTACGTCCTATACGACGAACCGCCGATAGGCGTCTTCGGCTACGTTAACTGTGCTTACGAAATGATGCAGCAGGCCAAAGCACTCAACATCGATGTTGATTATATTGTTCATGCATCGAGTGGTGGTGCGACCCAGGCTGGACTCATACTTGGCTTGAAGATGCAGGGACTTATGACGAGGGTCATCGGTATTAGCGCAGCCTCTAGGCCTAAGCCTGTTCTCGTCGATCATATTAAGCGATTGATAGATGGCGCGGCTAAGATTCTTGGGTTTAATCCAGCTCTAAGCGACGAGGATGTCGCTGTCTCTGATGAATACGAGCTGGGCGGGTATGGAGTCCCTTCTGACGCCGTCTTCGACACTATTCGTCTCGTCGCGGAGCTTGAGGGCATAATATTGGACCCTGTCTACACCGGCAAGGCCATGACTGCACTGATTGATCTGGTCAAGAGAGGATTCTTTAGGAGTAAAGACGTAGTTGTCTTCTTACATACTGGTGGGCTGCCTGCTCTCTTTGCCTATAGAGATCGGTTTGGCTCTCCCTGAGAAGTTAGTAATTCTTTTTATTTCGCTTTTATTCATGTATGACTCATGGCTAGAGAGAAGATTACGTATGTCTCCCTCTTCGCTGATGAGAGTATTCATCCAGCGTATGAGAAGGCGCTTAAGGACGTTGAGTCTAAGTATCTTGGGAGACGTTACCCAATCTACATAGGTCACGACGAGGTCTTTTCTGAGGATGGAGAGTTTGAGGACAGAAGCCCGATAGATTCCTCCATAGTTGTCGGGTACTTCCAGAGGTCGAGCCTGAGCCACATCAAGAGGGCTATAGACACTGCTGAGGCGGCCTTCCATGAGTGGTCGCGCACAGACTGGAGGAAGAGGATTGAGATCATGAGGCGCGCTGCGGACATTATTGATGAGAGGAAGTTTGAGATTGCAGCAGTCATCACATATGAGGTGGGGAAGAACAGGCTTGAGGCTCTGGCTGAGTGCTGGGAGGCGATCGATGCGCTGAGATACTATGCCGACATCATGGAGGCGAATAATGGATATGAGAAGGAGCTTGGGCCCGGCGGTCCTGGCGAGAAGTCCAAGATGGTTTGTAGGCCTTATGGCGTGTGGGTGGTTATCTCGCCGTTTAACTTCCCATTTATGCTTCCAAACGGGATGATTCAGGGAGCACTCATTACTGGTAATACGGTTGTCTTTAAGCCGACGAGTGAAGCGCCCCTTGCCGGTCTTCTGCTCTACCAAGTGTTTAGGGATGCTGGTGTTCCTCCCGGAGTGATTAATTATCTGACCGGGCCTGGCGAGGTCTTTGAGGATGAGGTTACCTCTAATCCAAGGGTTGCCGGGATAGCTTTTACTGGCTCCAAGGATGTCGGGATGAGTCTCTTCAGGAAGTTCATGACAAGGCAGCCTTACCCCAAGCCGATTCTCCTCGAGATGGGTAGCAAGAATCCCACTATCGTGACCTCGAAAGCCGACCTGAAGAAGGCGGTACTAGGAGTCATTAGGGCTGCTTTTGGGTACGACGGACAGAAGTGTTCCGCGACCTCTAGGCTCTACGTCCATAGAAACATATTTGATAGGTTCCTCGACGAGCTCGTAAAGGAGACGAGCAAGCTGAGGGTCGGCGACCCAAGGATAAGGGATGTCTTCATGGGCCCAGTAGTGAATAGACGTGCACTTGAGAACTTCATGCACTATGTTGAGCAGGCTAGGAAGGCTGGTGGAAAAGTTATCTATGGAGGCGAGGTATTGAGGGGTGGCCTATTTGACAGGGGCTACTATGTCCAGCCAACGATTATTACTGGCCTCCCAAGGAGCCACGAGCTCTGGAAAAAGGAGCTCTTCCTCCCCATACTGCTCGTAGACGCCTTCGACACGCTTGAAGAGGCAGTCAAGGAGGCGAACAACACGGAGTTCGGGCTGACGGCTGGGATATTCAGCGAGGACAAGGATGAGGTTGACTATTTCTTCGAGAATATTCAATTCGGCGTGACTTATGCTAATAGGGCTGGAGGAGCTACGACCGGCGCGTGGCCGGGTGCTCAGACTTTTGTCGGCTGGAAGGCTAGCGGAGCTACAGGCAAGGGAATAGGTGGTCCTCACTATCTTCTCACGTTTTTGCGGGAGCAGTGTAGAACGGTCGTAGAGTAGAAAGCTTCTCCAGTAAAGTTTAAATGACCCGACTATGTTTTTATGAGTGATGCATTATGAAGATTTCTAGGAAGATTTCTGAGGGTATTCTCGGCGAGGGCGCTTTTGATGTCTTGGCTAAGGCTAAGATGCTTGAGTCTAAGGGCGTAAAGGTTATTCATCTCGAGATCGGCGAGCCTGATTTTGATACGCCTGAGCACATTAAGAGGGCTGCGAATGATGCGATTATGCGGGGTGAGACTCACTATACGCCTTCTGCTGGGATTCAGCCTCTGAGGGAGGCGATAGCTGAGCATGTTGGCGAGTATTATGGAGTTAAGATTGATTGGGCTTCTCAGGTGGCGGTTAGTACTGGGGCGAAGCAGGCGATCTTTGCGACTCTCTGCTCGATTGTCGAGGAGGGCGACGAAGTTATCTGTCCTGATCCTGGATATCCGCCCTATGCTGATGGTGTGAGGTTCAGCGGTGGTAGGCCGGTCTTTGTTAGGCTTAGGCCTGAAGATGAGTTTAGGATGACGCCTGAGGCTGTCAGCGAGGCGATTACTAGTAGGACTCGGGCCATAATTATTAACTCGCCGCACAATCCCTGTGGCTCCATGTTGACTAGGGAGCAGGTTAAGGGAATCTGTGAGCTTGCCGAGGATCACGACCTCTGGATCATCTCTGATGAGATTTACCGTGGGATTCAGTTTGATGATTTTGAGCATTATTCCCCGATGACGTTTACGCCTGAGAGGGTTGTGCTGATTGATGGGTTCTCGAAGAGGTACGCAATGACTGGTTGGAGGCTTGGCTACGCTGTTGCGCCTCCCGAGATCTTGAAGAACATCGTGAAGGTTTTAAACGTGACTACCTCCTGTCCTGTGGCGTTTACGCAGTGGGCGGCGATTACTGCACTACGTGGCCCTCAGGACTTCGTTAGGTGGGTTGCTGATACGTTCAGGAGAAGGAGGGACATTGCGTTGGCCGAGCTTGATAAGAGTGATTCGTTAAGGTATGTCAGGCCTACTGGCGCGTTCTACGTCTTCGTCGATGTGTCTAGGGCTTTGAAGAAGCTCAATCTTGATTCTAAGGGATTCATGGAGTGGTTCATGGAGAAGAGACAAGTTGCTGTCCTGCATGGGTCGTCGATGGGGCCAAGCGGCGAGGGCTGGATAAGGATAAGCTTTGGCAACAGCGATGAGAATGTGAGGGAGGGCTGCAGGAGGCTCGTCGAGGAAGTCGACCGAATAGTGAAGTCATAGCTAGTTCTCCACCCTAGCCTTTTTTAGCAGATTTCCAGACCTAATGAGCAATGGGACCTATGGGCAAGCATCGCGGATGTTCAGGGGGAAATGTAACAACTCGTGAGCAACACTGAGACTCTTACAACAAGATTGATGAAGCCCTACCTGAAGATATGCGGCTCAGGGAGCCACCCGTCAGGCATATATGCTCTGCTATCTGAGACGCTCCTCGCTGAGTAGCCCAAATCCTATGTGTACCCTGTCTATGTGTTTTGAGAGTTCGCCTACGGTTCCGAATACGGCGCCGCAGTATGGGCACTTAACCCTCTCCTCAGCCTCTACCTCGGGCAAAAGTATTGACTTACCCGTGGAGTCGCCGACAAGGGCCATTAGGCTGATGATCCCCATTATCTTTTCTCCACTCATCACGACGAGCCTCCTGATGCCTTTCTTAGACATGATCGCTATTGCGTCGCTGACCTTCGTGTCAGGCGTAACCGTGATTAGCGGAGTCGTCATGACTTCTCCTATCCTCGTATTCTTCGGGTCTTTGCCTTCGGCCACCACTCTGTATAGAACGTCTCTCTCAGTAAGTATGCCGACTGGCTTTCCCTCCTTAGTGACTATGACGCTTCCGTAGCCGTTTTCACGCATGGCCTTGACAGCCTCTTGAACCCTGCTTGACTCTTCGAGGACAATATAGCCAAGCCTAACATACTTAGAGACAGGCTCAAACAACGCGTCCCCAGACATAGCATAGAAAATGAGACTACATCATATTATATCTTACTAAAGCCAATCAGAACACTAAATCACTGTCGCCGACATGGCTGGAAAACGTTTAAATTCAATGCCTAACATGCATGCTAATATGATTTTAATTCCTGACATACGTGAAGTTGTTATTACGCTCATATTGTTTCTCTGGGTGATCTTCGTCTCGCACTTCTTGACTAGGATTATTTACAACCACCTCATGCGGAGGGGATTTCCCCACAGGGTGGCTGTTTACTATAATCGAAAGATACTGCACATGCTGACCGGCGGGTTAGTGGCTGTGCTGGTTCCATACGTCTTTCGAGGGCCGCTACTCCTAATAGTGATGGTCGCCGTGCTAGCCGTGGGGAACTATCTACCCCACAGGATGGATAGGCTCTTTTACTGGTACCAAGTTGAGGACAACATGTATGAAGTACACTTCATAATCATGTGGGGAGCCATCATGACGCTTGGCTTCATCATCGGAAACATCTGGCTAGCAGTGCTGCCGACAATCTTCATGAGCTTCGGTGATGGCATAACTGGAATCGTCAGAAACTCAATCTATCGGAGAAGGACAAAGTCGTGGTGGGGAAACATAGCGATGATGGGCGTATGCGCGTCCGTAGGATACCTCCTCTTAGGCATCGCTGGACTCACAGCGGGAGTAGCCGCATCACTCATAGAGAAGTTTGAGTATAAGTGGCTCGACGACAACATAACCGTACCGCTGGTCAGCTTCTTGATACTCATAGCCTTCAGCACTGTCTAATCAAAATTATGCGGCCGCCGGGATTTGAACCCGGGACATCGGGGCCGGGGCCCCCGCGTCATACCTGGCTAGACCACGGCCGCGGCATTCATTATTTTATATGCAAAATCATTTAATTAGTTTGAGCCGGCGGCCCGTCGTTCTGCCTCGGCTATGCCTGAGACTTGGCTCTTTGATATATTATTAGGGCTGACCTCTCGTCCCGCGTCAGTCTCATGCCGAGCTCGCTTTCCCTAGAGCCCTCCTCCGGGACCATGAGTATGCTAACATTCTTGAAGCTCTTCTTCAGCCTCTCGATTAACTCATGGGACAGCTCTCCACCAGACTCGCCCACGTATATCACTGTCCTCCTGCCTCTTCCGAAGCACCTGAGAAATTCCTCAATCCTGCTGATCAGCGACTCAGCCGAGGCGAGACTCTCGACGCCTATGACGACCTCGTCGACCGCCAATGCCAGCCCAGTGTTTTTTCCGGGATCTATCGCGACCTCGACGATCCTTGGGCCACGCCCGCCTCGCTCCGCGGCTAGGAGGCTTAGAAGCATGCAGCTGATTGATGGGTAGTCCTCGACGTAGATAGGGACTCTGCCCTGAACATCTGCCTCGCCGTCCTTCCTGCTCAGCACGACGTAACGAGCCCTAAGCGGCAGTTCGTCTATGCTTACAGCCCAGTAGGTCTGGAAGCCGAGCTCGCGGGCCTTTTCTATTATCCTTGTAGCCAGCGCGTGGTCGCTGATGACGACGCCTATGGCCGGCGGCCTGGCGATTATCCTCAACAATTCATTAACATGTAGGGGCTGATTTCAACTTTTCTATTCGGATAGGCCTTCTCCGAGAATGCATGTTTTTTATATACCACCCACACCTAGACCGAGAGATGGGATAGATGGGTAGGAAGCGTCGGAAGATCATTAGGAGGCAGGCCAAGCCATACCCGAAAGTATTCATCTGTCCGCTATGCAACACCCAAGCAGTTACAGTGACTCCTGAGGACCGCAACATCGCGGTCGTTAAGTGCGGCAACTGCGGCGTAAGCCACGAAGTACCATGGTACCGCAGCTACATGCCGGTTGATGCCTACTCGGTCTGGTATGACGTAGTGACTGGTAGGAGAAGCGTGGAGGACCTCAGAAAGGAGATCGAGAGGATGACCATAACCGTGGAGGAGACTGAGACCTTAGCTGAGGAGCCAGAGGCCCAGCCCCAAGAATCAACGGAGGCTGCTGACGAGGAAATAGAAAAAACAGCGCAAAGCTCAGAGGAACAAACATCGGAGGGATAGCCCTATGGACGACGAGAGTCTTCACGGCTATTTGAGGCATCTCCGGCCAGGCAGGACTGAACGATATCTCCTAGAGCGCCTAGAGAATAATGGATGCGTACACCTAACTCTCTTCGATCCAGAGAACCACACGCTGGATGAACTTGCGAGACTAGCTGGGATGGCGGAGGCCCAGGGAACAGACGCATTTATGGTGGGCGGCTCGACGGTCTATTCACATGAGCGGTTCGACGAGTCGATCAAGACAATAAAGAAGAATACTTCCCTCCCCGTCATAATTTTTCCGAATAATGTCAACGCGATAAGCAGGCATGCAGACGCTATATTCTACATGTCGTTGCTGAACTCGCTTGAATGGTGGTTTATCCTAGGTGCGCAGATACATGGCTCGTTCCTCGTCAAGGAGTATAACCTCGAGGCAATACCGATGGGCTACATAGTCTTTGGCTCAGACACTTCTGTAGCGGTGATGGGCAGGGTCTTCCCGCTCCCAGCAAACAAGCCGCTGATCGCGGCCTCATACGCACTCGCGGCGCAGTACTTAGGGATGAGGCTCATATATCTCGAGGCAGGGTCAGGAGCAGCCTCGCCGATACCGCCCGAGGGAGTATCAGCCGTGAAGAGCGTCATCAATGTCCCACTGATAGTCGGGGGCGGTATCAGAACGCCGGAGCAGGCTCGAACAACGGTCGAGGCCGGAGCAGACATGATAGTTACTGGCACGCTGGCCGAGAAGAGCATAGATGATCTTGGGAGAATAATTAGGGCCGCTAAGGAAGTAGCGGCGAAGCGCCACGAATCTAGAAGAAGCGTTTGAGCGTTGCCTGTTTAGTGCCCTGAAGATTGTCTTTCTTAGGCTTAAAGACGCCGTAGATGTTCTCAATCGCCGTTAATGTTCCCTCCCTTATGTATGGGTCCTCGATGTATCTCTCGAGCAACCCTGAGGCAAGCTCTACGTATTTCTCTATCGCGCCCCGATAGAGCGTCTGGACAACCTCGCCACCACATAAATAGCATTTACCACTCAACGGGGGCCTCCTCATCCTGGCCCCGCACTTCTTGCATCTGAAGGACTGGGAGAAGAATGCCCTCATGTTTCCCATGATGTCTGGAAGTATGTGGCTGGCCATTACTCGTTCGGCTACTTTCTTCTCGTCCACCGCTGCTAGTCTCTCCGCTAGTCTTAGCTGCGCCTCGACTTTCTCGAGCATTGTCTTTAGCCTCTTATAGACCGATGACTGGGGCCTCGTTGATAGCTGCTCGGCAGGCGTAGTGTAGGCGAGACCAAAATAGCTACCCGGAGTGTAGATGTAGTTCTTGATTATTGGGACGATGCCTATGAGTTTTGACGCGGGCTCCCTCCTCGACGCGGCCTCGTAGAACTCCAGTGGATAGATCCAGGCAGTATCGACGTTGTGGGCCTGCTCGTCGACCTCCTCTGGATAGACCTTCACGGTCAACAGTAGGGGCGAGTCCATCGTTCCGCCTATCCTGTCGGGCAGGTACTGCCTGCTAAAATTGATGAAGACGTCTAGCAGCAACATTACGCTGTCCTCGTCTCCGTCGCAGTCTCTTCTCTTAGCGGCGTGGAGTAGAGGATGAGCGTATAGAACGTTTGCGTCGCTGATTCCTATCACTCTGCACGCGACGGCGCCATACGTGTGAGGCGAGAGGACCGCAACCATTATTCCCACCACGTCCTCAGGCTTCTGGAGCCTGTAGTACTCGTCGAACCCGTTTATCTTTAGGTATTTATCGATGAATTTTGAGACGTTGTAGAGATGTTCAGCCATTCTTCTCTGAACTATTATGTCCTGTATTCTGAGCTCGCATACTTGGTCTGGCGAGACGAGTGGCTGCCCATGAATATCTGTCTCGTAGCCCAGTTCTCGCAGCTTCTCCGGACTCACCCCGACTTGTGCAGGCTTGAAGTGAGTCAGCGGCGCATTCACGGCGTCAAACCTTATCGTTCCATCCTTGTAGACATAGAGCCCGAGATTTGCCCTCAGGATTCCCTTCAAGAGCTCCTCCGGCTGCTTATACTTGTTAGTCAGTGCTCTTACTCCCTTGAGGATGCGGGGCGGAGGCTCGTATCCCCTCTTGAGTTCCTCCTCGTACAGCTCCCTCAGGTTGACTAGCTGCTTCCAAGTCCTCTTAAGCTCCCCGCCACATCTAGGACATCTTTCCTGCTCGGGCTCTATGTATTCTGCCCCGCATCTGGGACACTCAGCCATCATCGTGGTGGGCTTTCCGCAGTGCTTGCATCTATCCATCCACGTCTTCTCTCCGCATGCTAGACAGACCCTCCTCACGAGTTCGAGGGCGATCGTTCTGGTGCTCGCGGCAGTAATGATGTCTCTCTGGGGGCCGCCGGCCATCCCGACTGGGAAGAGCACGTGGACGGGAGGCTTCATTCTCCTCTGCCCAGCCTTCTCTGGCCTGCCAACCCTAGCAGAGACCGTGCTGCCCATTCTAGGCCTGTAGGGCGTCCCAGATAGCGTCTTGACTATGTCGGGAACCGCTAGTCCAGAAACGTCGATTCTTAGGAATGGCCTGAATAGAAAGTTGAGCGACTTAATCCAAGACAGGTCCAGCGCTATCTTGTGGTCAAGCACTAGGTGTTCGACCAGCATCTTTTCTAGGATTTGCTTTGCCTCTGCGTCGTAGTCAAGTATAAGCATGCCCCAGCCCTTCCTAGCCGTGGGTATAGCAGTGGCGAGCCACCTTCTGAGTTTCTCGACTTCAACTCCAGAGAGTCGGTCCCAGAAGGGCATGAATCTAGGATGAATCGGCACGCCCAGCCTGTGGCTTATCCTGCAGGCGACCTCCACGGGTGGTACAACGCGGAGTGGATCCCTCCTAACTCTCTCAAGCCATCTGTGGTCCTCGCCACTTAGCCCTCCCCTGCGGGCCTCCTCAAGCATTGCTTCCTGTATCCACCACTCTTCGCAGTACCCCGGCGGCTGGAGCTTCACGTTATTCTCGACGCAGTCGCCGTAGCTGATGAGTATGTCTCCGTTGAAGAGTATCTTGTAGTCCGACTTCTCTGCCTCTGCTAGTTTTTCCTCACTATCTATCCTCATGACTGAGCCGTCCCTAAGCATAACGATGGGCGGCTCGATGCTGCTTATCGGCACCGCTATGCCCCCCTTCCCAGGATAGTCAGTCCTCAGCTGGGTCCCAGTCACGATGAAGTTCTCCATCAGTCTCATCGCGTATGGATGGATGCCTACAGCCGCCATCGAGGTGGTGGGAGCCCTCCCATACCTAATCCTGAACCCTCCGAACCTGCCTGCACTCGAGAGGACGGGCCTACCTCCGACCACGTCGTCCATGCCTGTGTTTTTTCCAGTCGACTTGGACTCGCTGAGCCTAGCGGCGACCTCCTCGAGCCACTCCCAGCCAGTCAGCCCGCTTAACCTCACGATCTTCAGAACCTTCTTAGCCCTGCCTATCACGCCGTCGTTTAGCACTCTTAGGGCGCCTCCCCTCAGGTAGGGAGTCTCAACCCTCGGCAGGTCCTTATATGCAGGCACTGGAATGATGTCTGTCGCGACTCCAGTAATCTCGATAGGCAACCTCCTCAAGACGAACTCGACCACCTCGTCTGGAACATTGTACTGGAAGCGCCCTACCTTCCTGCGGTAGACCCTAAGCTCCTCTATGTATCTCCTAATCTCCTGATCCGTTGGCTGATAGGCCCCGATGCCTGCGAGGCGCCTAATGTAGTCCGCCAAAACCACCGCGCCCGCTATCTCTGTCCCGCCCGCAGACCTGATAGGCCCAGCGAAGTAGACCGCGAGATAGTTTGAGCCATCATTGTTCTTCTTTATCTTTACGCCCGTGATACCCTCCGTCGGAGCGGCCGTTATGCATGGAGGCGTCATGACCGCCAGCGAGACCTTCAACACTTGGCTGAGCGCCTCGTCGTCAATTCTATCGTACCTCTTCAGCAACGTCTCCGCGAGCCTAAAGGGCAATAGGTCTTCACTGCACTTATCGAGGAGCTCTCTTATCAGCGATGCAACTCCGGTCGGGCCCACCAGCACCTCGACCCTCTCAGCCATGTCTGATGGGAGCGAAACCTCGACCACGGGTACCGGCGAGCCAGTACTAGCCCTGACCCTAGAAGCCAGCCTATACTCCTCTAGGACACGGGACGAGATTTGCTCGTAGTACTTCGAGAGCTCGGTGGGCGTTGATGCTCGCATTACCACGTAGAGATGCAAAAACTCAGAATTAATTCTTTACGAGTGAAGACTTGTTCGGAGAGCCTGGGTATGACGCTTCCTCTCCGCTGAAAATTCAAATGTTAATTGAGTAAATCGGGGTCTCTGAGAATAAGCCTCGTCCTGCCAGGTAAAAGACGACTAAAAATCAACAAGACAGAATGATAGGAGTGAAGTCATACCCAAATACTGCCATACTTCTGATATAGCTGTAAGGTTGGTTTCAAGCCCTAGAGAAGAGTTAGCCGCCGAATGGCATGCATTAAGCGTGTCTGAGTGCCTAGAAATACTCGGCTCTGACGCTGAGAGCGGCCTAACCAGCAGCGAGGCGAGGCGCAGAAGAGAAGTCTACGGCCCAAACATAATTGAGCGTAAGAAGGGCGTCTCGCCTTTAAGGATCTTTGCCAAACAATTCATGAATCTAATGCTGATTATACTGCTGATAGCCACGGCCATATCTGCACTCCTCGGCGAATACATAGACGCATTAGTCATATTGGTAATAGTCCTCGTCGCATCCATCCTAGGATTCTGGCAGGAGTTCAGGGCGGAAAGAATCGTAGAGTCCTTGAAGAAGATGCTTAGCCCGACATGCAGCGTCTTGAGGGACGGTGAGAAGCAACGCATAGCGGCTGAAGACGTCGTCCCGGGAGACATACTGCTACTTGAGGCAGGAGACAAGGTCGTCGCCGATGCGAGGGTCATCGAGTCCTTCAACCTCCAAGTCTATGAGGCCGCACTTACCGGCGAGTCTGAGCCTGTCCTCAAGACAAGCAGCATACTCCCGAAAGGCACGTCTCTGCCGGACAGGACAAACATGGTCTTCGCCGGCACATCAGTCACGAGCGGGAAGGGAAAGGCAGTAGTGACCGCTACGGGCATGAGGATGGAATTTGGAAAGATAGCCCAGCAGGTAGCCGAGATAAGAGAGGAGAAGACCCCGCTAGAGATGAGGATGGATGAAGTAGCAAAGACGTTGGGAAAGATCGTCATCATACTCGTGGCAATAATAGCGATGATAGACATCGCTGAGTTCTTTATCCGCGGGGAACCCCTAGGACAGGCCTCGCTGATAAACATCTTCATGTTCTCCGTCTCTCTCGCAGTCGCGGCAGTCCCAGAGGCCCTACCAGCAATAGTTACGAGCACACTCGCAGTAGGCACATGGCTACTCGCTAAGAGAAACGCACTAGCTAGAAACCTGACAGCAGTAGAGACTCTTGGATCCACCGAGGTCATATGCTCGGACAAGACCGGCACAATAACTAAAGGAGAAATGACTGCCCGCCAAGTATACATCGATCGAACACTCTACAACATTTCAGAGACAGACGCGGCGAGCAGTGATAAGCAAGTCCAGCAATCAATGAACATTGAGGAGCAGCGGTCAAGATTTCTGAGACTCTCTAGGGCCGCTGTCTTGTCATCCGATGCGGTATTAAAGAGAGAGGATGGAAGGACGGTCATCGTCGGCGACCCGACGGAGGGTGCATTGTTGATGCTCGCCGAGAAGCTTGGACTGAGCTATGAGGAGACTATTTCTAGTCATAAGAGGCTGGGCGAGGTGCCCTTTAGCTCCGAAAGGAAAAGAATGACTACAATCGTTTCCGGGCCCGAAGGCTACGTGGCTTATATGAAGGGCGCGCCAGAAGTCGTCCTCTCGAGATGCGCCAAGATAATGAGGAATAGTTTTGACGCTGAGTTGTCAGAGGGGGTGAGGGCAGAAATAATCAAGATTAACGAGGAGATGGCCTCGAAGGGTTTAAGGGTAATCGCTATAGCTGATAAGAAGCTCGACGCACCGCCTGAAAGTTATGACGAGTCTATCGAGCAGGGATTCACCTTCATCGGCCTAGTAGGTATCATGGATCCCCCGAGACCAGAAGCAATCGAGGCCGTCAAGCTTTGCAGGATGGCGGGGATAAAACCAGTCATGATTACAGGTGACCACGCGTTGACTGCTGTAGCTATAGCCAAGGAGGCAGAGATCTATAAGGAGGGTGATAAAGTATTGAGGGGCGAAGACCTCGAGAAGATAAGCGATGAAGAATTAGCAGAAGAGGTCGACCACGTGACAGTTTATGCACGAGTCTCTCCACTGCATAAGCTCAGGATAGTTGATGCTTGGAAGAGGCGCGGAAAGACCGTTGCAATGACGGGCGACGGAGTTAACGATGCGCCGGCCCTAAAAAAGGCTGACATAGGAATAGCGATGGGCATAACCGGGACAGAAGTAGCAAAGGAGTCATCAGACCTAATACTGCTGGACGACAACTTCGCGACGATCGTGAAGGCAGTAGAGCTGGGAAGATGGATCTACGACAACATAAAGAAATACCTAGCCTATCTGCTTCAGGCAAACCTCGTCGAGGTCGCCGTAATAGGAATAGCTGCAATCATCGTCCTACCATTGCTGGGCCTCCACGGAGAAGAACTATTGCCGCTCCTCCCAGTCCAGATCCTATACATTAACTTAGCCACCGATGGGTTGCCAGCGATAGCGCTTGGCTTCAGCCCACCTGACCACGACTTGATGAGGCGGCCTCCCCGGCCGAGGAGGGAGCCAGTATTTACACGAGAGGTCGTCGAGTTCATAATTAGAGCCCTAATTGTTGAGGCGCCGATACTGATGCTGGGATTCATGCATGCCCTGCCTATGGGCCTCGACGTGGCCAGGAGTAGACTATTCCTCATGTTTATCGCAGTTGAGCTGACGATAGCGATTAATTGCCGCTCGCTTATCCACTCAGTATTTGTCGCTAAGCCTCATAAGCTATTGATGCTCTCAATAGTTTGGGAGTCATTCCTGATAACACTTCTCGTCAGCATTCCGGCTACGAGGCAGGCCCTCCACATAGTTCCACCAAGCATCATGGATTTAGCGTGGATCATCGGCAGCTCAATCATCACGTTCATCAGCATCGAGTTGTTAAAGAAGATAGAGATTCATAGAATCGTCGAGCGGGCTATCCAAACTTCTTGATGCTAAGCCTCATGCTTCGCAGGTTGAGTATCGCCGCGGTCCCAACGGTTGGTTCAAGACCTAGGCTTGCCTGAAACTTCGTCTGTTCCTGCCAAGTGCCAGTATTAACCAGATGGACGCCCCTATACAAGCTCTGGGCCGCGACGTGTATATGCCCAGTAGCAAAGACGACCGGCACCTCGGATATCATCAATGGGTCGTCCCTTAGGGGCAGGAGGGGCGTGACGACTCCGTAGGTCGGCGCTAGGTGCCGCGTCCTCAAGACGAACTCCAACAGTGCAGCAGCATCGCGATGAATGGTGCTGTATGAGAACCTGCTGCCGGACTGAATGACGTCGTCCAGCGTCTGGCCGTGAAAAACCAAGAATTCTATGCCGTCAAACGAGATCCACGCGGGGTTGCCCACGTATACCAGCCCATCATGCTGGCCGAGCAATTCCCTATACCTATGCTGGATCGGGGGCTGGGGCAGAGCCTTCCTAACCGGCTCATGATTGCCCGGCACATAAATCACCGTAACTCTCTCAGGAATTTTCTTGAGGAGCTCAGAGGCTTTCTCGAACTGCTTGTTGAGTGATGGGAGAGCAAGCTCATTCTCCTGTCCTGGATAGATATAGACACCATCGACGAGGTCACCGTTAATTACTAGGAAGCAGGTCTTAGAGGCTTCATCCTCGTCGGATGATAGCCACTCAAGAAAATCATTGAACAGCTCCTCGTTAAACCTTGAGCTCCCCACGTGTATGTCTGAGATGATGCATACATTGACGTCCGGCCCGCTCAGCCTTCTTTGAGGAACTGGAGGTACGTCAGGCAGCAATATATCTTGGGCCACGAGGACAGAGGCACGCATCCTGACCCTCATCGTCACCACCATGTCTGGCAATAAGTCCTCGACCCGCTCCTCTAGGTTTCTATCACCCTTCGGCACGATGATCCTCCAGACTCCCTTAGGATCCTCGACGATGACGCTGTATCCATTCTTTACTGGTCTGACCTCGGAGACCATACCTATGATGTAGGCCTCCTTAAGCCCCTGTTCTCTAAGCTCAGAAGGAGAGTAGACACTTATTCCCCGCCTCTCAAAAATCTCCCTAATACGCTGATACCGAACAGTAAAGTAAAGCCTAAACTCCTCAGTCGAGCCCTCAATCCACACATCGCTGTAGCTCGTCGACTTGATCCTGAAAGACGCGGTCTTCGCGACCTGCTCCTCTGGAGGCTTCTCTCCGTCGATCGTCCTTAAGAAATCCATAACGACTCCTGGCTCGATTAGTATTGTGCCCGGCCTAGAACTCTTGATCCAAGACAACAATCTGTCTAATAGCTCGTCTGGGTTTTTCCGTTCGAGTAATATCTTGATGGAGCTTTCTGTCAGCTGGTATCCTTTACTCAGAGCCTTTGACGCGAGCCTCTTAATGTCTTCTCCTCTGCCAGTGCTCGTCACTGCTCATTCTCTTTTGACTGGGGCTTATAGGAATATTCGATCAGATTTGAGAGAAGCTCGTCTCTCTCCAGCACGCTCTTTATCTCCTCCATCGGCACCTTAAGTATTATCCTCCTCGTCCTGCCGTACCTTCCGAAGCTCACGACATCGCATGAAATTACTCCCAGCATGTCTAGTTCTGATAAGAGCGAGCTGATCCTCCTGTCAGTAAGCGGGTCCAGCCCAAGATTCCTGCACAGTTCTCTGTAATAGTTGTAGACCATGCCGGAAGTAACTCTCTGGACACCGGACCTCGCAACGTGATAAATAGCCATCAAGACTATCCGTCCGTGAAGCGGCAGAGTTGATAGTGCCTCGTAGACGCGGCCCTGCTCGATGACTCCGAGCGCGGCCCTGACATGTGCCTCACTAACTACTGAGACGCCGTTCCGCTCAGCTATCTCTGCAGCCACCCTCAGCAGGTCCAGGGCCCTTCTAGCATCGCCGTGCTCTGCCGCCGCGAGCGCTGCGCATAGATTAATCACTTGTTGCGGGACCGCGCCCTCCCTGAAGGCCATGGCCGCCCTCTCGCTGAGAATGTCTATAAGTTCTATCGCGGTGTAGGGATGGAAGACGATCTCCTCCTCGCTTAAGCTGCTGAGGACTCTTGGGTCGAGCATCTCCTTGAACATCAAGTCGTTGGAGACTCCCACTATTGAGAGCTGGCCACTCTCAGAGGCCTCGTTAATCCTAGTGAGCTCGTATAGAAGGGCGTCTCCGGAGCTCTTAACCAGTATGTCAATCTCGTCGAGACATACAACGAGTAGAGATGATGACTGGTGAAGGGCGGCCCTAAACCTGCTGAAGACCTCGGCTCTAGAGAGTCCCGTGAAGGGTATCCTCACGCCGAGGGCAGAGCATAGCTCGGAGAGCACCCTATACTCAGTCCCCGTAAGCCTACAGTTGATATAGACGAACCTAAGCGGCAGATTCATGTTCGCGGACTCCTCGGCAAACCTCTTAAAGACATGCTTCACGACCGCGGTCTTACCCGTGCCGGTCTTTCCATAGATGAAGACATTGCTAGGCCTCGAGGCCCTGAGCCCAGGCGATAGTATCTCGCCGAGTCTCCTAATATGCTCCCAGCGATGCGGCAGGTTTCCAGGAATATAGTCGGCCCGGAGCACCTCTCTGTTTATGAACAGGCTTGGGGCGCCCTTAATCTGAGTAATCAACTCCCTCAGAGGGTCCTCCTCACCCCTGACCTTCAACTGAAAATGTTCCACGTCCAATAGACAACTAAGGAATCTATTACTACATTAAACAAAAATTATTTTGACAAATTACTACAATTTATTTTTATTATTTTGATTTTGCCCTAGAAAATAGGTAAAAAACTATTTTCCACATGAAAAATAGGGGTGGAGGAGTAAAATACATCGACAATAGTCTCTTCTATTGTTTACTAGTGGTGGATAGTTCCTTTTTACTCGGCCTTTAAAAAGCAATATTTTTCCTTCTTTCAACGAATAGAAGGCTAATTCACAGTCCTTCACTTGTTAATAGGCTTTTTAATATTGAACCCCTCGATTTCCACTGGAGCAACTGGAGAAGCTGTGAAATGAAGCCTTCACTCATAGTAAACAGGAGTGAAATAAGGCTGGGCGATGCAGTTATCTCCATGCGAATCAATCAACCAATTTTATCTCTATAAGTATGTAGATTGATGAATAATGAAAAATCGAGCGCTAAATAGCCAATGTCTCAGCAATTTCTCTGCGTTCTTCATGTAATACGTAGATAGCTATTATGTAAATACCCACGAGTAGCGAGCAGAGTCTCCACATCCTCTTCACATTTCACAGCAACAATAACACGAGCCTTCACTCAGTCCCTAAATCGCTGTGAAG